>JABWCA010000066.1 GCA_013359345.1 Ignavibacteriaceae bacterium
ACACCGATAAGTTCATAGCAAAAAATTATAACTCGAAATCACTCCCGAACAAGCTGATCAATAAGAAAGTTATGATTGAACGCTTCGGGCTGGTTTATGATCCTGAAACTCCCGTTATATCTGTTATCTCAAGGCTGTTTGATTATAAAGGCATTGACCTTATAACGGAAGCGTTTGAGAAGATAATGACACTTAAAGTGCAGCTTGTTCTGCTTGGTACGGGCGACAGGAATTTTCACAAGATTTTTGATAACTACGCAAAAAAATATAAAGATAAATTTGCCTGTTATCTCGGTTTCTCTGATGAGCTTGCCCATCAGATTGAAGCCGGAAGTGATATTTACCTCATGCCTTCAAAACATGAGCCCTGCGGACTTAACCAGATGTACTCTCTGGTCTACGGAACTGTGCCCGTTGTAAGGGAAACGGGAGGACTTGCTGATACTGTGACAAGATACGATGAAGAAAAAAACACCGGCAACGGTTTTAAGTTTGTGAATTATGATAAGGAAGAGTTTTTTGAGGAAGTTAAACGCGCTGTAAATCTGTTCCAGAAAAGGAATGTCTGGGCCAATATCATGAAAAACGGAATGAAGGCAGATTTCAGCTGGCAGGCCTCTTCAAAACGTTACGTTGATCTGTACAGAAAAGTTCTGGCTAATGACTGATATCGCAGTTTTTATTGACAGAGACGGGACCATCAACCATGACCCGGGTTATCTTGGCGATCCGGATCACGCCTTTCTGATTGAAAATGCGGGCAAAGGTCTCGCAATTCTGAAAAACGAACTCGGGTATAAGATTTTTGTAGTCTCAAATCAGAGCGGAATTTCACGGGGGCTGATCAGCAGGGAAAATGTTGATGCCGTGAATGAGCGCATTAATGAATTACTTCTTAAGGATGGTGCAGGCATTGATAAATTTTACTACTGCCCCCATCACCCTGATTTTTCGCCCGATGCTGAATGCAGCTGCAGAAAACCTCTCACAGGAATGATTGAGCGGGCAGCAAAAGAGTTTGATATAGATTTAAGCCGTTCATTTATGATTGGTGATTCAAAATCCGATATTGAGTGCGGCAAAAATGCCGGATTAAGAACAATACTTGTAAAGACCGGGAACGGAATTGAACATTTTGACATACTCAGGCTTCAAAACAACTTACCGGATTATATTTCCGAAAATTTGTATGAAGCATGTATAAAAATTAAGGAGCTTACTCAACTTGAAAATTAAATCCGCTTTAACTGGAGCACTTTTAATTTTACTTTTATTTACGGGATGCAGCGATGACCCTTCACTTCTGGGAGTCGATTTCGTTAAAAAGGATGAACTTAAGGTAATTGTTCTTGACGCGCTTACTGATTCAATGAGTCAGTATTCCAGATCATACAGAGAAATCATTGCTCTGGGAAATGCTGACAGGCTCCTGCTCGGTAACAGGCAGGGAATCAGGTCATCAATTCTGCTTGAGTTCTCGTTAGGTTTTGATGAAGCCACCAAAGCTCTGCTGGCAGATTCAAAAGACAGCATCGAAATAATTTCAAATAAAGTGATTCTCACACCAAATTACAAGTTTGGTGACACAACCGGAACTTTCCCTGTTTCCTCAATAAAAGTAAATGAAATCAAAACCCTCTGGGATCCCCTTACCGTGAGAGTTGATTCTCTCCCTGATATAGACATGACAACATCGGTGCTTGACGGTACACCCTCAGCCGATTCAAACTATCACTTCTCACTGAACAACGCGCTTGTAATGAAGTGGATGAAGAACACAGTTGACACAAACACCTACAAAAATAACGGCGTGTTTATTTCGGTTGATGTGCCCACACCATACATTGCAGGTTTCAAAGGATTTTCAACAGATATCACGGTTGCACCAAGAATTGACATAAGATTCAGGAAAAAGGGAGCATCCACCGATACGACTATCACATTCAGATCAATTTCTGATGCTCACGTTGTTGAAGCATCATTCACACAGACTGATCCCACTCTGATGACGGTTCAGAGCGGTTTAACTGTGGGGAGTTCACTCTATTTTGATCTTAAGAAGCTCCCGAAGGATATCGTGATAAACAGGGCAACCCTGCAGATTAACGGAGCATCCTCCGAAATAGGGAGCAGCGGTTTCACCTCACTCCTGGCAAGGACAATAACAGAACTTAATACCGACTCAACCGCTAAAACTTACGGTGTTCCTTCCTCGACGCTTTCACTCAGCAATAATGTTTACAGCGGTGAAGTGACATCTGCGCTTGAAAATATGTTTTATCTTGATAAAAATCTCGGTTTTTACCTTTCGACTGCCGCACCGGCTGAAGGTCTTGAAAAAATAGTTCTTAAAGGCAGTTCTTATCCTGTCTATAATGAACGTCCCAGATTAGTGATAACCTATACGCTGGTGAAGTAACATGAAAACTATGAACACACTTAAAGCAATCACGATTTTTGCGGTTATCATAACCTCATCACTCACAGCACAGAGCAACTCCGTTTATTCAAGACTGGGAGCAGGCACCCCTGAGTATGCTTCTAATGCAAGAAAAGCGGGCATGGGTGATCTGGGGGTCAGTCTCATTGAAAGAGACCTTGTTTCTCCGCTCAACCCTGCATCATACGGATATCTTGATCTTACACGGATTAACTTTGATATGACAATGGATGCTGCCTTTAATAAAAGCAGCTCACTCTCGAAGTTTTATTCCGGAGCATATTTTAACGGACTCTCACTTGGTTTTCCGGTGAGCTCAAAATATGGTATCGGCGTGGCAATGGGAATGAACCGTTACACAAGGATCGGGTATGAAATTGAACAGAAATCCTCAAACCCCACTGATTCGGCAGGAACGTTTACAACCAGTTACGCAGGCAACGGCGGAATTACAAAATTCTATCTGGGCACTTCTTATAACGCTCCCTACGCAGGTAATATAGGCATGGCGTTAAACTATTACGTAACGGGGCTTGAGTATTCATCTCAGGTGCTTTTCAGCTCTAACAGTTATGTGAGCACAGCTTTTGACAAATACACCAACACCAGAGGCCTGGGCCTCACATTCGGCTATATTTCAAATGATATAAGTCCGCTTCTCAATGTTGAATGGCTTGAAGATCTCAGGCTCGGGTTCAGCTATGACCTTGCATCAACATCCAAAGGAGAATCAACTTTATATTATGTGATCAGAGACGTGAATGACACCGTAAGAGCAGGGGATGCTGAACTGAAAATACCTGAGCGCATGAACCTCGGGCTTTCATTCAGAGCAGGCAATGTGAAATATTATATGGATTATCTGAGCCAGCCATGGACCAAGCTTGCACTTAACGGATCAACGTTCACAGAAATGCAGGATGTCTATAAAATCAGTGCCGGCGCGGAGTATAATCCGAAGCCCGTGAGGGGAATGCCGGTGGAACAATTTCTGTGGCGCGGTGGTGTAAGTTATGAGAAGACTCCTTATGTGGTCTTAGGAAATCAGATAAATCAGCTTTCGGTTTCAGTGGGTATGACCTATGTGATGTCTTATGGCAACAGCCTTGATTTTGCATTAATTTATTCAAACAGAGGAACAACTGATAATAATCTTATTCGTGAGGATATAATAAAATTTGCGGTAGGATTGAGTTTAGGAGAACTCTGGTTCATCAGACAAGAAAGATAATAACAACAAAGGTAACTAAAATGTTAAAGTATATAATCGCTGCTGTACTTTTGACAGGTATGATAAGCACCTCCGATGCTGCGGTAACAAAGAACCTGATGTCAAAAGAATATACCTCGGTTGATAGTGTAAAGATTCTTTACAGCCTGTTTTCGGAATATTTTAAGAACCGTGATTATGAAAGCGCGATTCCCTATGGCTGGAGAGTGCTCACTATTGACACCGCAAACACAGTTACCAAGTGGACCGCGGGAAAAATGGAGGAAGCCCTCACCTATATGCATGATTCTGCAAAGATTGATGACGCAAGAAAATCTCAGATTGCGGATACCATAATGTATATATATGATCTGGGTATAAAGTTTGACGTTGCCAACGCTCCTTATTACAAGTTCAGAAAGGCTTTTGTCCTTGATTTCTGGAAGAAGACAGAAGTGCCTGTGCTGATCAAATATTATGAGGAAGCCATTGCCGCTGATTCAGGACTTTCTACATATTACTATGACAGACTCGGGAAATTCTATAAACTCAGAATGAACGAAGACCCCGATGCCAAAACCAAAGCACTGGATCTTTATTCATATCTCGCCACCGCCGAGCCTTCTAATCCCGCATGGAATCAGGAGCTTGAAGGGCTGGTTGAAAATATAGATGAGCTCATAGCAATAAGAAAGAAAAACTGGGATTTTGACAAAGAAAACCTGGGTAAAGCATGGAACTATGCCTCGCTCTGTATAAAGGCAAGAGAATGGGATAAGGCAAAGGAAGCGCTTGAATTCCTGACCCAGAAATCACCTGAGACCATTAACTACTGGAGCCAGCTCGGCACTGTATATAATAAGCTCGGTGAAACTGATAAGTCTATTGCCACTTTTACCAGACTTATTGAACTTGAGCCCGATAAAAAAGAGCACTACTCAAACAGGGGACTTGCTTACAAAGAAAAAAGTATGTTCTCACAGGCAAGAACCGACTTCAGAAAAGCAAGCCAGGTTGGCGGAAACTGGGCATTACCGGTTTACTATGAAGGATTACTGTATGAGCAGTCAGCAAGACAGTGCGGTTTTGATTTTGATACAAAACTTGTATACCTTCTTGCAATGAACACATACAACCGTGCAGTTTCTATGGATCCCGGCTTAACCGAAGCAAAAGAGAGAGCCGCTGCGGTTTCAGGAAGCATTCCCACACAGGAAGAGTTCTTCTTTAAGAAAATTGCACCCGGAACACAGATTCCCATCAGCGGCGGATGCTTTGGCTGGATAGGGATGAGTGTAACATCATTCTGATTAAGCGGCATTAACCGCGTATCTTAACGAAATTCAATAAAAGCACGGAAGTAATTCTTAAAGAGTCACTTCCGTGTTTGTTACTTTAAAGATAATTTGCTGAAGCATAAATAAAGGCTTTCAAAATGTACGATTACCTGAAAAAAGATGAAAAAATATATGAGGTTTTAAAGCTTGAAACCTCAAGACAGAACACCAAGCTTGAGCTGATTGCATCAGAGAATTTTGTGAGCAGGGCAGTGCTTGAAGCAGCCGGCTCTGTGCTCACCAATAAATATGCTGAAGGTTACCCCGGCAAGAGATACTACGGCGGCTGTGAATATGTTGACATGGCAGAAGAAATTGCGATTGACCGGCTTAAACAGCTCTTTGGCGCGGAGTATGCAAATGTTCAGCCTCACAGCGGATCTCAGGCCAATATGGCGGTTTTCATGTCTGTTCTTCAGCCGGGAGATAAATTCATGGGTCTCAGCCTTGCCCATGGCGGCCATCTGACTCACGGCTCACCGGTGAACTTTTCAGGTAAACTGTATCACCCGGTTCCCTATGAGCTTGATGAGGAAACCGGCCTGCTCAATTATGATAAAATTGAGGAACTGGCACTCAGAGAAAAGCCTAAAATGATCATTGCCGGCGGAAGCGCCTACTCCAGGGACTGGGATTATATAAAATTCAGGCAGATTGCCGATAAAGTTGGTGCATTTCTTTTGTGCGATATGGCTCACCCGGCCGGGCTTATTGCAAAAGGATTTCTTAACAATCCGCTGCCGCACTGTCACTTTGTAACATCAACCACACACAAAACCCTGAGGGGCCCCAGAGGCGGAGTGATTCTCATGGGTAAGGATTTTGAAAATCCGTTTGGTCTCACCGCTCCCAAAACAGGCAGGGTGAAAATGATGTCTGAGATCATTGACAGCAACGTTATGCCCGGAATTCAGGGCGGTCCGCTCATGCACATCATAATGGCAAAGGCGGTTGCCTTTGGCGAGGCTCTCACAGATGATTTTAAGGAGTACATAGCCCAGGTGATTAAAAATTCACGCGCAATGGCTGCAAAACTTAATTCATACGGATTCAGGATCATCAGCGGCGGCACAGATAACCACCTCATGCTTGTTGATCTCACTAATAAAAACATCACCGGAAAACAGGGTGAAATAACCCTTGAACACGCCGGTATGACTGTTAATAAAAATATGATTCCGTTTGACCCCAGATCACCGTTTGTCACTTCAGGCATAAGAGTGGGAACCCCCGCGCTTACTTCAAGAGGCATGAAGGAAAAAGAAATGGAAATCATTGCCGGATTTATCAGCCGTGCAATAGATAACCATGAAGATATGGCGCAGCTTGAAAAAATAAGAGCAGAAATAAAGGAATTAACAGCGGATTTCAGGTTATATCCTGAACTGGGATAATAGTGGCAGTTAAAGAATTAGAAGAGAGTACTGAAACCCGCAGCGGAAGGAACGACCATGAAATGTCGTTCCTTGACCACCTTGAAGAATTAAGGTTAAGGCTCATCAGGATTGCCCTCGGAGTGGTGATCGGTATGGCAATAACCCTCGCTTTCAATTCATACATAATTGATTATTTTCTTCTTCTCCCGGCAAAAAATCTGGGACTCACACTTCAGAACCTGAGACCTTTCGGGCAGCTGTTCCTGTACTTTGAAGTAGGAATAGTCTCTGGCATAATACTGAGTCTGCCCAATGTATTTTATCAGCTCTGGAAATTCATCTATCCCGCACTTGAAGGTAAAGAGCGGAAGTACATCTTCTACATAGTTCTTTTTTCAACCCTCTGTTTCCTTGCGGGTATAGTTTTTGCATACTTTGTAATGATTCCCCTCACTCTGAATTTTGCAGCCTCGTTCGGAACAGAAACTATAAAAAATGAATTTTCGTTAGATGAGTACATGAATCTTATAATAAGTATCATGCTCGCAAGCGGAACAGTGTTTGAATTGCCGATGATATCGTTTTTCCTTTCAAAGCTTGGACTTCTTTCGCCGGAATTCATGCGGAAATACAGACGTCACGCAATAGTAATTTTAATGATAGCAGCAGCATTTCTGAGCCCGGGCACAGACCCCGTAAGCCAGGTAATGTTAGCAATACCCCTTTTAATTTTATATGAAATCAGTATAGCGATCAGTAAATGGGCAGTAAAGAAAAATTAAATATTCCCGTAATTTCAGGCTTTCTTAAACCTGTAAAGGAGGAAGTTGACGAGTTTAACAGGATTTTCAAAACATCAATGAAATCCAATGTTGCGCTCGTTGATATTGTGACCTCCTATATACTTAAACAGAAGGGAAAAAAGATAAGACCTGCTCTTGTACTGCTCTCTGCCAAATTATGCGGCGGAGTAAATGAGAGCAGTTACAGAGGTGCCGTGCTGGTTGAACTGCTCCATACCGCAACACTTGTTCATGATGATGTGGTTGATTCGGCTGATAAAAGGCGCGGGCTGCCGTCAATTAATGCTGTCTGGAAAAACAAGGTTGCAGTGCTCATAGGCGACTATCTTCTTTCACGCGGGCTTAATCTGGCGGTTGCATCAAAAGATTATGAATTTCTTGAGATTATTACCGATACAGTAAAAAGAATGGCAGAGGGAGAGCTGCTTCAGATCCAGAAAACCAGAAAACTTGATATTGACGAAGCAACCTATTTTAAGGTCATTTCAGATAAAACCGCTTCATTAATTGAGACCTGCTGCAAGATAGGGGCACTCAGCGCTCACAAGAATGAGGAACACGCCAGAATGCTTGCCGACTATGGCAATGCGCTCGGGCTTGCGTTTCAGATTCAGGATGATATTCTTGATTATGAAGGTGTGTTCAAACTGTTCGGCAAACCGATAGGCGGCGATATTAAAGAGAAGAAAATAACACTGCCTCTCATTTATGCGTTAAATGCAGTTGATGATAAAGAGAAAAAAAGAATAAAAGCCCTTATTAAAAAGGGCTCGCATGTAAAAGAAGTGATTGAATTCACTGAGGCAAACGGTGGCATAGCACGCGCACACCAGACGGCGCTTCAGTTTGCGGAAAAAGCTTCAGGCATTCTGAGTAACTTTCCTGATTCAGAATCAAAAACAGCGCTTGAGGCTCTGATCAGATTTGTGGTTGAACGTAAATCCTGATTATCCTTTTGCTTCCTTGTAGTTGAATCCTTTAATGGGATCTCTGATCACAAGAACAGGACAGGGGGCCTTTCTCACAACTTTATCTGCCGTGCTGCCAAATAGAATCTGTTCCATTCCCGAGTGACCGTGGGTGGATATTATAATCAGATCCGAATCTTCTTCACGGGCAGTGTCAATAATCTCAACAAAAGGTTTACCCATCTTAATTATTGTGGCGGCTGCAACACCTTCATTCCTTGCCAGATCTGCCACTTTCTCCAGCTCTTCTCTTGCCTTGCCTTCCATATCAAGATCAACGGCAGGAAGTGTGATCTGCCCGAGTGACAAATCGGGGGGATAAAATACAGGTTCCATAACATAAACGAGCGTTATTGTCGCGTTATGCTGTTTTGCAAAGGAAAGCGAATATTTAAAGGCATTTTTGGAGAAATCTGAAAAATCGATCGGGACCAGTATTTTTTTGTATGTGATCTCCATAACTATCTCCGAATATTTGAAATGTTTCAGAGTATAATACAAATCATATACATCAATGTCAAGTTAAGATACTAAATCAGCCTCAACCATTCTCCATATTTTCTGACAGGGGAATCTGTTCTCGTAAAGTGCGCGCCCCACAATGACCGAATCAATGCCTGAATCCATATTTTCCTGAACTTTTATGAGGTCATCTTTTGAACTGATGCCGCCTGAGAGTGTAACCCGTTTACCTGTGGCTTCAGCAACAGAGCGTGAAAGCGTAATGTTAGGCCCGCTCATCATTCCGTTTCTGGATACATCGGTTACCACAAATCTCTGAACGCCCATTTCCGCCATATTCAGAGCATGCTGAACGGGGGTGAGTCCGCTTTTTTCCTTTCGGCCCCTGATAACCACTTCATCGTCAATAACATCAATGCAGATAACAATCCGGGAAGGCCCGAACTTTTCAAGGATTTTTGCAAACTCCTTTTTATCCGAAAGGGGGAGTGTTGCCAGAGCAAGCCTGGTAACCCCTGTGTTAAAAACATTTTTTGCATCTTCAAGCGATCTTATACCGCCTGAATATTCAATGGGGATAATGATATTTGTGCAGATAGATTCAAGGAGGGGGAGATTCCTGTAATCATGGGAGAATGCCGCATCAAAATCGACCACGTGAATCATTCTCGCATTTTCGGTACGCCAGATCATTGCCATTTCAACGGGATCATGTCCGAACTCTTTGCAATCGACTTCGGGTACGCCCTGAACAACTCTTACAGTCTTGCCATACTGAATATCGATAGAAGGTATAACTAACAAACCCATAAAAAAACATCCAAAATCGTAGTAACTGAATTTAAAAATAGTGTAAAAAATGCAGAGAACAAACAGAAAAATCTGTTACCCGTTCAATATATATGACGCGTGAAAGATTCTTTATTCTTGACTTTATTGCGTTTTAGTGAGATATTAACAGTATAAATGCAAAAAGACTTAATTTTTTACACTTCCGGTGGTAATGAATCGGGTGTTACACTGAATTTTGCTGATAATAATTCAGCCGACTGGGTGATTTTTGTTCACGGCTTTAAGGGTTTTAAAGACTGGGGCTTCTGGCATCACATTGCAGCAGAGTTCAACCACGCGGGCTTTAATGTTCTCAGATTCAATTTCAGCCATAACGGCACCGGGCCGCACGGCAGTGAATTTACCCGGCTTGATCTGTTTGAAGAAAACAGCTTTTCCCTTGAAAGAAAAGAGCTGAGTGAAATAACAGATGCTCTTGCAAGGGGTGAATTCACTGAAAGCCTTCCACGAAGCATTTGTTTACTGGGGCACTCACGGGGCGGAGCAATGGCCATATTTGAAGCTGCAGTTAACAGCAGAATAAAATCGGCTGCGCTGTGGGCATCCGTTTCAAAGCTGAACCGTTATTCTGAACGGCAGCTTACTGACTGGGAGCAGAAGGGTTATCTTGAATTCCTGAACACCCGGACCAGACAAAAAATGCGCGCAGGCAAAAATCTTCTTGATGATATTATAAATCAAGATAAAAAAGGTTTAAATTTAAAGATGGCTGTAAAAAAAATTAACAGTCAGGTTATTATTATACACGGTGAGCAGGATTTAACAGTAAAACCTGAAGAAGCTGTTGAAATATATAATAATCTTAAAGAAGGTAAAGGATCAAAACTGGTGATGCTTCCTGCAACGGGTCATACATTCAATGCAGAACATCCCTTTAAAGGCACCAATGATAAATTGGAATCAGCTATAAATGAGACAATAAAATTCTTCAAAAATATCTTAAACTGAGGTAAAGATGAAATCAAGGATAGATTCAGTAAAAATCCATCTGAACGAAATTTCAAATGTAATAAGCAAACCATGGTTTGGCGTATTTTCATTCACACTTTTAATTGCAATTGCCGCACAGGTAACCATTCCGGTTAAACCGGTGCCGATAACCTTGCAGACTATGGTTGTCGGTCTTGCGGGAGCAATACTCGGAGCCAGAAAAGGGGCATACAGCATGGGTCTTTACCTTGCACTCGGCGCAACAGGCCTTCCTTTATTTGCTGCTGTTCCCGATGCACCGTTAGGCATTGCAAGATTTTTCAGCACAACAGGCGGCTATCTGCTCGCTTTCCCGCTGGGTGCGCTTGCAGCAGGCCTTATAGCCGAACGTTATTCAAACTATGCAGGAATTGTTGCAGCTATGTTTGCCGCAAATTTTGTTGTTATTCTTTCAGGTGCATTATTCCTTGATGCATTCTTCATTAACAATCTTTCTGAAACACTCAAAATACATGCAGCTTTATTTTCACTCCCCACTGTGATTAAAGTTATTGCGGGCACAGCCCTTTATTTTGGTCTTAAATCAGTGAAGAAATAACTCTGTAAAATTCTGAGGTTGCTGAGGTATGAATATTATTAAAACTGCAGTGTTTGTTCCGCTTTTTATCGGGGCAATAGTCTTTTTTACTTTACGGTGTCTCCACCTTATAAAGATTCTTAAAACAGGCAGACCCGAAGACCGTTTTGATAACATACCTCAGCGGCTTAAAAATGTTTTTATTGTGGCCATAGCCCAGAGCAAGCTGTTCAGGGAACCCCTTGCCGGAACTCTCCACGCTCTGATATTCTGGGGCTTTGTGCTTTTTCTCTTTGCCGTTATTGAGGCAATAATCCAGGGATTTTACGCCCCCTTCAGCCTCAAATTTCTGGGGCCCCTGTTCGGAGTGATTACCGTGATACAGGATGTTTTCGGGATTCTGGTGATCGGGTCGGTTCTTTTTGCCGCATACAGAAGATATATCCAGAAGGTGAAGAGACTCCAGGTTGATGCACACGGAAGTAAAGATGCGGCTTTTATTTTAGGCATGATTCTGGTTGTTGTTGTTTCAATGTTCGGCCAGAACATTTCACATGTGGCAATGCACGGATTATCGGGATATGAATTCAGACCGCTGAGCGCACCCCTTGCGGCTTCAATTTTCGGTTCGGGAAATGCAGGAGCGGGCACATTATATGAAGTTTTCTGGTGGATTCATATTGTTGCAATATTCGCTTTCCTGAATTATCTGCCATATTCAAAGCATCTTCATGTGCTTACATCGGTGCCCAACGTTTACTTCGGCAATGTTGATGAGAAAAAGAACACAATCAAGCCGATCAACCTTGAAGATGAAAAAAATGAGTTTTTCGGGGTTAAAGACCTCGAGCAGTTTACCTGGAAACAGATATTTGATTCATTTTCTTGCACCGAATGCGGAAGATGCACCTCTGTGTGCCCCGCTAACACTGTTGGCAAACTTCTTTCCCCCAGAAAGATAATAACTGATATACGTGACCGCGCCTTTGATAAGGGCACAATGCTGGTTAAAGGCGTGAATGAAGGGGAAGTGTTTGAAAAAACCCATGTGCCTGATTACACAACCGAACAGGAGCTGTGGGCATGCACAACCTGTATGGCATGCGTTCAGGAGTGTCCCGTTTCTATTGAGCACGTTGATTCAATTGTTGATATGAGAAGAAACCTTGTGCTAATGGAATCAAGTTTCCCTCCTGAGCTTAACAATACCTTCAGGAGCCTTGAAAATAACTTCTCTCCGTGGGCGTTTGATCCGTCTGAGCGGGGAGACTGGGCTAATGGTATGGATATCAGGACAATGTCAGAAGATTCCTCGGGTGAATACCTTTTCTGGGTGGGATGCGCAGGTTCTTATGATAACAGATACAAAAAGGTGTCGCAGGCATTTGCATCAATAATGCAGAAGGGCGGCATCGATTTCAGGATTCTCGGTTCAGAAGAAAAATGCAACGGAGACACCGCAAGAAGGCTCGGCAATGAGTACCTTGCACAGGAGATGATGAAATCAAATATTGAAACACTTAACGGATACGGCGTTAAAAAGATTGTTACCGCCTGCCCCCACTGTTATAACTCGCTTAAAAATGAATACAAACAGTTTGGCGGTAATTTTGAAGTGAAACATCACTCAGAGCTTATATCTGAACTTATTGAATCAGGTAAAATAAGCGTTAAGGAAAATTCAGTTAAAGAAAAAGTCACTTTCCATGATTCATGCTATATAGGGCGTTACAATGATATTTATGAAGAACCCCGTAAGGCAATACTTTCTGCGGCAGGAAGCAATGTTGTTGAAATGGAAAGAAACAAATCAAAAGGTTTCTGCTGCGGTGCCGGCGGAGGCAGAATGTTTATGGAAGACCACGATGGCGGTAAAGTTAACGTGGAGAGAACCCGGGAAGCGATTGAAACCGGAGCAGGTACAATAGGTACGGCGTGTCCCTTCTGCATGACCATGATGAATGATGGTCTTAAAGCTCATGACAAGAGTGAAGAGATGCAGGTTAAGGATATTGCTGAAATAGTTTACGAAAATCTTAAATAACCAATCACAGGAGTAAGTTATGCAAAAGTATCAGGATTTATTGAATTTAATCCAGTCAATGGAAAATGACGTAAAAAGATACTACGAAAAAGGTCCGAACAATCTTTCCGTTAAACTCAGAAAATCCCTGCTTGATGTAAGAAGTCTCGCTCAGGAACTCAGAGGAGAGATCCTTGAAATTAAAAACCAGAGAAAAGCTGCCAAAAAGAAATAACCATTTCTCATTTATTCCGAATCTCTCAGGTCTTTATACATATAACACAAGTATATCCCATTTGAACAGTTAAGGGATGTACTTGTGTTTATATTTTATACTCTTATACTAAATTTATGCGAAAAAATCTACCGTTAACACTAATATTCTTTGTAGTATTCATTGACCTGCTCGGGTTTGGAATTCTGATACCGATACTCCCGACCTTTGCAGTTAATGAACTTCATGTGAATGAGGGGGCAGTTGGTGTTGCAATTGCTGCCTATTCATTTATTCAGTTTATATTTAACCCTATTTTCGGGGGGCTTTCTGACCGGTACGGCCGGAGAAAAATCATTCTTTTCACACTGCTGCTCAATGCAACAGGATATGTCATTTTTGCTTACACTCACAATTTCCCCATGCTTCTTTTATCACGTGTGATTGCAGGAATGGGGGGAAGCAGCATAGGCGTTGCACAGGCTTACATAGCAGATGTCACAACCCCGCAGGAGAGATCAAGGGGGATGGGCCTCATTGGTGTGGCGTTCGGTCTCGGGTTCGTTTTTGGTCCTCTGATAGGAGGTATTCTTTCCAAATTCGGGTATGAGGTAACAGGGCTTGCTGCAGCCGGATTTTCTGTGCTTGCGCTAATTGTCAGTTTCTTTTCTCTTCCCGAACCGGAGAAGAAAAAAACAGATCCGCAGCTCAGGCGGAAAATCTTTGATCCGCAGTCATTTAAAGTTGTCTTCAGATCAAGAGCCATATCATTCACGATTCTCTCTTTCTTCTTTCTCACATTCTCAATGGCTAACATCTATGGCACCTTTGCTCTGCTGGGGCATCTGGTGTATAACCTTTCCGATTTTCAGAACGGACTTATGTTCGGCCTCACCGGTTTTGTATCTGCAGCCATACAGGGCGGGTTTATCGGTAAGCTCAATAAAAAGCTTGGTGATAAGAAGCTCGTGATTTACGGACTTGTATTCATGACAATCGGGCTGGCAATGCTGCCGTTCGGTGTCAACATTTACGGGCTTATTGCGGTGCTGATAGTCCTTTCAATAGGAACCGGCATTGTACAGCCGACACTGCTCAGCCTGGTATCAAAAGTCACTAAGGAAAATGAGCAGGGGCTTGTGCTCGGCACAAACCAGTCGATAGCATCGCTTGCAAGGGTGCTGGGGCCTCTCTGGGGCGGTTTTTCATACCAGTGGCTCGGTTACACAATACCATTCCTCACAGGGTCATTTGTGGGGGTCATTATGATAATTTACAGTTTGAAATACTTTGATAAATTTATCAATTTAAATAATCACACGCACGGTCATTAAAATGTTCAGAGTTGGTGAAATAAATATTCAGAATGCGGTTCTCCTTGCGCCGATGGAAGATGTGACAGATATATCTTTCCGGCTGATATGCAGAGAACTGGGAGCTGATATTGTATACACAGAGTTTGTGAATTCAGAGGGACTGATAAGAGGGTCCGAAAAAACACACAAAAAACTAAGGCTGATTCCCGAAGAGAGGCCTGCAGGCATCCAGATTTACGGCGGGAATCATGAATCAATGGTTGCAGCTGCACGAATTGCCGAAGAAGAAGATCCTGATCTTATTGATATCAATGCGGGCTGCTGGGTCAAAAATGTTGTTGGCTGCGGCGCAGGTGCCGGACTTCTTAAAGATCCTGAATACATGCAGAAACTTGTTGCCGAAGTGGTTAAAGCCGTTAATAAACCTGTTACAGTTAAGACAAGGATAGGCTGGGACAGTTCAAGCATTAAAGTTCTGGAAATTGCGCGCCGGCTTGAAGATGTGGGAGTTCAGGCTCTAACCATTCACGGAAGAACGCGTGCCATGGGGCATAAGGGTGATCCCGATTTCTCATGGATGGAGGAGCTCAGGAAGACTGTTTCGATCCCGATTGCACTCAACGGGGGAATGATGACGGCGCATGATGCCGTGAAAGTTCTTAATGAGACGGGCGCGGATGCAATCATGATTGCCCGCGGTGCCATAGGTAATCCGTGGATATTCAGAGACATAAAAACACTGCTAAGGGGTGAAACCCCGCCTGATGATGCATCACCCTCGCTTAAAATACACACTGCAGTGAGGCACCTTGAGCTTGCCGTGCAGGTTAAGGGGGAGCGGAGAGCAGTTCTTGAACACAGGAAATTTTACAGCGGATACCTTAAAAACCTTCCGAACGCCTCAAAAACCAGAACCGCGCTGATGGGGGTTATCACATTTGAGGAGGTTAAAGAAATTCTGATGAATTATCATGAAGAGCTTCACCGTTTGCTTCATGAGGAAATCTCTCCTGCCGGAACAACCGAAAATCTGAATTAAGGAGGATATTCTGCAACAGAAAATTGCGAAAGGAATATCGCTCCTTTTCATCCCTCCCGTTTCTCAGCTTGCGGCTGTACTGATATTACTGGTTCAGCATACTGAACCGGGATCAGACAAGTTTCAGCTCCTTATATTTTTCAGTCTGTTTTTGTTAATCATCCCGATCCTGCTTTTCCTCATCTTCCTGAAACTTAAGGTGGTTTCTGATGCCGATGCCACTGACCGCCATGAAAGGCATTACCCCTATCTGGCAGCTGTTGTGATGCTCCTTGCCGGAATGATCTGGCTTAATGAACTGACAGGTTTGAGTTTGGTGAAAATTCTGTATTTTTCAACTCTGATTAATCTTATTCTGCTCTATTTTGTTAATCTGTTCTGGAAAATGTCAGCCCACGCCATGGGAGCCTCGGGTATTGCCGCTGCTGCTTTTATGATATCTCCCTGGCTGTTCCTGTTATCAGCAGCAGTGATATTTTCTGTTGGCTGGTCAAGGGTTTATCTGGGCAAGCATACACTTCTGCAGGTTTGTGCCGGAGCAGTGACAGGATTTACAACCACTATGATATTATTCAAAACAGCAGGATTCTGATATGCCAAACAATACTCTTTATATTACCGCCCTCGAAAAAATAGCAGATATCATGGATTTCAAAGGCGAGAATGTCTTTAAGGTAAGTGCATTCAGGAATGCGGCATCGGTGCTTGAAGGGCTTACGGGAGAGATTGACGGCTTATACAAATCAGGTGAGCTGGCTTCTGTTAAAGGGATAGGAAAGGGTATTCTGGCCGTCGTTGAAGAAATTTATACGACGGGAGAATCGGCAACGCTCAAGACTCTTTCTGAAGATGTTCCTGATACCGTGTTTGATCTTTTCAGCCTGAGAGGTCTTGGTTCTAAGAAAATTCAGGCATTGTACCATGATAAAGGTGTGGTGAGCGTAGAAGGGCTGGAAGAGGCGCTCAGCAACGGCAGGCTTGATGATGTAAAGGGGTTCAGTGCGGGCTTTAAAGATAAGCTGCTTGAGGAAATAAGCCGTTTCAGAAAAAATTCTCTCTATATAAGAGCCGATAAAGCAGAAGAGCGGGGTGCGCAGATACTGAATGATTTTAAGAATTTCTGTGTGAAAATATCCGAAACAGGGCAGTTAAGAAGAAAAACAGAGATTGTTTCCTGTCTGGAATTTGTGGCATTG
>JABWCA010000067.1 GCA_013359345.1 Ignavibacteriaceae bacterium
ATTGATTATTCAAACGCAGAGATTACTTTCACAACCCGCCGTCTGATTGTTTCAACATCAAGAATAAGCATTGATTTTGAATACAGTGACAGAAAGTACTCCCGAAATTTCCTTTCGGGTGAGACATCAGTTAAATTGTTCGATAATAAACTGAAGCTTGGCGTGCTTTATGCAAGGGAGGGTGATAATAAAGATTCACCCGTGGATCTGCTTCTGACAGATTCGGACATTAAACTGCTTGAATCTGCAGGAGGGGACAGAAAGAAGGCAGTCAAACCCGGTGTTTCACTTGCTGAACCCGATTCGCTCGGAAGGCGCAGGGGCGGTTATGAAAGAGTTGATTCACTTATTGCAGGTGAAGCGGTGACCTTCTACCGTTATGCTCCGGGAGCGGATTCCGCAATCTATAACGTCTCATTCAGCTACAGCGGTGAACTGCAGGGTGATTACATCAGAAGAGGTATCGGACAGTTTGTATTCGTCGGTAAAAATGCCGGGAATTACCTTCCTGTTGTATATCTTCCGCTGCCTGAACTTAAACAGAATCTGGCACTTAACCTTGAGTATGAACTTGAAGGTATTCTCAGAATGAAGATGGAACTCGGAGGTTCAAGGTATGATCTCAATCAGTTTTCATCTGATGAATCTTCAAAAATAAACGGATACTCCAGACAAACGCAGATTAATATTCTTCCGCGTGATCTTGAAATTGCAGGACTCGAACTGGGAAATGCAAGTTTATCCGTGAAAGAAAGGTATATAGAAGGAAAATTTTCATCACTCGACAGGTTCAATGATGTCGATTTCTCCAGAGATTACAACACCGGACTTTTCAGCGGAACAGCAAATGAACAGCTGATAGAAACGCGGCTTGATTACCGGCCTGTAAAACAGATTTCAGTCGCATCGCTCTACGGTTATCTTGACAGGGGTGGAAATCTGAAATCGGACAGATACAATAACAGTATGCGCATGAAATGGGAAAACGGTATTGAAGGGAACTTTAACTTTGATTACGTTAAAAGCGATGTTTCAACCCTCTCTTCACGCTGGCTTAAACAGAGGGGGGAACTGAGATCAGCAGCATGGATAATTAATCCTGTGTTTGAATACACAGGTGAAAGCAGGTCTGATAACAGGGCGGGAACCGACAGCGTTTCATCATCATCATACTATTTCCTTGAGCTTTCCCCCGGTTTTGAAAGCGTCCCGTTCAAAGGGCTTTCAGTAACCCTTAAATATGTTCTGCGGGAAGATGAGCTGCCGGTTAACGGTATACTGATGAAAGAATCAGATTCAAGAGGGGGTGAACTTGAACTGAAATTTGACAGCTGGAGAGAACTTAACTCATCAGTCAGAATAACTGTCAGGGAGAAAAAATACTCCCGGATATTCAGGGAAAGAGGTTCGCTCGACCAGCAGACAATCCTGATCAAGTCAAGAAACAGGGTTAATCTTTTTGACCGCCTCCTCAACGGAGATATATTTTATGAAGTATCAACCCAAAGAACCGCGGTTTTGCAGCGCGTATTTGTGAAGGTCGAAAAAGGAAGGGGTAATTATATCTATATCGGTGACAGAAACGGAAACGGTGTAACAGATGAAAATGATTTTGAGCCGACACTGTTTGACGGAGATTTCATTGCCGTGACAGTACCTTCTGATGAACTTTTCCCCGTGATTGACCTGAAGACAGGTTTCAGGCTCAAAATTGATCCGGGAGGGATCAATGCTCCGGGATTTGCGGGAGCTATACTTAAGAATATAACGGCGGAAACAATTGGTCAGGCAGAGGAAAACAGCAGGGAAACTGAACTTAGCAGGATTTATCTGCTGGATTTCGGAAGTTTTCTTAATCCGGCAACAACAATCAAGGGATCGCAGTTTTTGCAGCAGGATATCTTTATACTTGAGAACAATCCGGGCCTTAATTTCAGACTCAGATTCTCACAGAGAAGGAGCCTCTCTCAGTTCAGCGGGGGAGCAGAAAACGGACTGTTCTCTGAAAGAAGTATCAGAACAAGATTACAGCTCGTTAAAGAGTTTTCTCTGCAGATTGATTATCTTA
The DNA here is from genome assembly GCA_013359345.1 of Ignavibacteriaceae bacterium. Lineage (GTDB taxonomy): Bacteria > Bacteroidota > Ignavibacteria > Ignavibacteriales > Ignavibacteriaceae > JABWCA01. Next base: position 2,069 of record JABWCA010000067.1, read on the forward strand.
ACAATATCAATAATCTCAGTGCAGGGAAAAATTCCAACAGAAACAGGGCAATCGGCTCAGATGAGTTATCAATAGATTTTAATTACCGCCCTGATAAAAATGTCGAGTTCGGGCTCAAACTCAGAGTAAATAAAAGCACCGATCGTTTCCCTGAAACCCCCACTGAGGTTGATATTAATTCTCAGTCGGTCAGGCTGAATCTCTTTTTTGCGGGCAGCGGTCGCGGAAGAATAGAAATTGAAAGAACTGAAATAATTCCTTCAGCCACTCAGAATTATATCCCGTTTGAGCTAACCGGTGGAAACGCAACAGGAAAAAATTACTACTGGAGAACCAATTTTGATTACAGAATTTCGGTTAATCTTCAGATCTCAGCCGGTTATGAGGGGAGATTACAGGGTGCGGGGAGAGTGATTCACACAGCACGTGCGGAAGCAAGAGCATATTTTTAAGAGAGTTGTTATGAAAATTGTTTCAAATATGATTGAAGCGCATCTTATAAGAAGATTAAATTCAAAGACCGAGTATCTTGCGTTAAAAAGGTCACCAGACCAGATTTACCCAAACCTCTGGCAGCCAATTACCGGAAAGGTTAACGGTGACGAAGCCGGTTTCAGGGCTGCATTGCGGGAACTGACCGAAGAGACAGGCATAAAACCGGACCGGATGTGGGTCGTGCCGAACATAAATTCTTTTTATAATCCCGCAGGTGATTATATATCCATGATTCCGGTGTTTCTTTTTGAAATAACATCAGATCAGGCAGTGAAACTCTCAGATGAGCACTGCGACTTTTTCTGGGGAACACAATCTGAAGTGAGGGCTTTGTATGCATGGCCGGGGCAGCGTCTTTCAACTGATATTATCTCAGAATTCACAGAAAAAGAAGATAATACGCTAAAGTTTGTTGAGATTACCGCTTTTGATGGTATCTGAGAGTAAAATTAATTAAATTTAAAATCTCAATAACAAAAAATAACAGGAGTAAAATTGGGCATTCTGATTGTCGGTTCATTGGCGCTGGATTCAGTGGCTACCCCTTTCCATTCCGTTGAGGAAGCTCTCGGAGGATCAGCAACATACATATCAATTTCAGCAAGCTATTTCAGCGGGCCCGTCAACATAGTTGGTGTGGTCGGGGAAGATTTCCCGCAGAGATACATTGAAATGCTGGAATCTCACAATATTGATGTTTCAGGTCTTCAGGTTGTACAAGGCGGAAAAACCTTCAGATGGTCAGGCAAATATCATTACGATATGAACACGAGAGATACCCTTCTCACAGAACTGAATGTTTTTGAGCAGTTTGATCCCGTGATACCTGATAACCTCAGAAAATCAAGATTTGTATGCCTCGGAAATATTGATCCTGTTCTCCAGCTTAAAGTTCTTGATCAGCTTGAGGGTGATCCGTTTGTGGTATGCGATACCATGAACTACTGGATTGAAGGCAAGCAGGATGAACTTAAGAAAGTGCTTAAGCGCGTAAATGTTCTCATTATCAATGATTCTGAAGCAAGACTCCTGGCCCACGAACCCAATCTCATTAAGGCTGCAAAAATGATCAGAGATATGGGTCCTCAGACAATAATTATTAAGAAAGGGGAGCACGGAGCACTTCTTTTCTCTGAAGATGTCATTTTCTCCGCTCCTGCATATCCGCTTGAAATGATTAACGATCCCACCGGAGCAGGCGATTCGTTTGCCGGAGGATTTATTGGGTATTTATTTAAAACCGAAGACACTTCAACCGGAAATATCAAGAAAGCTGTTATTTACGGTTCAACAATGGCTTCTTTCTGTGTTGAGGATTTCAGCACAAAAGGACTGGAAAATCTTTCTTACCTGAGAGTACAGGACAGATACAGAGAGTTTCTTACAATGACCAGATTTGATGAGCTTGACTAACAGAGCACTCTGGTTTAAAGACGATTTTTTACATTTTATTGATCAGACTTTACTTCCGCTTGAGGAAGTGATTGTCAGTACTGATTCCTTCCTCAGAGTTAATGAAGCAATCAAAAGACTTGAAGTCAGAGGAGCTCCTGCAATAGGAATTGCAGGGGCTTTCGCTCTCGCCCTCTCTCAGAAATATCCATTAAATTCACCCTCTCTTTCCGAAGCGTATGATATTCTTGTGAATTCCAGACCTACCGCCGTTAATCTGAGATGGGCACTTGACCGGCTCGTGAAATCTCTCGGGAGTGATAAACAGAATAATCTTTATGAAAGACTGCTTGCTGAGGCCGGAAAAATTCATGAAGAAGATATTGAAAGCTGCAGCAGGATCGGAACCCACGGGGCAGATCTTTTCAGAGGAGCTGTAAATATACTCACTCATTGTAATGCCGGTTATCTTGCAACCGGAGGTGATGGCACAGCACTTTCTGTTATTTATCAGCTGCAGAAAAGGGGCATGCTTAAAAAAGTCTATGCAGATGAAACCCGCCCTCTTCTTCAGGGTTCAAGGCTTACTGCGTATGAACTACATAAGGCCGGTATAGATTTTATGATACAGCCGGATTCTGCCGCCGCATATAATATGCAGCTCGGCAATATAGATGCAGTTATAACCGGAGCCGACAGAATTGCTGCTAACGGAGATTCTGCAAATAAAATCGGAACTTACTCACTCGCAGTGAATGCTGCCTACCACAATATTCCCTTTTACATAGCCGCACCATTTTCAACAATAGATCTTAACATTGCTGATAAGTCAGGGATTCCCGTTGAAGAGAGAGACCCCTCTGAACTTACCTCAGTAAAAAATATACATGTTACAAGATCTGATTACCCCGTTTTTAATCCTGCATTTGATATCATTCCGGCAAAACTGATAACTGCCATTATAACAGAGAAGGGTGTTTACCATTCTCCATTCAGGTTTGATGAGCCAGCTGAAAATAATTGAGGCGTTTGTCCTCTCAAAAATCAATTACGGCGATACAAGCAAAATTCTCCATATATTTTCAAGAGAGTATGGCAAGTTCTCCGTTATTGCCAAGGGGAGCCGTTCAAAAAATTCCCTTTATGGCAGGGTGCTTGATCCGCTTAACAAAATTTCCGTTTCAGTTTATAAAAAAGATACCCGTGAAATGCAGATTGTATCGGGGGCGGATCTCATTAATCATTATGACAATATCAAATCTGATTTTGAAGCATCTGCATATGCAATGGCGGTACTTGAACTGATCAAAGATCTTCTGCCTGAAGAGGAGATTAATGATGTTCTTTACAGAGGCACAGACAGGATTTTTGATCTGATGGAGGAAGCGAACGAACATCCGGCTGTTCTTTTTGCCAGATTCTACCTTTTCTTTTTACGCCAGGTGGGTTATGAGATAATCCCCGAATTATGCGCTTTGTGCGGCAGAGATATTTCATCAGAAGAGAATAACAGCATTCTGCTTGATCAGGGGGTAATTTGTGCGGAATGCAGCAAAGGCAAGGTTAATGCCATTAAGCTTGAAGAGGAACTTTTCAAATTAATAATTTGTCTAAACGGTAAAAAAAGCATGGATATAAGCGGGAAATACACAGGAAAACTGATCCGTCTTCTGGAGCTTTATTCCCGGCAGCATTTCCCCGATTACAAAGGCAGTAAATCTTTAACTTTGTTAAATTATTAAATAAAAGGATTACTATGAAACGCAGAAATGTGGCCGGTGCTTTTGCACTTATAATTCTTGGAGTGCTTTTTGGTGCTGTTTTAGTCTCAGGTTTCGGATGGGTGAGACCATCTCTTGCAGATATTAAATTAGGCGCCAGCCAGCCCCCGGTTACTCTTAACGGTAATCTCAACACCTTCAGTCAGGCATTCATTGAAGTTGCCGAAAAAGTAACCCCCTCAATAGTGCAGATAACGGTTGTTGCTGAAAACAAAAATGACGGAATGGACCTTTTCCAGTTCCCTTTTGAAGGTTTCGAAATGCCAAAGGAAGAACAGGGATCAGGAAGCGGGATCATCATTTCAGCCGACGGTTATATTCTCACTAACAATCACGTTATTAAAAATGCCAAAAAGGTGGAAGTAACCCTTCATGATAAAAGGAAATATGATGCCAAAGTGATTGGCACCGATCCTCTCACAGATCTTGGTGTTATCAAGATTAATGCCGATAATCTTTCTCCCGCCTTCCTCGGAAATTCTGACGGCTTAAAGGTTGGTCAGTGGGTGATGGCAATCGGGAATCCCCTCGCTCTGAGCTCAACAGTAACTGCGGGAATCATAAGCGCTCTGAACAGGGGACAGCTCAGACTGATTAATGATTCATACGGCGTTGAAAACTTCATTCAGACAGATGCTGCCATTAATCCGGGTAACAGCGGAGGCGCTCTTGTTGATCTGAGCGGGGCGGTGATAGGTGTAAACACGGCAATTGCAACCAGAACCGGTACATATATAGGATATGGTTTTGCCATACCTATAAATCTTGCAGCGAGCGTCGCAAAAGACCTGATTGCAAACGGTAAAGTCAGCAGAGGTTATATTGGCGTGCAGATCAGAGAAGTTGACGCCGCACTTGCAAAATCACTCGGGCTGGGCAAGCCTCAGGGTGTTATCATCGAAAAAGTTGTTGAGGGCGGCTCGGCATCCGCTGCCGATATTAAGAGAGGTGATGTAATTCTCAAGATAGATGGTGTTGAGGTAAATCAGCCGAATGAGCTTCAGGGGTATGTCGCTTCAAAAACCGCAGGCACAAAAGTTGTTCTGAGCCTCTGGAGAGACGGCAAAATGGTTGACAGAGATGTTACGCTTAAACCCAGGGATGATGAAAAACTCGCCGCAAATGATGACAATGCAGATGACGAGAAAAAAGATGATAATTCAAACTCAAACCAGATGAAATTTGAGTCTCTCGGTATGACTGTCCGTAATCTCAGCGGATCAGAACTTGAGAAGTTCAAAGTTGAAAACGGTATCCTTATCACCGAAGTAAAGCCATACAGCAATGCTTATGATCAGGGACTTTCAAGAGGATGGATTATTGTTAAAGCAGACAGAAACGAAGTTAAAAACGTTGCTGAACTTAAGTCAACATTTGACAGCAAGAAAGGTAAGGCCGTTCTTCTTGAAGTCTCTGACGGACAGGGCAATTCAAGATTCGTCGGTATTGAAATACCAATGTAATTAAACAGGAAAAATGATTTACAAAGGCTGCCCCTGAAAAAGGCAGCCTTTCTTTTTTGCAGGAACCCATCTTAAAACTGTTTTTGTTATAATAATGTATATATGCGGCAATTTGCCCTTCCCTTTATCTCAGGAGGGGATTAACCATTAATTTTCTTATATTTCCGGTGGATTTACAAAATTCATTTCAGTTATGTCTCATACAGTCTCAATAAGACTTCGGGTTACAGTAATATTAATCAGCAGCAATCAGTGTCAAACAATTCAGTGCTCCGGATATGATCAGATTTCTTACAGCCGGTGAATCACACGGCAAATCACTCAGCGTGATAATTGAAGGTTTCCCTTCAAATCTTCCTGTTGATACTGATAGTATAAACAATGACCTCAGGCGTCGTCAGTCGGGTTACGGCAGAGGCGGCAGAATGAAGATCGAAAAGGACCGGATCGAAATTCTCTCCGGTATCAGGTTTGGCAGGACTCTCGGATCACCCGTGTCGCTTCTTATCAAAAATAATGACTGGGAAAACTGGACTGAAAAAATGGCGCATGAAGGCAATGGCGAGGGTGTTGAAAAGGTTACAATTCCCAGGCCCGGTCATGCAGATCTTGTCGGCGTGCAGAAATATGCTTTCAATGATATAAGGAACTCGATTGAAAGATCAAGTGCAAGAGAGACTGCCGCCAGAGTTGCAGCCGGAAGTTTTGCAAAGGAGCTCCTTAAACAGTTTGGTATTAAGGTTGTCAGCTTTGTTGAGAGTATAGGCGGGATTGACTCCCCGCAAAACTTCACTTCTGCCATTCTTGAAAACAGAATGACCGGAGAAGAAATAGTAAAGCTCTCTGCCACAGCTGATGAAAGTGAACTTCGTGTGGGTGATAAATCACAGGAAGAAAAAATAATTGAGCTTATAAAAGAAACCAAAAAAAGCGGAGATACTCTGGGCGGAGTATTCACAACCGTTGCTCTCAATATGCCTGCGGGACTTGGCAGTTTTATGCACTATGACAGAAGGCTCGATGCAAAAATTGCTTCTGCATTTCTCTCAATTAATGCGGTGAAAGGTGTTGAGATCGGCAATGCTTTTGAAAATGCCGGTAAACCCGGCTCACGTGTTCATGATGAAATCATTGTTAAAAACGGAATCCCTGAACGAAGCACCAACCGCGCCGGCGGTACTGAGGGAGGAGTATCAACCGGTATGCCGCTGGTTGTAAGAGCTGCAATGAAACCTATTTCAACACTTATGATGCCGCTTAAGAGCATTAATCTGGCCACAATGGAAGGCATTGAGGCGAGGCGTGAAAGAAGCGATTTTGTTGCTGTTCCAGCCTGCAGTGTGATCGGTGAAGCCATGCTTGCATGGGTCATTGCCGAAGAGATGGTCATCAAATTCGGGGGTGACTCCATCGGAGAGATGATACGCAATTACAACAGTTATATGGCTGAAACGGGAATTAATATTAAAAATAATTTTACGGAAGCATCTGATGAAAATTAAAAAGTTTACGTTTAATCCTTTTTTTGAAAATACTTACGTTATTTATGATGAGAAATCAAAAGAGGCCGCCGTCATTGATCCCGGTAATTCGGATGAAAATGAAACTGAAGAGCTTTTCGGGTTTGCAGAAAGTAATAATCTGAAAATCAGATACCTTATAAACACACACTGCCATATTGATCACGTTTTCGGGAATTCAGCGGTGAAGAGGAAATTTAATCCTGAATTTTTAGCACCTGAGCCCGATATGTTTTTGCTCAGGGCTGCAAAAAAGCAGGGTGAATTATTCGGTGTGGAAGTTGAGAATTCGCCCGAACCGGATCAGTTCATTACAGAACAGACTGAACTGACACTCGGAGAGTTTAAGCTGAACTTCATTTTTACTCCCGGACATACTCCCGGTGAATACTGCGTTTATAATACAGCAGGAAATATACTGATTGCCGGAGATGTTCTGTTTAACGAGGGGATAGGGAGAACAGATTTGTGGGGAGGCGATATGGATACGCTGCTTGCTTCTATAAAAGAAAAATTATACGCTCTTCCTGACGAAACACTTGTTTACTGCGGACACGGGGATGAAACAACAATAGGCCACGAAAAGAAACACAACCCTTTCATAAAAGCATAAAAAAAGCGGGCTGAACCCGCTTTTTTTCATTAACGCTTATAATTTATAATCCAAATCTGACGGCAGCTCTTATCTGTACTGTGTTATATTTATCCTGCATAGTCTGATATTTTGCTGAGATATCAAGATCCATGGTGGGCATTATGGGATAAAGATATCCAAGTCCGCCTCCGTAACCGAATTTAGCCTCTCCTCTGTCAACATCTGTTGTTACAGCACCACCGGCAGTATTGTCTGTCCATGATGTTTTTATCTGATAGTAAGCGACGCCGCCTTCAACTGCAACATATAAACCTGAAATAAGATCAACTTTGATACCCGCCATCAAAGGATAAGCTGTGTGTCCCACTTTGGTGGTCTGAGTGGCAGAAACCGATCTTTCTTTTCCGCTGTATAAAAGCAGACCAAGATTTGCATACATGCTTACTTTAGGGGCAACAAAAGATTCAAGCTGAACTGAAACACCGAATCCGGGATTTGAGATATCACCGAATTCTGACATCGGAAGCCCGAGATTAACTCCAGCTGATGCGCCTGTCTGAGCATAATTTATTGAAGCTGCAAGCAGAAGCACAGTAAGCACTGCGTAAAATTTCTTCATTGGATTAACTCCTCTCGTGTTAAGCAAAATTTAAGAATACAACATGAAAATTAATAAATTTTGTGATAAATAGATACTCAATCACAAATAAGAAACAGCTATTCATCATCAGAAGATTCATCAAGCCGGTTTTCCCACAAATACTTTCTTGTCTCATTCACTATCACTCCGCTCAGCAGAATGAGAGTTATCAGGTTGGGAATCGCCATAAGCCCGTTTGCCAGATCTGCAAAATGCCATACAGTATCAAGCGACTGTATTGAACCAAGAAAGACTACAACAACCCACAAAAAGCGGTAGGGAAGGACGGCTTTTTTACCGGCAAGAAATTCTATAGCCTTCTCTCCGTAGTATGCCCAGCCTATAATGGTTGAGAATACAAATGTAAGAAGGCCCACTGTAAGGATTACCGGCCCGAAAGCCCCGAGATCAGTGAAAGCATGCTTGGTTAAAATTGTACCGGAAACCCCTTCGCTCCAGTCGCCTGAGTTTACTATCACCAGTCCCGTAAAAGCACAAACGACAACAGTATCCCAGAATGTGCCGGTAGATGAGATCAGAGCCTGTCTTACCGGATTTTTTGTCTGTGCAGCCGCTGCAACTATGGGAGCCGAACCAAGTCCGCTCTCGTTTGAAAACAATCCTCTTGCCACACCGAATCTGATTGCCTCTTTTATTCCTGCTCCGAGAAATCCGCCGGCAACAGCATCAGTGCCTGTAAAAGCACCTCCCAGTATGAGTAAAAGGCTGCCCGGAATTTTATCAAGGTGCATGACCAGAAGTATGATGCAGCCAAGAACATAAAAACCTGCCATAAATGGTACCAGTGCCTCACAGACTCTCGAAATAGATTTAATGCCGCCAAGAATCACCGCAGCAGTGAGAATGGTAAGGATTGCACCGGTGATGTAAGGGCTTATATTAAAAGTCTCATTAACCATTACTGCGATGGAATTTGACTGCACAGAATTACCTATTCCAAATGCGGCTGCGGCGGTGAACACCGCAAAAATCACTCCCATCCATTTTTGTTTGAGCCCCTTCTCCATGACATACATTGGCCCGCCGCTGTATGAGCCGTCAGGATTTTTTTCACGGTATTTAACCGAAAGAACAGCCTCGGCATACTTTGTTGAAATTCCGAAAACCCCTGTGAGCCACATCCAGAGCACTGCACCCGGACCACCTATTGCAACAGCAGTACCCACACCAACAATATTGCCCGTACCAATAGTTGCGGCAAGAGCGGTGGTGAGTGCGCCAAAATGGCTTATTTCACCCTCACCCTCCCGTGTTCTGATAAGTGACATTTTAATTGCTTTGAATATATATTTCTGAATAAACCTCAGTCTGAATGTGAGGAAAAGATGTGTGCCGAAAAGAAGAACAATAAGAGGCCAGCCCCAAAGTTCATTGCTGAGATAGCTTATTCCGCTGTCTATTGCCTGAAGGATACCACTCATAATAATCCTGAAATGAAAAAGAGTAAAAGTGTTTTCTTAAGTTACTTAAATTCTAAAAATTTATTGATACCCCCGTTGAAAACCTTAAGTCATAATTTTTAATGCCGGGGAGAGGGGATGAATCAAATAAATAGTTGACTTTAGTCTGGAGTGAAAAAACTTCGCTTGCTTTTATGTTAAGTCCCGCTTCGGTAAGTATACGGTAAACGGATAAGTCAGCAAGATCGGGCTGGAAATATGCCACACCGTTGAGTGAAAGTGTTTTTGTCACATTAAATATTGCGGAAAGATAACTTGTTGACCTTAACCTGCTGACTTCAGCCGAACTCCCGGAAATATTCTGATTTTCATACTCTGCCATAAAACCTGTGCCGAAAGTGATATCAGCATCATACACCGAATCAATTCCGTACTGATCCATCAGTTTAATTCTTGCTCCTGCTCCAAGCAGCTCTCTGGAGTTTATGCGCTTGAAGTTATCAAATTCAGTCTGGATGAAGCCTTCAATTTTCAGCGATCCGTTAAGGGTTCTTACATACCTGATGTGAATGAACCCGTTGTTCGCATTTTTTATTTCCCTCGATTCCTTGTACTGAAAATTTCCTGCCAGAAACAGATGGGATGATTTCTGATAATAATCAAGCCTTACGCCTGTTCCTATGTCATAATATTCAGTGTTTCCCTGTTTCATATCAAGTGAAAGGGTGAATCCCGAATAAAAGCCGGTATCGTTTATTTTTCTCCGGAGCCTTTCGGTGTTTACCTGGGCAGTTACGGCGTCGGATATTAAAAAAAGTGATAAAATAAAAAGAATAAACCTGTTCATTTTTCTTTCTTTACTGATTCAGATAGTTCGGGGGGTCCTGCAGTTTATCATTAAGGGCGTTTAAATTCAATTCCGAATATAAACCCTCTGCATAAGATTCATAAATCTTCATTCCGCTGAAACGCAGTACAAGCTCCGGGATTAAACTTTTTGGGAGATTACTAAAGCATACTAGATGTGAGGGACACACGTTACAGTCTCCGTTTCCGAAATTCCTGAGAGGGAAAACCGCATCTTTGCATTCTGAGAGATATTTTATGTAGTCATGCTCAAAAGATTTTTCGCCTTCGTTCACGAGAATCATCATCGGTCTGAATCTTTCGGTAATCAGATCAATATGCCAGTGAACTTTCTTCTCACTTCTTATATGCCTGCCGATTCTTGATTTAAGCCCTCCGCTGCCAAATGCGCTCCCTGCATAAAAACAGACTCCAGGGCCCAGCCTTGCTTCTTCACCTCTGAAAATAATGCTGGTTTCAGGCAGTCTGAATAACAGAAGGTAGGAGCCTTTCCCGAATAAATTCATTAAAAATTCAGTTAATATTTTAATAAAACTATAATTCTTATCTTTAAAATATAATTTGTTGAACTTATGGATTAAAGAAAATGAAAAGAAAAATTAAACTTTTTATTTTAACACTCCTCATCTCTGTTTCAGGCTTTGCACAGTCATATGATACTGTTGCAAATCTTCAAATGGGCATGGGGATTTTTTATACCAAGGTAGTGGAATATACACGCCCCTGGAGCATCGACATTCTTGAAATAGATCTTACGGTTCCGTATAATAAGCTTGAAACCGCAAAGGCCAATAACAGGCTGAAGGGTTACGAAAGAACGTCTTCAATGGCTGCCCGGAACAGCAGACCGGGGCACGTTGTGGTTGGTGCAATCAACGGAGATTTTTACGGCGGTGCAGGTGAGCCGATCAGCATGCAGATTCTGAACGGAGAAGCTCTGAAACTGCCGATTGATAAATCCCTTTTTGCAGTGACAGAATCAGGGAAACCGGTTCTGGCACGGATGAATTACACCGGAAGAGTCTGGAGAGGCAATCAGTCATACTCAATCAATAATGTAAACCAGACAAGGGGCACCGACCAGCTGATACTCTACAACACATTCATGGGAACGGCCACAGCCACAAACATTTATGGAACCGAGGTCGGGGTAAAAGCACTGAATACATGGATTGTAAATGACACCGTTTACTGTATTGTTGTATCAAAAACGGCAGGAACGGGTAACATGGCAATTAATGATTCCGTAAAAGTCTTATCAGGCAACGGTGCGGCAGCAACTTTTCTGAACTCATTTAACGTGGGTGACACGATAAAAATTGCTCAGTTTGTTTCCCCCGCGCCCCGAAGGATAAAGGAACTGATCGGGGGATTCCCGAGAATTGTAATGAACGGCGCAAATTATGTTGTTCAGGGATATAATGAAGAAGGCGGCCCATCGCACACTTTTGAGAGGCACCCCAGAACCGCAGTAGGATTTTCGCAGGACAGTACAAAGGTATGGTTTATCACAGTTGACGGACGTCAGCCTCACAGTGCCGGTATGACCCTTAACGAACTCGCGGATTTCATGATAAGGCTGGGCATTTATCACGGCGTCAACTTTGACGGGGGCGGTTCAACAACCATGGTTGTGAGAGATTCGGTTGTGAATAAAGTATCAGACGGCCCCGGAGTGGAAAGAACCGTTTCAAATGCGCTTATGGTGGTATCGAGTGCGCCGCAGGGTGCCCTGAACAGAGTGAAGGTGCAGCCCGGATTCAATAAAATATTCAGAGGAGAATCTGTCCAGTTCAGGGTTTACGGATTTGATGAATACTTTAATCCTGTGCAGCTTGTACCCGCCCAGATACAGTACACTCTTGACCCCGGTCTGGGAAGCATTACTTCTGCCGGAGTGTTTACAGCAGGTCAGGCCCCTGATACGGGATATCTTAGAATAAACTACAACGGACTCAGAGATTCTGCACTGATAATAGTTAAGGGTATAGACAGGATTGCCATTTACCCCCGTTCAGTAGTGACTGATACCAGCAGAATTGTGAATTTCACTATGAGCTCATTTGATATGGATAGCGTACCCCGTCCGATGCTCCTTACTGAGTATAACTGGAGCGTAAGCAATCCTTCGGTGCTCACAGTCACTGCAGCAGGTAAAATCAAGGGACTTGCTCCGGGAGTATCATATGTGAAAGCGGCCTATGAAAACCTGGCAGATTCTGCCCTTGTTGAAGTAAAGGTGGAATCAGGTTCAGCGGTTCTCAGCATCATGGATGAGCTGCAGGGCTGGACTCTTGTTTCTGAAAATGTTGACACCGCAGTCACTAAAATGACCCTTACAGAAAGCCCCAGAACCATGGGTGCCAAAGCGTTTAAGGTTAATTATAAATTCACATACAATTCAACACAGGTAAACTGGATATACTTAAGGAATAATATTCCTGTGCAGGGTGTGCCCGACAGCATAAAGGTTGACGTATATTCGGACGGAAGGCAGCACCATATCACCTATCTGGTCAGCGATGATGACAATGAGACTTTCAGGATACCGGCATCCAGATATGCCGATAAGGCTGATCAGTATGATACAATGGCAATTGCTGTTTCAAGAGCTGTGCCCACAGGAACCTCGGGAACATTTAATTTTCCTGTATCTTTCAGGGAGATTCAGGTAAGACTCGGAAGCACAAGGGTTAACGGACAGGTATATGAAGGTACTCTTTACTTTGACAATCTCAGAGTAAGATACCCTTTACAGCCTACGGATATTTTTGCTGATGAAAATACGCTCAGTAAGGAATATTATCTGATGCAGAACTATCCGAATCCTTTTAACCCTTCAACTACCATCAGTTACACAGTTCCGTCCTATTCAAGGGTGGGCATAAAGCTGTATGATGTGACCGGAAAAGAGATAATGAATCTGCTTGATGAAGAAAAGGCTCCAGGAAATTACAGCTTTAATTTTGATGCATCGGGATTGGCCAGCGGTATTTATTTTTATAAATTACAGGCCGGAGATTTCACCTCAGTGAAAAAGATGACATTTATGAAATGACAGTGAGATCCAGAGAGATGATCAGATTTTGATTATTCTGCGATACGATTGTGGAATATAAAAAGTTTTTGCCGGTCGCTTGTGCCGGCATTTTTTTTATCAGATGCTCACTCTCATCCTGAATTGCAAGTCATATCACAGAGTTCTGCTTCAGCAGATTCCAGATCCAGACAAGTATTACCATTATGAAAAACAGGATCAGAAGCGAATTGCTCACCTTCATGTTTTTTAATTTATCCAGCGTGACATTCTGACCGGTAATAAGGTCATGAAGTGAAGAAACTAATAATACCGTGAAGAAAATAAATGTTACCGGAAAAAGGGGATTATACCAGAGTGAGCCGGGAAAATCACCGTTCATGAAGGAGATTGCAGATTTACCCATATCACAGGAGGGGCATTTTATCCCCGTGACATTGCGGAAAATGCAAAGGGTTGGCTTATCAGTGAACCATTCGATTCTGAGAAATGCAGGGAAAACGAGAATAATAAGTGAGGAGATGAATATTCCCGCATTCTGAAGACGTGTGCTGAACTTCATTGCAAAAAAAGGCGGTTTTACACCGCCCTCAAATCATACAGTAGAAATTATTTTCATAAATTCTTCGAAATTTTTCTCTTTTGCCTGACCCATGATCAGGAACCAGTCGATCAGAGTCCATAAACCAAGTCCGCCGCAGGTAAGCAGTTTGGCGATACCCAATCCGATCTGACCAAGCATAAACCTGTCTATGCCGAGTGAACCGGCTACAATGGAGATTATCAGTAAAATTACGGGATCTTTATAAGACATCGTCTGCAGATAGATGAGCTTTGAATCATCGATTCTCTCAAGCTGCTGTTTGATGTATGGAATTCTTTCCGAAGGGAAATATTTCATGTTTGTCATTAAGTACAGGTTGATTTTATCTTCGGTCATTTTTTTATCTCCAATTAGAAAATACTGTTATGTGAAATTAGGAAATAATTTGATTTATATGAAATAAAATCTGCCGGAGGCCGATATTTATGATGGACGCACAACAAGTGTGTCTGCCGGAAAGGGGATAATGGTCGCAATACCAGAATAATGAAGGACCTTGGCGGTTACATTGAGGCCGTTAAACGTTTTTTGTTGCTTTGATAAATTTCCTTCCGTCTGTTCCGGAGCTGTTTGAAAAAAACATTGACGGGCAGTGGTGTTGTTACCGGTATTTTTAAGGCACGATGCTAAACCCGTTAAGAGGCATGGGTATTATGTCCGGCACTTTAGTTGCGCGGCGTTAAACCCATTAAGGGGCAGTGTTGTTGTTAAATGCACATTAAAGGCGCGGCGTTAAACCCATTAAGGGGCAGTGTTGTTGTTACCGGTATATTCAAGGCACGTCGTTAAACCCATTAAGGGGCAGTGTTGTTGTTACCG
>JABWCA010000349.1 GCA_013359345.1 Ignavibacteriaceae bacterium
GCCATTATCTTCGCAGTTCCGGCAGGCATGCTGATATGGCTCTCGGCTAATGTTACTATAAACGATATCAGCCTCGCAAAATATTTTATCGACTGGGTTGATCCGTTTGCCTTCATTATAGGCCTTAACGGGGTCATAATCCTGGCTTATGTGATAGCTATCCCCGCAAATGAAATTGTTATACCTACTATCCTGATGCTGACCGTAATGGTTAAAGGGATCGCAAATGCAGGTGCGGGCACAGGTGTGATGTTTGAACTTGAATCAGAGAAAGCCACAGCAGAGATTCTCCTCCACGGCGGCTGGACCTTGCTTACAGGCATCAACCTTATGCTGTTCAGTCTGCTCCATAATCCTTGCTCAACAACAATCTATACCATCTATAAAGAAACAGGCAGCATCAAGTGGACTGCAATCGCCACCTTCCTCCCGATAATCATGGGTCTGACTCTCTGCTTCTTCGTGACCCAGATTTACAGGATGATGCTGTAGTTACTAGTTTTGAGTTATGAGTTATGAGTTATGATGAATGATTGTCCGCCACGGTGGGGATTGTCCGCCACAGCGGAGATTGTATGATTGTCCGCCACGGCGGAATTTGTATGATTGACCACCACATGGGTGATTGTCCGCCTCCGGCGGGGATTGGGTGATTGAAACAGATTGGGCCAATAGTGGTTACAACACTGAACTTTTAACTGTCAGCCTTTTTTCATGGGAGTCTCCCGGCAGAAATTGGACGGCACTCCGGGGAAACACAACTAAAGACGGGAATCCACTATGGGGTTAAAAATCCAAAAGATATGTGCTGAATACATACAACAGAAAAAAAACGGAAAATACTCCGCGTAAATCCGTTTTATCTGTATCCTCTTCGCCTAAGGAGGAATCTGCTTTTCTATTGTTATGCTGCAACCACGCACCAAGCACACCTGCAAGAAGAGCAAAAAAAGAACGGGCTTCGCCAGGATGCTTCAGAATGGATTGGCACGGTTGTATGTTAGAGTAAGAATATATGGCGGCAACACAGAACCTTGAACCTCGAACATTGAACTTCGAACTTTCAACAATTTCAGGATAGAATGATTGACCACCACAGCTGGGGTTGAGAACCAAACCGGGAGCAGTACCGCCCCCGGTCAGAATGATAAATTACTATTCAATCAGCTTAAGAACTGCAGGCACAATCATCAGCTCTGCCTGCCCGTAAGTCTTCTTTGCAGACTCACAGGTCTTTTTCAGATTCTCAAGCAGTTCTTTTGAGGGTTTACCGTTATTCTGAAGCAGGCCAAGGTACTCAAGCATCATCTCCGAAATCTTCTTCAGATTCTCTGAATGAGGCACCACTTCACGGAGAACCGGTGAGACTTCTGCCAGATCTGTGAATGCGGCATGATTGTCACCCCAAAGCTCAAACATTGCCATCCACGGTTCAAGATGGGTGAAATTGCCGTCTGATTTATATTTCTCCACAGCCTTCATAAACTCCCTGGGAATTTTCTGATCCGGTCTTGCTGCGTCTGCGGCACGGGTATAGGGAGAAATTGAAAGATAGGTGACACCGTCACGGTGGCGGGTGTAGATTTTCATCGGCTCAAGCAGATCAACAAGCATCTTCACGGGGGCAATATCCCTTCCGCCGGCAAGTCTTCTGAGCATCATCTCATAATTTTTAATATGCTTGACCCCTCTTTCCTCAAGCCGGAAACTGATGTACTCAAGTCGTCTGTACATATCATCAACATCTTTCACCGATCCCGGTGACCATAACCTTTCAGCGATTGCTGCGGTTCTCGGCCAGATTCTGCTGTCAACATTCTCAGGGGTTACCAGCTCAGACCACATTGTGGCCTCACCTCCCAGAATATATTTCTGTTCTGCGGGAGTGAGTTTTGTATCGGCGGGAATCGGGTCATTCAGGTAGTGGAATGATGCCGGCTGAATAAGATCAATATAATAGCCGTTTGAAAGGATACAGTAATAACCCTTCTGCGATGCCTCAACCAGTGATTTAATTCCTCTCCATGAATGGATAACGATATCCTTTGGCATCACAGGCTGGAATATTTCATCCCAACCGACCATCTTTTTATTAAGTTTTGTCAGGATATCAAGTATTCTGAGGTTAAAATGCGCCTGAAGTTCGTGGTTGTCTTTGATACCCTTTTCCTTCATAAACTTCTGGATATCGGGATTTTTGTCCCAGTCTTTGCCCGTAACCTCGTCACCGCCTATGTGGAAGTAATCATCAGGGAAAAGTGCGGCCATCTCCTTAAAGAGATTTCCGAGAAACTCATACGTAAATTCTTTTGTGGGATCAAGCGCTTCATCTCTGATGCCCCATCTCCTTTCTATTTTGTACGGACCGGGTCTGCTTCCCAGTTCGGGATACCCGACCAGCCACGCAACCGAGTGACCCGGCACATCAAACTCCGGATATACCCTTATTCCCCTTTCTGCGGCATATTTCACAATATATTTTATCTGATCCTGTGTGAAATAATTTCCGTCGGAACCCATTTCGTGAAGTTTCGGATAAACCTTGCTCTCCACCCTGAATCCCTGATCTTCTGAAAGATGAAGATGAAGAACGTTCATTTTCATCATTGCCATCGCATCGATGTTTCTGATCACCACATCAAGCGGCATCCAGTGACGGCAGACATCAAGCATGAGTCCGCGCCATGTAAATCTCGGCTCATCTTTGATCATCACCCCGGGAATGTAGTAACCGTCTTTATCTGCGCTGACAAGCTGAAGAAAAGTCTCGAGGCCGCGCATCGCTCCGATATCGGTTTTTGCAGTAAGAGTTACCCCTTCCTTACCGGCCTTAAGCTCATAAGCCTCGTTTTCATTCACTTTCAGCTCACCTGTCCTGTCAAAGCGAATGGTCATTTTTGCGTTGGTAAGTGTGTCAGAATCCGATACATTATCCTGCAGGAAAAACAATCCGGTTCTGTCCGAAAGAGATCTGTAGATTCGTGTTGCATAAGAATTGAGGCGTGAGGATTTCCCCGCTGTTCTCATCATAAATGACGGATCGAGCCTGAATTTTTCCCCTGTAAAGGAAACTTCCTTTGGCACAGGCATTAAAAGCTTATCCTTTTCCATCTGCTGCCCCTGAATATTTAATGTAAATATAGTTGTCATTAATAAGATTAAATACTTCATTCTCTCGCTTCCAAAAATTTGAACATATACTTCAAACTTAGGAATTATCAGGGAGGAAAACAAAA
>JABWCA010000350.1 GCA_013359345.1 Ignavibacteriaceae bacterium
TTAGTCACATGCGGTCTCCCTTTTTTCTTATGTGGTTAAAACCAAGGGGTTTCCCCGGCTTTCGTGACCGTTGGCTGAAGTCAACGGCAATAGATAAACCACAATTCTGAAGCGCTAAGCCATTTGTTTCTAATGCCTTACAGCTTTTTTTATCTATTGCCGTCGGTTTTAACCGACGGATAAGAATCTCACAGAAGCACAACGGCTTCAGCCGCATTCTTTCATTCTTTTTGCCGGAAGATACAGGTTGGAATACGCATTCAGGAGACGCAAGCATTGCGTCTCTACAGACATGCGGATACAGCTCCGGAAATATCAGGAATATTTTTCATGTCTAAATCCGCCGCTCCGCGTCATTGGGGATTTTTGAGGGGGGGCTGCATTTGCGACAAACGGGAAACCCGTAAACGGGTTTTCATGTACCCGCTTTCTACTTCAAAGTTGCCATCCGGGTTGGTAGTGACACATCCTGAATAAAAGATTTGTGTTCATTCGTTTCATTCGCATCATTTGTGTTTCTTGAAATAATCTGCGTAAATCCGTAAAAATCAGCGCCCTCTCCGCCGAAGGAGGAATCAGCTTTCTATCCCGTTAATGCTGCTTAACCACGAACTAAGCACGCCGGCACCACGCACTGAATTAATAACCCGCGTGAATCCGGACCCTGTCCTCCGGGTGCGGAATCTGCTTCATTCGCTTTCCAAATATTATGTGCTCAGTGGGTAAATGTCCTGCCGGTGGTTAAAAGGGTCATATCACCAAAACAAAGAAGGCTGCCGGTTGGCAGCCTTCTGAAGAATCATATGACGTTTAAGTTTATTCAACTTTCCAGACGTTGCCCTGGCCAATCAGGTCATGAAGGGTGAAATCTTTCTTATCACCTCTTATGTGCTCAATCTGTTCAACAACAAGCTGCTCATAAGAAGGCTTTTCCTCAATGCGGAAGATACCGATGGGGGTGGGGAGTTCCGGGTTTTCATCAAGGGTTGAGAGTATGAATGCCCTTGCGGGGTTATC
Organism: Ignavibacteriaceae bacterium; assembly: GCA_013359345.1. Classification (GTDB taxonomy): domain Bacteria; phylum Bacteroidota; class Ignavibacteria; order Ignavibacteriales; family Ignavibacteriaceae; genus JABWCA01. The sequence continues at coordinate 1,018 of JABWCA010000350.1, forward strand.
ATCTTTTTCCTGGTGCACCCAGAGATCATCAAGTGAATATTCACCTTTTGAGAGATCAACAACTCTCGGAGTGAAACCGTCAAGCTTGATACCTTTATCTCTGTTGGCGCCGAAAACCATTGGTTTATCGTTTTCGAGATAAAGAAGATTATCAGCTTTGGTTTCCTTGTCTGTCAGGCTTGAATAAGCACCGTCATTAAAGATCACGCAGTTCTGGAAAATTTCAAGAAGGGAGGTGCCTTCATGTCCGGCCATTCTCTTCATAATTTCCTGCATGTGCTTGGTTTCGCGGTCAATGGTTCTGGCAACAAATGAACAACCTGCACCGAGAGCAACTCTTACAGGGTTGAAGGGATAATCAACGGATCCGTACGGGGTTGATTTTGTCTTTTTACCCTGTTCTGATGTGGGTGAATACTGTCCTTTGGTCAGACCATAGATTCTGTTGTTGAACAGGAGAATCTTTAATCCGATGTTTCTTCTGCACGAGTGTATAAAATGATTGCCTCCGATACTGAGGAGGTCACCGTCACCGGCTACTACCCATACCGAGAGTTCGGGACGTGCAATCTTAACACCTGATGCAATTGCAGAGCCTCTGCCGTGGATACCGTGGATACCGTAGGTTTCCATGTAGTAAGGAAAGCGGCTTGAGCATCCTATACCTGATACCCACACGAAATTTTCTCTTTTAATACCAAGCTGAGGAGAAATACGCTGCATCTGAGCAAGGATCGAGAAATCTCCGCAGCCGGGGCACCACTTAACTTCAGCCGATGACTGAAAGTCTTTTGCAGTGAGCTGAACTTCACCTATCTGGTTTTCAAATTTTTCAGTTAGCATCTTTGCCTCCCAGCAGATTTAATATTTTCGATTCTATTTCGGATGCTTTAATAGGCAATCCCTGAACTTTATTAAACTGAATCACTTCTTTAAGGAATCTGTCTCTGATTATACCGGCCATCTGTCCCAGGTTTATTTCGGGGAGCAGAATCCGTTTGAATCTCTTCAGCACGTCACCGGTGTTTGCGGGCATCGGGTTGATGTATCTCAGGTGTGCATGAGAAACTTCATAGCCCTGTTTCCTGACACGGGTGATTGCTTCGTTAATTGATCCGAATGTGCTTCCCCAGCCAAGTATCAGCAGATCGCCTTCCTGCGGACCGCTTACTTTAAGATCAGGCACATCTTTTACAATGCCGTCAATCTTCTGCTGACGCATATTCACCATGAACTCATGGTTTGCGGGGACATAACTTACGTTTCCGTAAATGTGTGATTTTTCAAGACCGCCCACACGGTGTTCAAGGCCGGGTGTCCCGGGAATGGCCCACGGTCTGGAAAGATTCTCATCTCTTTCATATGGATGATAAGTTTCTTTATCAGTGTAGTAATTTATCTGAACCTCAGGTAATTCATTCTCATCAGGAATTCTGAAAGGCTCGGCACCATTAGCCAGATATCCGTCAGTAAGGAGGATAACCGGTGTCATGTACTTGGTTGCAATTCTCACTGCTTCGTAAGCCATTGTGAAACAGTCAGACGGGGTGGCAGCTGCGAGTACACAGACGGGAGATTCACCGTTTCTGCCGTACATTGCCTGGAGGAGATCGCCCTGTTCTGTTTTAGTGGGGAGACCGGTTGAGGGTCCGCCTCTCTGTACGTTAACAATCACAATAGGGAGCTCAGTGATAACTCCAAGGCCAATGCCTTCTGATTTCAGTGCAAGTCCCGGTCCGCTGGTTGTCGTTACCGATATGGAACCTGAGTAAGCTGCACCCACGCAGGCACATATACTGGCAATCTCATCTTCTGCCTGAAATGTTTTCACGCCGTAATTCTTGAAATGACTTAATTCATGGAGAATTTCGGAAGCCGGGGTAATAGGGTATGAACCAAGGAACAGGGGGCGGCCGCTCTTGTAAGATGCAGCCACAAATCCGAGAGCAACAGCCTCATTGCCTGATACTGATTTATACAGACCTGCAGGCAATTTTGCGGGTTCAATCATATATCTGGTTGTGAATACTTCAGTCATTTCTCCGTAGTGGTAACCGGCCATGAGGGCTTTTTCGTTTGCTTCAAGGAATAACGGCTTTTTAGCAAATTTTTCTTTTAGCCATTTTTTAGTCGGTTCTATGGGGCGGCTGAACAGCCAGTACATAAGACCTAGTGCAAAAAAGTTTTTGCATCTGTCTTTTTCTTTTAATGAAAG
>JABWCA010000351.1 GCA_013359345.1 Ignavibacteriaceae bacterium
CAGTTTCATTTTGCTGCCGCTTTTACTGATAACAGAGGGAAAATTTTTAATTATGGGGGATGCACTTGCCGTTATGATTGTTCCGGCTGCAGCAATCCCTGCGGTTTTAAGAAAATTTCTTCTTGAAATGGCCATATCAGTCCTTTATGTAATAAACTGATTCTGAAACGCGTTCAACTCCTTTAACCCCCTCCGAGCCTATGATTCTTCTTGAACCAATGTAAGTGGAGGTGCGGAATTCGCTGTAGTTTGCCCGGCTTTTATCAAACGAATTTATCATTACCCTTCCTGAGGCATGGATAAATTCACTGTCGCCTATGTAAATGCCCACATGTGAGGCACGGAGTTTTTTTCCCGGTTTAGGCGGGAGCCCGAAGAACACGAGATCACCTTTCTTAAGCGCCCCGAATCCTTCTTCCTTCTTAATCTCCTGCCCGCAGTAATACTGCTGTGAGGCATCTCTCTGGAGTATCAGGCCGTTCAGAAAATAAACGGTTTTTGTAAAGCCGCTGCAGTCAAAGCCTTTGGATGATGTTCCTCCCCAGAGGTACGGCACACCCATAAACCTTTTTGCTGTTCTGAGAATTTTCTCTTCGGTGGCACCGGCTCCCTTAATCCACTCATTAAAAGGCATCGCATCTTTTTCTGAGATAAAGCCGCTTCTTTTATCGGGCAGTTCTGCAGAGTACCATCCGTCGGCTTTTCCCGTCAGCTTAAGAATGTTTCCGGCAACAAGATCGGTAACCGGTTCTGAGTTTTCATCCCGGGCTGATAACAGATGTCCGTAAGTGTTCAGATAAACAATCTTTTCACTTTTAATCCAGGAATCAGCATCATTTTTGGTTACCCTGTGCACACCAAAGCCGTCAATCCAGCCCAGGTAGTCATCAGGTGTCTGGATGTACCACCAGCTGTCTTCGGCTTTTTTATAAACTTTCACAACGGTTCCCAGAAGGGCCTGCGTAACCATCTCTGCGGGATGATCAGGCGTGGCTCTGAGGTTGCCCACCGAAAGGTTTATAATTCCGTAGATTTTATCTCCTGTTTCGGGTGAAGGGAGTAACTGAATGAGGTCTTTAACTGAGTATTTGCCTGAGGCATTAATTTCCTTAAGCAAATCTGACTTTGCTTCGGGAACTGAGGTCTCCCCTTTAAGTTCAAGCTGATTTCCGCTGAGATTGTATTCAACAGCAAAAATCGTTGTCCGTTTATCGGGGGCGTGTTTCTCTTTAACTTTGCTTATTATATCGTCAATATCGTTCAATTTACCAGTTTGACTGAAAGAAGTGGCGGAAAAAAAGAGGATTAAGAGTATACTTGATAATTTTTTCATCAGTAAATAAAAATTATTCCTAATCCTCTAATTTAACTAAAACTTGAAATAAATGAAAGGTACCATATCGGCAAACTGTACCTGTGCTGCCAGATATATAAATACAGCGAGTACAAGCGCCTGAAGCGGGAGCGGCATTTTACCCAGCCAGGTTTTATAAAAATCTGATTTTGACTGTGGGAAAAATGCGATCACAAATCCGAGAATTATAAGGACAAACACAGTGGGGTATCCCTCAGTAATGAACTGACCGAACACTTCGGGCTGCAGATATCCGAAAATCTGTGAGAATACATCAAGGGCATGCTGAGGAGTTTCTGTCGCAAAAAACACCCATGCTATTGTCACAAGATGGAATGTGATAAAAATACGAATGAATTTCAGTACAGGCTTGCCTTCAAGACCCGTCTTCTTTATAAGAGATTTCCTCACCCCGGCTGTAAGCAGTGATACCGCCATGAAAAGACCGTGCAGGGCACCCCAGATAATAAAATTATAGTTTGCGCCGTGCCATAAGCCGCAAAGCCCGAATGTCACTAAAACAGCTATTGCATTTCCGTATATTTTCAGGTTACGCAGACTCATCTGCATTGGTGCAAAAAGGTAAGTCTGAAGCCATGATGAAAGTGAAATATGCCACCTTCTCCAGAAATCTGCCACGCTTACAGCCTGATAAGGAGCATTAAAGTTATCCATCAGCCTGAAACCGAGCAGCAGGGCAAGTCCGAGTGCAATATCAGTGTAACCGCTGAAATCACAGTATATCCTTATTGCATAACCATAAGAGGCAATTACGTTTTCAGCGCCTGTGTAACGGAGCGGGTCCTGAAATACGCGGTCAAGGTAATTAAGTGAGATGTAGTCAGAAATCAGCACTTTTTTAACCAGACCTGAAATCAGAAAACCGACTGCAACACCCATCTCCGCCTGTGTTAACGGTTCAGTCCTCTTTATCTGTGGTACAAACTCCCCTGTCCGGTCAATAGGACCTGCAAGAATACTCGGGAAGAATGACATATAAAGCAGAAAATCCTGTACAGATACCTTCTCTTCAAGATACTCATAGTAATTATCAAATATGTAACTGAGAGCCTTGAAAACGAAGAAAGAGATACCAAGCGGCTGAATAATATCAAGGGCGGCTACTTCTGCAGAGGCAATTTTATTATAAGCATCAATTATAAAGTTTGTGTACTTAAAATAACCGAGCGCTCCCAGATTCAGAATCACTCCGGCAAATACGAGCAGCCTTTTTATGTTAAGGCTCTCATATTTCCTGACCTGATTACCGATTACCCAGCTTATGAGAGCTGTTAAGATCAGTAATCCGAGAAATTCACCAGCCGCTTTATAGTAAAAGAAGAATGAGAAAACTATAAGAGCAATGCGCTTAAAGGTGATATTTGACGAGATGAACTGGTATATAAAAAGGAAGCCTGTGAAAATAAACAGGAAAGTTATAGTGATGGATTGGAGGGGGTCTTTAGCATTATACTTAAAGACCTCCAATAATAGATTCAGATCAATCTGGGGCAAGGTGTACTCCCTTACTTGGTTTTAGAGTCGATTAACTTTTGCAGATCCCCGATGTTTTTGCATTTTAAAATTTCAATGCTTTTGAATCTGACGCCGTATTCCTTTTCAATTGATAATATCACATTTGCATGGCTGAGAGAATCCCAGCCGGGAACGGTGTTAGCCTTGGTCTCATCCTGAATATCGTAGTCCTCGAGATCAAGGTGATTGAGTATAGTGGTTTTAAGTCTGTCAGAAATCATTGTTCACCTATATTTTTTCATTATTTGCAATCATTTCAGAAATTCTCTGCTTATTGGCACTCCTGCTTGGTTTGCCTGCAGAACTTTTTATCAGCCATCTGGGGGGTACCAGAAA
>JABWCA010000352.1 GCA_013359345.1 Ignavibacteriaceae bacterium
TATACCACCAGATCGGGGCGCCTGAGTGATTTTTCAAGCTGCGGGTAAATCGACTGATAAAGGGCCAGTTCGTCACCGTCAAGATTCAGCATTGCAAAGATATGGTCTTTCTCAAAGATGTAGTCGGCAATAATCATTTCATCAAACAGAGTCTCTTCTGCCAGAGCAGCAAGCTGCTTGAATCTGTTAATGAGAAAAAACATCTGAGTCTGGAATGCATAGCTGCGCCTGTCACCATAAAACTTCTTAAGGAACGGATTTTCCTCATGCTGTTCAAGGATAATCCTGCCGTTAAGCCTCTCGCTCAGTTTCTGAACCAGGGAGGTTTTGCCTGCACCTATAACACCTTCAATTGCTATATATCTGATTTCACTGTGTGAATCTGAACCTGCCATTAGCGTCCGGTTTTATTTGCTTGTAATAAATATTTTCAATATATGTATTTTTCAATTCATTGTAAAACGAAATTAACGGTATTCCCGAGGCCGGGTGAACAATATTCCTGTTGATATCAAGAATCGGTTTAAGGAAAAAATCACGGTTCACAAGATCTTTATGCGGTATTGAGAGAGATTCAGATTCAAACACCTCATCATTGAAAAGAAGTATGTCTATATCAATCTCACGGGGTCCCCATTTGCTTCTCTTGATTCTCCCAACAAATTTTTCAATGGTTTTGCATGAGCCGAGCATTCCCGGAAGATCAAATCCTGTTTCAAGTTCAATCACAAAGTTAAGGAAGTTTTCCTGATCGGGTTCACCGAACGGAGTGGTTTCATACACGGGAGATACCGCGGTGATTCTGCAGGATCCTGTGTTTTCAAGAGAATCAAGCGCCTTCTCTATATACGCTTCCCTCTCACCCAGATTGGAGCCTAAGCCAAGATAAACTCTGTTCATTTGCCTGATTTTTTAGCCGGTTTATTAAATTGAAAAATATTAATGATTGTTTGAACTGTTATTATTATTAAATTCTTCGCGTGTTTTTGTGAGTTCAACCTCAACGTATTCAACCCACCCGCCAATAGGGGGATTATTTTTTCTCACCTTCACAGTCACTTTATTTATCGGTTCATATCTCCTGAAAAGCTCATTCGATATAATGTTAGCCACAGATTCAATAAGATAATACTTCTTTGACATCGAAATTTCAGAGAGGAGTTTATAGACCTTCTCATAATCAATTGTTGCCGAGAGGTCATCTTTTTTGGCCGCCTCAATAAAATTGACATACATATCAAGATCAACCTCAAATTTACCACCCACCCTCTGCTCTTCCTGCATTACTCCGTGATAGGCGTAAAAGGAAGCTTTTCTTATTCGTATTATACTTTCCATCTAACTCTTCTTTAAGCTGTTGAATAAATTGGCGATAAGGATTCCCGCACATACAAGTGCGCTGCCGGCATACTGGTTTGGCTTGAGCTGCTCTCCGTAAAAAATCCACCCGAGCAGAAGCGCAACAATAGGTGTGATGAATGTAAGCAGTGAAAGCAGTACCACATTTATGCGCTTGAGAATCCAGTAATAAGTGGTAAACGTTACAACCGATCCGAAAATTCCGAGGTAGGCTATTGAAGCCAGCCCTTTCAGATCCCATTTGTTATATGAATAATCTTCAAAGAGAACACCCGAGAGAGTGAAAAGTATACCTGCAATTGCCATCGGCACAAAATTCATCGAAAATGAATTGAGGTGATTGCCCCACTTTTTCACTGCCACAACAACGGTGCTCTGCATGAGGGCGCTGGTAACAATTGCCAGCATTCCGAGCATCTGGTTGCTGAAATTAAAATTAAAATCATCCCAGAAGATCAGTATAATGCCTGAAAAACCGAATACCATGCCCGCAATTTTCTCCCTTGAGACCTTTTCTTCAGGGATCAGAAAAGACGAAACACCTGCAACAGCAAACGGATAAACCGCAAACAGAACCGAGGCCAGCCCTGAATTTACAAACTGCTCACCCCAGTACACCAGCCCGAAAGGTATATAAAAGGAAAATAACCCCATGAACAGATACAAGCGTACCGCAATGGGATCTCTCTGTAGTTTGATTGACCGGATTCTCAGAACAATAAAAATAGTTAATGCGGCAATCAGGAATCTCACACCTGCAGAAAAGAGCGGAGTGAAAGATTCAAGCCCGATCTTTATAACCAGCCAGGTTGAACCCCAGATTACAGCCAGAGCAACATAACCGGAGTAAATTTTATAATTTTCGCTCATTATAATTCTTTCATGGCAAGAACACCAAGTGCCCTGCCTGAAACAGTTCCGTGTTTACGGTATGAATGAAGTATTGAAGAATGCTCCCATGTGCAAAGCTCAGAATATCTTATGTGAGATTTAGGGACTCCCGCATTTACCAGAATTTCATAGTTAAGCTTTTTAAGATCAAGATAAAAACTCCCCTTGTGCACCTGAAGATATGCGGGGTCAAATAAAACTGCCACTTCTTCTCCCACCTCGTAATTTTCGCCTGATATGCAGGGACCAATATAAGCGTAAAAATCGGCGGGATTGCAGCCCCATCCGTTGATCAGCAGATTAACTGTTTTTTCGAGTATTTTCTTCTGTGATCCTTTCCACCCTGAGTGAATTCCGGCAATCATCTTTCTGACAGGATCGTAAATAAATATAGCGGGGCAGTCTGCAGAGCTTATCACAATTCCCAGTCCGGGAGTATCTGTAATCATGGCATCGCTCTCCCCTTTAATGCCGCCTGCCGTCACATATCTGATGCGGTCGCCATGCACCTGCTTCTGAAAAGCGCAATGTTCAATATCAAGCCCAAGACCCGAAAGCCACTGCCTCCTGTTATTTAAAACCTTTTCTTCATCCTGACCCACAGAAAGCGATAAATTGAATCCGTACGGCTCATCAGAACCTCCGTTCAGTCTGGTTGCGAAACCAAAAACCAGCTCGGGAAACTGTGCGAATAATGAAGGTTTTATTGAAATCATTGACTACCTCAGGAACAGATTAATTTATTTTATAACAATCTTAAAATTAACCATAATTCAGGGAAAAACATAGAGGCGTTGTCAGCCTGTCCGCCCGTGGCGGATTGTTCGTTGTCAGCCTGTCCGCCCGTGGCGGATTGTTCGTGGCAGCATAAATGATAGAGGAACTGGAATGATGCAAATTCCGCACCCGGCGAGAAATCTACAGATTGCATTGCT
>JABWCA010000353.1 GCA_013359345.1 Ignavibacteriaceae bacterium
GATGTCACTGACCCGCCGCGGCTGGCTGATGTCACTGACTCAGCTTCCTGTACCACATCTTATAAAGCAGAAATGAGAGAACGGCAAATGCAATAAACAGCGGTACAAAAAGAGCCCAGTTTTTGAGCGGAATAACCATAAACATCATAAACATGGTTAACTGCCAGGGTACTGCCACAAACAAAGCCTTAATGTCTCTGCTGTTCTCTGCCCTGATGGAAGCCTGTTCCTCCGGACTGATTTCATGCTGAATTTTACCCCAGAACCCAAAAGGGCGGGTCTTTTTATAAAACTTCAGCAGCACTTGATCATCTGTGGGTCTGGTAAGGAAAGTGCCCAGCAAAGATCCGATTAATGAAGAGAGCGATACAATCAGAAACGACCAGTACTCAGGCAGATATGAGTAAAACAACCCCTGAACAATAGCCGCAGCCATACCCATGACAACACCTGCCGCAAAACCGTATCCGTTAAACCTCCACCAGTACCATCTCACCAGAAGCGGTATGATCAGTCCCGCACCCATACTCATGGTAAGCCAGCCCCAGATCTGATTGATAGAAGAAAGATTAAGAGTGAGAAGGAGTCCCAGCACAACAAGGATTATTGACGACCAGCGTGAGTGTCTGATGAGCTGTTTCTCTGTCGCATTTTTATTGATAAAGGTCTGATAGATATCCTTGACCCAGTATGATGAACCCGAGTTTATTATTGAATCAAAAGTTGACATGGCAGCAGCCATTAATCCTGCCACAAGCAGTCCCTTTAAGCCTGCCGGAAGAACATTGTTAATCACATAGGGAAGAACTCTTTCGGGGTCTTTCATGACTTCGGGATTCGACTGAGACACATTAATTGCAATTATTGCAAGAGATATTGTGAATGGCCATCTGAAAGAAAGGAGGAAAGTCCAGAATGCGGAGAGCAGTCCCGCTTCACGGTCACTCTTCGATGCATAAAATCTCTGGATCATATAACCGCCCGTACCTGCGCTGCCTTCAATGAAAGTTTTGATCAGATAAAACAGGATCGAAATTCCGAAGAGGTTGTAGATCGAGTAGCTTGAATTTTCAGGTATATCAAGGGTCCAGTGAGGAATTATGCTGCTCCAGTCACGGGCAGTTGTTTCATGGGAGATGAATCCCCCGTCTTTAAGCGGTGTTGATACAGTAAATACATCCGGAAGCCCGTAGTTTACCATTACGATTCCCACCACAACCGATATTGAAATAAAAATCAGAACTCCCTGTACAACGTCTGTCCATACCACCCCGTATAACCCGCTTGAAACCGTGTAAATCATTGCAAGGCCTATCATTATCAGCGATGCCCAGAACTCAGGAGCAATTCCAAGAAACGCAGGTAATCCCAGAAATTCGCTTATAAACTTTCCTGCGCCAACAGCAAAATAACTGACTATGGCAACCGTGCTTAATAATATTGCCAGCGCGGAAATCAGTCTGGCTATCTTCCCCTCCCGGCCTGATCCGAACCTGAATTCCATCCATTCGGCCAGGGTCATAACTTCAGCCCGTCTGTTCCATTTCCCCATGTAGATCATCAGGAAGGCAAGAATCAGGACTATTCCGCCGCGGATTTCAATAAAAAATCCTGAAATACCCAGCGAGTAAAGTAACGCGGTATTTATCATCGTGCCGCTTACATCCAGGTTTGACGCCATACCCGACGCACCAAGCGCCCACCACTTCAGCTCTTTATCGGCAAGGAAAAATGAGTTGATTGAATTTGACGCCTTCTTCTGAAAGTAAACCCCGATGGCAACCATCGAAAGAAGGTAAACAACAACGATTATGTAGTCTATGAGGAGCATAAAAACCTTTAAACAGTGGCATCAGTGACATCAGTGACATCAGCCCGCCGCGGCGGGTCAGTAACATCAGTAACATCATTCATGAGTAAACGGAAATTATTTAAAATTTTAAGTAAAAAAAATCAGGGGTCAACTATCCTTCAGGATTTTTTGAATTTTCTGTTCTTTTTAATCAGGGTGTATAAGATCTTACATAACTCATCTGCATCTTTATAAAGGCTTTCATACTGCTCATTTGAAAGATATTCTGTAGCATGAAGTAACTGAAGCCAGAACTTGGTCTCATTAGCTTCCTTTAAGGCTATAGCGAGCTTATTCGTAAAATCGACTCTTGAAACCGATGCATTTGCTTCAGCAATATTAGCCCCAATTGATGTACCTGATCTCAGGATTTGTTTCGATAAAATGTGTTCCCTTCTCTTCTCCGCAAAATATTCGCGCAACTTCACCATTCGCACTGCAAATTGAAGTGCCTTATTGTACAGATTATTTTTTTCTTCCTTCATTTTATTCTCCCGACAAAATTTTTAATTCTGAATTTCAGATTGTCACCCATTGAATAAAACCACTTATTCACAAAACAATCCTCAGTAAAACTAATCAAATCAATTTATACCAAACAACTTTATGAAGATAATTTTTATGGATTTTTCCGGAAAGTTTGCAAAAACGTCTTTCTTATGTCACTGACCCGCCGCAACTGGCTGATGACACTGTCCCGCCGCGGCGGGCTGATGTCACTGGTGTCACTGATGTCACTGATGTCACTGATGACACTGTCCCGCCGCGGCGGGCTGATGTCACTGACTTCTGATAAGGAATATGTAATCTGTAGAGGGTGGCGCTATTCCTGCTGCTCTGAGGAGTTTGGCTATCTGTCCGCGGTGGTAGGTGCCGTGATTACAGATATGGAGAATGATATCCTCCGAAAGGGATTCAAAAGGAACGCCCTGGGTGGTTTTGTAAGAGATTAAATTACTGTGATGTTCATCTTTGTAACGGTTAAATATCCTGAGGGTGCCCTTGCACGCAATTTCATTCAGCATCTGAAGATCTGCAACCGGATGGATCTGAAACACAGGCACAGGGCTAAGTTCTGTATCCATCCGTGAGTTCCAGATAAGCTGGGCATTTATTATGTGTGAAGTCAGTTTGATGATTTCTTCATCGTGAACTTTGTTTTCTTCTATACATCTTATAATTATCTGATTTGCCTGATAATTGTAGCTGATGAATTTTTCGAGCATATTTTCACCTGATTGTTACTGGAATTAATTAAAATCCGATATTGTTTTAAATATAAAAATTATACAGATATTTATGAGAAGTCTTTTTTTGTTAC
>JABWCA010000068.1 GCA_013359345.1 Ignavibacteriaceae bacterium
TGACAGCAGCATCACAGCAAAAAAAATAATTTTTTTCATGTTTATCCTGTAATCGCTTAATATTATTAAATTGAGCTGAAGCAAACCTCAGATCGGGATAATCGGGAAGATGATATGGGGAATAAATAAAGCTCTTATTTTTATGCACAATAAGTTAATAAAATGTTAAATCAAACCAAAAGAAAACCGGGCTAAATGCTCTTAAATTCAGGATAAAAAATTATTTATCACGATAAAAACGGCTTTTAATTGAACATTTACCTGTTTAGCTTCATAATACATGCTGTAATTGCAGTTTATTCAAGGTAAGCGCAATGATAAACCTATACTGATCTGATTCCGGGAAGCAGTACCTGTTTATTTAATTTTTTCGCGGGGAAGGATAAAAATCGAAACGGAGGAACATCTGATCCCCGGAGAGAGTACTCAAAACCGTAATGAGCTTCAGCCTCCCGGTTGATCATTCCGATCCGATTAGTTCTGATGGAGTTGAGAAAGTCGTGTATAATGCGAAATTTCACAATAGCAAAGAAAGAAGAAATATTAACTCCGGACGAAAGTCATCAGGCAGTTTTTCAGCTTTACAACTATCTGTATTAACGTGCTCAGACTGGATAGAAAGGATCGGAAAACAATGTATGGGATCAACAATTAAGGCCTGTGTTTTCCATTGTTTTTACTTAATTACGGCTGTGTATGTATAGCTTTGATGCTATCCTATGTGATTTGCACACAGACCTGTAATGGTTTCTGAACGTCATTTATTACCGTTCTCAATCAATAAAAAAATATCAGTTTCCCCCTTCTTGACAATATATTCAAATTTACTTATTTTAAGTTATGGGATAAAATACTTCGGTTTCCTGAATGTTTACCGGATTATCCCTTAGGACAATTAATTCAAGATTAGGGTATGGAAAAGTTACTGATCATTGATGACAGCGTTCCATTTCTCGAAGATTTAAAGTTATTTCTTCAGAAGCACTATTTTGTGCTAACCGCATACAGCGGAATCACAGGGCTGACTCTCATAAAATCAAACCCTGATGCAGTGGCAGTTTTACTCGATATCCGGATGCCGGATATGTCAGGGCTCGAAATTCTCGACCTGATTAAATCAGGAGCCGTTTCCTCCCCGCCGGTTATTATCATATCAGATTATACAAGCCCCGAGCTGGTTGTAAAAGCCATTAAAGCAGGCGCCACAGACTTCATTCCAAAGGATGTTAATCTTCAAATACTCATACAGAAAATCGAAGTTATAAAAGAAAAATCGGGACTCCTTGATAAGATCAGTTATCTGAACGAGATGATCAATGATAACCGCGATCCTTTTATCTGTGTATCCGAGAAAATGAAGCACATCAATGAACTGATTGAACGGTTTGCCGCAATGGATACAGATATTCTTATCACAGGCGAAACAGGTTCAGGAAAGGATATGGTTGCTTATGAGATATTCAGGAGAAGTGCTGTAAATAACCAGATATTCCTTACCGTCCCGCTCTCAAGCCTGAGTGAAAGCGTGGTTGAATCTGAACTTTTCGGATACTCAAAGGGAGCCTTTACCGGTGCTGCTCAATCAAAGAAAGGAAAACTTGAATCGGCAGAAAACGGCACTGTTTATTTCCCGGAAATCTCAAGCATCAGTGAGAATCTGCAGCTTAAACTGCTTCAGTTTATGCAGTATAAAACTTTTGCTCCGGTTGGGAGCAGCGAAACTCTGAACAGGAAACTGAGGCTAAGATTGATTTTTGCAGCAAATGAGAATCTGCACGAAAAAGTTAACGCCGGAGCACTCAGGGCTGACTTTTATTACCGGATTGATACTGTGTCAATTAATGTTCCTCCTTTGCGTGAACGACGTGAAGATATTTTACCGCTTGCTCAATATTTTATTAATAAATTCTCCTCCAGATTCTATGGCAACTCCTGCCTGAAACTTTCAGATGATGCTTTCGATTTGCTTAAGGGGTATGATTGGCCCGGAAATGTAAGAGAACTCCAGAATCTTATACTTAAGACGGTCGCTTTAAGCATTCCTGATGACAGTGTTATTACCGGAAAACATTTTGAATCTTTGCAGTTCAGTACCGCACAAAATGAAAAGATTTCTGATGAGAACATTGACTACGAAACAGCTAAAAGAAATTTTAAAGTAAGATACTTTACAAATCTTCTCAGAAAAGCAGGAAATAATCATAATCTGGCTGCAAAAATGGCGGGTATTACCAGGGCAGGGCTAGATAAAGCGATAAAGGAAATTCCAGGCCCCCCCGCCTGATAATATACTTTTGTTGATTGTAAGTAAACTTTCGTTAATAAAACCGGGATACAAAATGTAATTATTTCATTCAGCAATCACTTTTAATATGGCACATTCTTTGCAATGTTATTGTAAAACCAAAACAGGTTCAAAAAATGAAGCTATATAAAAGTTGCTTAGTACTTATTCACCTCATCATTCTGACCGGAGCAGGTTCATTAAAAGGACAACTCCTGACTGAATGGGTGAGAGTCCTCCGTGTAGATTCCTCCGAATTTTCAATCACCACAGGTATAACTGCAGATAAAAATTTTAACAGTTTTATTACCGGAATGGTAAGATTTCCCTCATCAGGCAATGACATGATTCTGGCAAAATATAGTCCCACCGGGGATCTGATGTGGTGCCGCTATACTGACGGCGGCTCAGGTGCCAATGATTCTGCGACAGCCGTTTGTACAGATTATCAGAATAATCCGGTTATAGCAGGCAAGAGCTGCTCAGATACTTCGGGATTTGATTTTCTGATTACAAAATACGATACTGCAGGCAATATGCTATGGTCCCGTGAATGGTCCTCGCCGGGAATAACCGATGACATTCCGCGCTTTGTGAAGTCTGACGGAACAGGTAATATCTATGCCGGAGGTTACACTCAATATGGTGATAATGCCTGCATCCGAATCATCAAATACTCAAAATCAGGCGGAATTGTTTACGAATACACCTATTCGGGCCCCGGGCAGCTTGACTATATTGAGGATATGTATATCAGCAATTCCGGATATGCCTATATTGCCGGACGAAGCCTCGGTACCGGCACAAGTTACGAGTATCTGGCAGTGAAGATCAACCCGACGGGACAGGAATCCTGGGTCAGGAAATATAACCGCGGGCCATGGTATGACGTTGCAAGCAGAATAACCGCAGACGCTGAAGGCAACGTGTATCTCACCGGCGGATCAATGAACGGTGACGCCGGAAGATCAACGTATGATATTTATACCATCAAATATGATCAGAACGGCAATGAGGTATTCAGTTACAATTTTGACTCTCCCGATCATGGGTTTGATTTTCCAATGGGAATTGTTGTGGATGAATACAATAATACATGGGTGGGCGGCATTACTGAAAAATCAGACGGAAATCTTAACTGGGTCATCTTCAAGCTACCTTATTGGGGATGGACAACTCCGGAATGGGTCAGATACTTTGATGGTTCTGCTAGCTCTCTTGACAGTATGACATCTCTCTCAATATTTGAGGAAACGGATAATTCTTTCACCATAATTGCATCAGGATATACAACAAGCATTAACACAGGTCTCGATTTTATAACCATCAAGTATACTCAGGATGGAGCAGTAAGAGGCATTGCAAAACTGGATAACGGCAGTATGTGCGACCGCCAGACTGCTGCTGCAATTGACCGATCCGGAAAAATTTATCTTACCGGATTCTGCAGCAGTGAAGATGATTCCTGTCTAATAGAAACGGCTAAATTCTCACAGTTTGAGGTTCAGAGTGCTTACAACTATTCTCTGGTTGATTCTGTGAGCGGAGCATACTATCTGCGAAATTCGGCAGCGTACGGAAATTATCTTATTGCGCTGAAACAATATGATTATGTGCCAGCCTTTGACAGCCGTAAGATTTTTGGGCTTTACGATATATCTGATCCAGCAGGTTTAAGATTTATCGATACCCTTGATATCTTAAAAACCGGTGATCTGGTGCAGGGGGAAATGCTGGTATCTGATTCCCTGCTGTTCCTGACTCAGTCCCAACAGGGATTATTCATATACAATTTCAGTGATCCATTCCATCCCTTTTTATTAAGCAGATTAGAGAGCACATCAAATAATTATTACGAATTAATTGCAACCAGGGGTGATAAGCTGTTCATCAGCGACTGGAATCAGGTAAGGATTATTGACATTTCAGATCCTGCTTATCCTTTTGAAACGGGAATGATTTCTATTGGCAGCACCCGCATTTCAGATATTCAGATTCAGGGTGATTACCTTTTTGTTAATAAAGCTTTTGACCTGTTTATTCTGGATATAAGCAATCCTTCATTTCCGGTTATTGTATCCTCCGTTCAGAACAATATGTATGATGCCCCTTTGGTAATTCCGGCAGGAGATCTTGCTTACAGCCTGGAATCATCCAATGGCTTTGATCTTAGCATATCAACCATAGATATAAGTGATCCCGCTGATCCCGTTGTTCTGTCATATAGTGAGCTTACGGGTTGCGGGTTTTTAAGACACTGGCTGTTAAAGGATCAGTATATTTTTCTGATTGGAAGCACTGAGATAAGGGTTCTGGACCGAACCGATCCCCTTCATCTTACTGAATATGGCTTCTTCAGGTTAAGCGGCTATGATGAAAACCATATGGCTGTAATTGATGGAAATGCCCTGATTGTGGGATACACTGATGGTATTTATTCCATCTCTGATGAAGTAATGAATATCATTCCTGAATTTATCACACTCTCTGTAACGGCTTCCGAAAACGGTGCTGAAATTAAGTGGCTAATGAATAACGTTACAAGGATCAGAAGATTTGGTGTTGAAAAAAGAGGGAGCATCAGGGAGTGGGACAGCATAGGTGAGTTTAACGTAAATACCATAAAAGAATCTGCCGGGGACTTCCTTTTTTACGATCCCAATGTTGAAAATGGTGTTTCATATTACAGAATAAAAGCAGAGTATGAAGATGGTTCAGTTTCATTCTCCCCTGAAATTGAACTTAATCTCTTTGCTGATGTGCAGTTCAGACTCTGCAATAACTATCCCAATCCATTTAATCCGTCAACAACAATCTCCTATTCACTCCCTTCCCAATCAAAAGTTTCGCTCAGGATTTATGGTATTAACGGGGAGGAAATAATGACGGCAGTTGAGGAGTTTCAGTTGCTGGGCACCTATTCAATAAAAATTGATATGTCGGCTTATCCGAGCGGCATCTATCTGGCAAGACTGCAAGCAGGAAAATTTCATTCAACAATTAAAATGCTGTTTTTAAAGTGAGGGCCTCAAATGAAAAACATAATTTTCTTCATTATAATCTTACTATCCCCCATAAATTCACAGAATTTCTGGGAGCATTTAAACGGACCATCCGGAGCGAGCATTTCTGCAATAATCAGATGTTCAGACGGCAAGATTCTGGCAAAAGCAAATAACTCATATAATTTGTATGCATCAACTGATGCCGGTGAGAGCTGGTCTGTCATCAATAACCAGATTTACGCAGTCAGTAATTTTGTTGCATGTGTTGATGGCCGTATATACAGCGCAGCAGGTTCCCAGGGATTATTGTTAACTACCAATGACGGAGTTAACTGGCAGAATGTAAGCAACGGGCTGCCGCAAAATACTGCTGTTTATTATGTCCACAGGAATATCAACGGTGATTTATTTGTCGGGACATACAAGAAAGGTTTATTCAGATCCACAGATAATGGCAGTACTTTTACACGTGTGAGCGAGGGACTGCCTGATTCATCAATTGCAAGAATAACCAACAGCAGCACAGGCACCCTGTATGTGGCAATAAACAGTAAAGGTATCTTTAAAAGCCCGGATTATGGAACAAGCTGGATTCCTGTTAATCAGGGACTTCCATCCGGAAATCAGACTTTCAACTGCTTATACGCTGATGCAGGTGATAATATTTATGTGACTACCGCTCAATCAGGGCTCTTTAAATCAACAAATCAGGGAGCCACATGGAGCAGTGTGAACATTGGTCTTCCATATATAAATGCAGCAAGACTTATTGTTCAACTGAATAACGGGGCTCTGCTGCTCGGCACTGCAAGCGGCATTTACAGATCAACCGACGGAGCGCAGTCATGGCAGCTTGCATCGCTGAATTTTCAGAATTACATGGTTTATTCAATTCTCTATACAGGAGGCACTGATATATATGTGGGTGGAGTCGGATTTGGAATCCTTAAATCAACAGATTCGGGCACAGACTGGGAGATTAAAAATCAGGGAATGGTTAACGCTAGTATACTTTCGATAGTATTCACGCATGAGAATGAAATCATCTCCGTCAATAATGGGCCCGGGATTTTGTTCAGCAGCGATAACGGTTTAAGCTGGCAGAACAGAACACCCGCAGAAGGCAACGGATATATAAGTGATCTTAAACTTGAAGGTGGTGTGCTTTATTACTGTTGTCAGATGTCAGAAGGTGGATTTTTCTATTCATCTGACAAAGGTCTGACCTGGGTGAACTCAAGCTATGGGTTGCAGAATGCAGCCGGAGTAAAGGTTTTTCTTAAACTGTCTGATTCAGAGTGGATGCTGGGCTCCGGAAACGGCCTCTATATCTCAGTCTCAGGCGGCCAACAATGGTCGAAAGTAAGCTCTTTCCCGGATCTTTATATTAATGAACTCTTCTCTGCAGACGGCATCAATATTTTTGCGTCCACTCTGTATTCAGGAGTTTACAGATCATCTGATGCTGGACTTACGTGGAATTTATCATCAGTTCCGGATAATAATATCAGCAAAATAACCGCTTCTTCAACAGGGCATTTGTATGCTGCGGGATATAACAGTGTATATAAATCCACAGACAGCGGCATTACATGGTTACCTCTGAACAACGGATTACAAAATGCAGGATATTTGAATGATCTGATCTTTGTGAATGATAATGAGGTTTATACTGCCGGTAATATCGGTGTGTTTTATTCTTCCGATGGCGGAAATTTATGGACTGATAAAATAACGGGGATGGGAAGCAATTATGTGGCAACTCTTGCTTTAAGCAAAGATAAATTTCTTTATGCCGGTACAGCATGGAACGGTATTTACAGATCAGTAAATCCTCTGACATCGGTAAAACAACAGCCGGAACTGATCCCCTCAATGTTTGCGGTTTCTGAGTGTTTCCCCAATCCGTTTAATCCCGGCACTGGTGTGGAGTTCTTTATCCCCTCATCCGGAACACTAAATATTGTAATCTTTGACGCCGGCGGCAGAGAAGTTGCATCAACCAGACAGGACTTTTTGAATTCAGGCAAATACCTGTACACCATTGATCTTTCACAATATGCAAGCGGTACTTATTTCCTGAGGAGTACTTTCGGGCAAAAATCAATTTTTCGGAAATTACTTCTTGTAAAATAATTTTTTACTCACAAAATCAACAGAACATTTAAATTGGTGCGTTATGCAGTGTAAACAAATTATCGTCTGGCTTGTCATCGCAACGATGCTGATAATTTATGCTGCATATCTGCCATATCACACTCCCGGGAACCCTTCAGCTGACAAAGAAACTGAACCGGGCAACATTGATACAGCAGGCAACTATCAGGTAGTTCGGTCACCTCCTTTAGGCGCTAATTCATATATTAAAGATGTCATTACTGAAAATGGCACTATCTATGCATACTCACAAAAGGAAATCTTGAAACTCAGTCATTCAGGCTGGGAAATTATCTGGGCAGCAGGAGAATATGAAATCGGTTATGCTGATTTTAATGGCAATTACATAGTTGTATCGGTTGAAAAAAAGGACGCATTCGGATCAAATATACTCCTGAGTGAGATACTTCTTCTGGGGAAATTCACTTCAGATAATACGGTGGTGTTGCAAAAATTAGTCTCTCCACTTTCAGAGGGTATACATGAGATTACATTTACCGCTCAGAATGAGATAATTGTCTTAGGATTGAATGAGATAATGACACTCAGGATGGATAATGGCTCTATGCAGATTTCTTCAAGGCATCCGCTGTTGCTCCATCCATCTAATGATCTTAGGTTAGTAAAACGGAGTTTCAAACAGGATTCTGTTCTGTTTGGAAAGGATGCTCTCTATAAATTAAGGTTTGAGGCCGGAGTCCCTGAATTGAAAGTGCTGTTCAGATTTAGCAATCCGGTAGTAGTTCCCGGGAAATACACCTACCCTTACCGGAGATTCATTTTTGACGGTAACTCAGAATTTTTCGCTGCCCTCAGAAACGACCGGCTGCACATTGTCTTTAATTCACAAGGGACTTACAAAGAGATTGTTATCGACTCATTTTACACACCTCATTCGGGAAGATTCAGAGCAGATGAAATTTCTCAGATTTCCTCTTCCGGACAGGGTAACACTACTATACTGACCTCAAACGGAGAAGTCTTTCAGATAATATTAAATGAGAACCTGCAGAAAATAAGTTATAATGCAGTTACAAACAGTCACCCTGCCAAAGTGACACATATTTACAGTTCACATGATTCATCGCAGATTTTGTTTACTGCCGGTTATTCCAGGATATTAAAGCGGATTTCAGGACAAATTAAGTCAGATTCAGGCATCCCCGGTTCGGTAAGTTACAATCTGAAGGAATATTATCTTTCACGCGGTAACATGTACGGTTGCGGTACGGGCCGGCTGATTCCCGGAAGCGAACAGCTCTTCGTGACCGATATCTTTGATGTAAACAAGTTATACACAGATCTTGATAAAAATGCATATTCAAATTACCTGACTAATGTATCGGTAGAAAGGGGGCTTGACGGGCAGATACCCGATGACCCTGCTTCTAATGATAAAATCTTCGATCTTGGCGTTACTATCGGGGATGTTGACGAATCGGGTGCGGAAGATCTTATCTTAACAAGACTGACCGGGCCTAACATTCTTTTCATTAATAACGGCCAAGGATATTTCAGGGATATGACCGGAGAATATGATCTTAAAACCGATATATTCAGATCAGAAAGCGCAGTACTTGCTGATGTGAACAACGACGGCTTTCTGGATCTGTTCATGACGAGTTATCTGGCCTCAAACAGGCTATTTTTAAGCAATTCAGGGAAAGGATTTACAGATGTCACCCTTGAGATGGGTCTCGGCAGTGATTGGGGTACTGTTTCGGCTGCTTTCTGCGATATAAATAATGACGGCTGGGATGATTTGTATATCTGCAACTGGCTGAAAGGTAATCAGTTGTTTCTTAACCGGTCAGGAAAAAGATTCATTGAAATTACCGATGATGCCGGGGTTTCATGTGGTAATGGTAAAAGAGCAAATTCGGCTGTTTTTGCTGATTTTGATAATGACGGTGATCCCGACCTGGCGGTGGGTCACAGAAATGATCAGCCGCAGATTTTTGAAAATATCAACGGCGTTCGTTTTGATGATTTAACAGCCATATCCGGAATAAACGACACCCTTGTAACCTATGGTGCCTCTGCTCAGGATTTTAATAATGACGGAAAAACTGACCTCGTACTTACCGATATCCACGGTCTTCAGTTTTATCTTAATGAAACCGTAACTACAATCAAATTCAGGAATATCACCGATTCAGTTTACCTGAGCAGCAAAGAGCTTAATACCCTGCAGACGGGAATGACTTCTCTTGATCTTCTTGATGACGGCTATCCTGATTTTTATGTGGCTCAGGCCTCAGGATTCCTGAATGCATATATTAATATTCTCCCGCAGTCTGTTTCAGATAAAAATAATTTTGTAAAGGTCACAGTTGAGGGAGTTGAATCAAACAGCAGTGCCATCGGGGTAACAATGTATTTGTACAGTTCCGGTAAACTTACAGGTTGGCGGCGGATTGACGGCGGCTCCGGATATGCGGGAATAAGCTCTAAAACTCAGATTTTCGGTTTGCCTGATAATCATGGTGACCTGTTGCTTAAAGTAGTATTCCCTGCTTCAGGGATCATGCGTAAGATCAATGTTAATCCGGGTGATCGAATCACTATTCGTGAATCTGAGGGTCTGAGGGCATATTGGGCCGTTATGAGCAAAAAACTTTCGGGAATTTTCGTATCCGGTGAGGCAAACCGTCTGATCATTGGTTTTATTCTTACAACTCTGCTGGCCGTCATAATTATGCGGGCATTCATCATGCTCAAAAAGATGAGATTCAAAAAATTTATCAGAGGAGTGCATTTAAGCGGAATCCTGAGAATATCACTGATTCCGGGATCAATCTTTCTTTTGCTGAGTCTCCTGAGTAATCTGATACTCCGGTACTTCCCTGATAACGATGGGTGGGTAAGCGGACGCGATCTGACATTTTATACTGCTCCGGTAATTCTTTTGCTTCCGCAGCTTATAATTTTCTTTCTGCTGAACAATTATTACAAAAACAGACGGGAAGAGGAATCCTTTGAGGATATTATATTGAAACTCGATTCCAGACTACGCAATTTCAGGCACGGTGAATCTTCTCTGATGAATATTAACAGAATCTCGCTTTACGTTAATAATATTAGTGAAGAAGCCGCACCGGATCAGGAAGTGATGGATAGGTTTCTTAAGAGTGTAAAAGAATACAATAATGTTACTTCAAAAGACCTCGCGGAGATTTATGAAGACTTGATTAGTTTATCAGAACACAGGTGCTGCAGCCGGTTCACCACAGAGATAAAGTCACTGATTATAAAATATTCGACTAATTATAACAACCTTTCTGAACGTTTGAGAACTCTGAATCAAGGTACCTGGTCACAAAAAACTTTATCTGCAGAATTAGCCGTAAATTCAAAATACATTTATCAAAACCTCATTATGATCAGAGAGGTTATAAATTCCCTGATCACTCTTTGTTTTTCATTTCTTTACTGCAGAATCGGTGAAACAATCAAAGAAGTTGCCGGCAGATATGGTGAAAAAAACAGTAACGTTAAGCTCAGTTGTACAATGCCCTTACAGGAGATTATTGTAAGATTCCCTAGGCATAAACTTGAAAGAATTCTTTCAACTCTCCTTGATAATTCTTTTCAGGCGCTTATTCATAGACACAATGATCCTTGTATAATAATTTCTGTTGATTCTGATGAAAGAGGAATCTGCCTCAAAGTTAAAGATAACGGTACAGGTATCCCTGCAAATATCATAAAAACACTTTTCATAAAAGGAGTTACCGGTAAAAAAGGCGGACACGGGATAGGATTATTCACAGCAAAACAGATCATTGAAGATTATGGAGGAACTATAAGTTTTACCACCGGTGGAAACGGCACAGAGTTTGTAATAAGGTTTAATCCGGAAACAATATCCCTTCCTGAATAAGGTGCTGTAGCGGCTTTATCATTATTCTCTTATCAGAATGAAAACTTCTTGTTCTCTTTTAGCTTTCATTCTGACGGGTGAATTTTATTTCTTTATTTTATTTACTATAAAAAATACCCCCTCCCACACAAAGGGCACAAAAATAATCCTCATCATTGTTCCGTATCTCGGTATCGAGAAGAAGACTGCAGTAACCGCAATTGTGGAAAGCAGTATAACAGTCATCACCGTTTTTGCTTCAATATTACCCTTTGTTTTGATGAGATACAGTAAAAAAAAGATAAGAAGTAATGCAGAGATTATATTATGAACCAGATCCCCTGCCCTGCTTCCCGTGGATACGAAAAACAACCCGCTTATTTTCTCCGGCATCTTCATGAAGAATCCCGGCAGGTCACCGTCAATGTAATTCACTGCTTCACTCATATACATTGCATTAAAATGTATCTCGAATTTTTCATCACGGGGCAGACTTTTTATCAGAGAATCTATTTTCTCATCAGCCCAAGTTCCTGTTTCGTATGGGTTATTTCCTCTGTATAAATTAAGGCCTGTTGATGTGCTGAGCAGCGGTTCACCAAATACAGCATAATTTCTCGCAATCCAGGGAGTCAGCATACACAATGCAATAAGAGGAACCAGCAGATAAGATTTATTTCTTTTAATTACGGCAAGCGATACAGGAACAAAAACAGCAATGATCAGAAACTCAAAACGGAGCAGAAGCCCGGTTCCGGCGGCAATCCCGAAAATGACTATTTTTTTCAGGGAATCTGTTGATCCCGCTCCCAGATACAGAAAAAGCAATATCAGCAGGTGATAAATCAGCACCGGTGTGGGAGACTTGAATGCGGCAATAAATTCCGGATTAACTGCATAAACCGCAACTGCCGCAATAAGCGCTTTTCCTCCCTGATTGATCGTGAGTTTCAGCAGCAGATAAGTTATCAGAAAATATAAAATGCTCTGAACAAGAATAAATCCGATATGAGTGACCAGTGCATTTTGCGTCAGGAAGAGAGGAAGAATGATAAAACTGAAGGCTGGTGCCATATAAGCAGAAGGGAAAGGAGTTACACCCTCAGCAGACGTATGCTCAAGGCCCTCCCCCGAAAACCAGAAGAGTGAGTACCCATTGCCAGATAAAATGTTTCTGGCTATTTCCCCGTATTCAAAAAGATCCGCACGCCCGTCTGTGGTGAAATACAGATAAAATGCCAGCCTCACGAGAAGTCCAGAGAAAATGATTAAAAGAAGCAGCCTGAATTCTTTTTGACTGACTGTTTTTCTTAATTCTTCCGCAGATTCTTTAATAAATATCATTCCTGTTTTCTGAAGGGAAAGCATGTTTTTAAGGAAAAAATGAGGAGCTTGTCACGGTGAGAAGGTAAACTAAAAAATAACCTTAATGTAACACCCGCACTTTTCAAACTCCCCCCAATTATTCGTAAATTTGTAAGCTAAAATAACAAAAAGGTTTCAGAATAAGATTATGTCATTCAGATTAATTCAGAAGAGCGAATTTGATAAAGTAAGAAACGCAAAGGGAGATAAATATAAAAAACTGCAGCTGTTTTCTGACATGTGCCGGTTCAATACACTGGTAATGGTCAAAAAAGCCGGCAGCGGCCACCTCGGTTCTTCCTTAAGTGCTGCAGATATAGTTACTTACCTCTATCTTGAAAGATTAAATATTTTTGAAAAGGGTCTGGATTCACCCGACCGTGATATATATTTTTCATCAAAAGGACACGATGTTCCCGGACTCTACTCACTCTTTTATGCCCTCGGTATACTGCCTGAAGAGAAAGCCCTGATGCTCCGAAGACTTGGCGGTGTTGATGGCCATCCCGAAGTAAGAATACCGGGTGTGGAATCAAGCACCGGCTCACTGGGTATGGGTATTGCAAAAGGCAAGGGAATGGCATGGGCAAAAACCTACGCCGGCAACGGCGGTCATGTTTACGTTCTGACAGGCGACGGCGAGTTTCAGGAAGGACAGATCTGGGAATCTCTGCAGGTCACTGCACACCAGAAGGTCTGCAACATAACCGTTATCATGGATCATAACAAATACCAGACCGATATGCTTGTTAAAGATGTAAATAATATCGAGGATCTTACCGAGAAGATAACTGCTTTTGGCTGGCATGTGGTCAGAATAAACGGACATGATTTTGAAACTCTTGATAAAACCTTTTCTGAGCTTGATAAGGTGACCGATAAACCAAAATTCATAATTGCCGATACCATTAAGGGTAAAGGCGTTAATTTTATGGAAAAGGATTTTAAGGATCATACTCAGCGCGTACTCTATAAGTGGCATTCAGGTGCTCCCGAAGATCAGTATTTCCATGAGGGACTTGACTACCTGACATCACAGATTAACGGATATACCGATGAGCTGGGCATTGAGAGAATTTCCATTCCGCATGTAAGAGTTGAATCGGGATCCGCATCAAAACTCACAAAGGAGTTCGTGACAGAAGCTTACGGTAACACTCTTGTTGAACTTGCCGAAACCAATAAGAAGTTTGTCGTTCTGGACGGAGATCTTTCGGCCGACTGCAAGCTTCGCAAATTCGAATATACTTACCCCAACAGGTTCATTGAGAACGGCATAGCGGAGCAGGATATGGTCTCAATGGCCGGAGGACTCGCTCACATGGGGCTGATCCCGATAGTTAACACTTTTGCAAGTTTTCTTGCAGCCCGCGGTAATGAGCAGATTTACAACAACGCTACCGAAAAGAATAAAATCATCTATACCTGCCACTTCTCGGGTATGATCCCGGCGGGACCCGGTAAATCACATCAGAGCGTCAGGGATATTTCATCGTTCGGTGCGCTCCCCAATGTTACAATTGTGCAGCCTTGCAACGCAACTGAAACAAGGCTTGCAACAAAATACTTTATCGAAGATGCTGAAGGTGTTTGCGTGCTCCGCCTGGTAATAGGGCCTTCACCTGAGGTTATACAGCTTCCTGCGGACTACAGTTTTGAGGTTGGAAAAGGTTCAAAGCTCACCGAAGGAAAAGACGGTATTCTGTTTGGTTACGGACCCGTCATGCTGCATGAGGCGCTCGTTGCAGCCGATTTCCTCACAAAGCTGGGCTATTCACTTATGGTGATTAATATGCCCTGGCTGAATAAAATTGATCCCGAATGGCTGAAATCAGTCGTGAGTGACTTTGAGAATATCTATGTTCTCGAAGATCACAGTAATACAGGCGGACTTGGCGACAGGCTTCTTGATTCGCTTACAAAAACCGGGTTGATTCAGGGAAGGAATTTTACAAGATTTGGTCTGGATGACTACCCAGAGTGCGGCACACCCCTTGAAGTGCTCGAATTCCATGAGCTTGACGGCAAATCTCTTGCAAAGAGAATTCTTGGGCTGGAAGACATTGACCACGCACTTGAAAGCTCTGCGATTAAAGAAAAATACACAGACGAAGCTCCTCAGTAATTTCAGAACATAAAAAAGCTGCCGGTACTTTATTGTGCCGGCAGCTTTAAATTTCTGAATTAAAATACTTCCTTTAAATTGTTAAACGACTCCCGCCATCTTTTGCAGAAGATCAACCCTATCGGTTTCTGACCGGTAAAATAATTGACGAAGCCGCTTTTTCTCCGTAAAACATCCTGTGAATTGCCTTAATGTAGTCAGCATCACCGGCTTTATGAATCTCCATAAACTTCTGCGGATTTCTGTCAACAAGCGGAAACCATGAGGAGTGAACCTGCACCATTATCCTGTGCCCCGCTTTAAATGTATGGTTTACGGCGGGCATCTTAAACCTTATATTTGTAACCCGGTCAGGAATAAAAGGCTCGGGTTTTTCAAAGCTGTTTCTGAATTTCCCCCTGAACGGCTCACCTCTTACCAGCATTTCAAAACCTCTCAGAGTATCGGCAAGTTCAGGATCATTTTCCGGGAATACATCAACCAGTTTAACCACCCAGTCGGCATCTGTTGATGAGGTTGAAACATAAATATCTGCCTCAATCTCACCCGAAACAGTCAGATCAGAATCAAGAACATCAGAGTAATATGTCAGCACATCAGGCCGCCCCATGAGAAAACGCTGATCTTCAACCATATACTCTCTGTTCATGCGCCTGGAGTCATTTTTTGTAAAAGGAACGGGTTTTGCGGGATCACTTATGAACTCATCATAATTCCATTTTGCCGGAATACTGTCAGTTAAAAAGCCTCCGGGATTAAAATAAAACCTCTTTGACTGAGTATTTGCCGGCGCCCATTTATCATACTTATTCCACTTATTAGCACCGGTCTCAAATACTGCGGCTTCTGTGAAATACCCGCGACCTTTCCCCTTAAGAAAATAACTGAAGAACGGAACAAGAATACTGTCATTATAATAATCTGAGGTTTTTGAACCGAAATAAATACTGCCGAGCGAATCACCGTCAGATCTTTCCCACCCTCCGTGAAACCATGGCCCCATTACCAGAAAATTCAGATTATCAGGGGTGTTATTTTCAATGGCTTCATAAGTTTTCCAGGCTCCGTAACAGTCTTCAGCATCAAAAAGCCCGCCAACAGTAAGTGTGGGTGTGTTAATATTTTTAAGATGAGGAATTGTGGTTCGCGCTTTCCAGAAATCATTGTAGGTATCGTTTTCAGTAACTTCAAGCCAGAACTTTACTGAATCCCTTAAATACTTCTCATTAAAGTTTTTAAGCGCTCCTGTTTCAAGATAAAATTTATATCCGTTCTCATGAGGAAACTGAAAACTCTGTCCCCATTTTGTTGTCAGTGAATCCCGCTTCTTCCCGAAAACATAATAAAACGGGAATGCTGAATTCAGATAAAATGCACCGTTATGCCTGAAATCATCCCCTTTAAACCAATCTGAAATAGGGGCCTGGGGCGAAGCTGCCTTTATTGCCGGATGCCTGCTTAACAGCCCCAT
>JABWCA010000069.1 GCA_013359345.1 Ignavibacteriaceae bacterium
GAGCGGTGAGAGGGAACTTCACAGAAGCGCACAGTTTCTTGAGGCTGATCAGAATGACTTTGGTGCCTGCCTTCATCATACTTCAAATTCCAGACATATTGAAGATAAAAAGGCAATCTTCACATGCCCGAAATGGGAAAAGTGGGATCCGCTGAAGTAGTATAATTAATCAAATCCCGGCAGATGCTTTCACCGGCCGGGATTTTCTTTTTACAGCCATTGTTCCGGGGATTATACTCCGGGCTGCATACATTAACACAAAATATTCACAGGAATTTAAGCCCGCACTAAAACAGCATCGCTGAATCCGGCTTTTCGTGAGATTACCAGCCTGTTCGGGAATTCCTCCTGTACATCCTCATTATGCGAGACAACAAAAATCTGCCGGAACTCTGCTGAGATCGTATTAAGCGTACGCGTCAGTTCATCACGGCGCTCACGGTCCTGACTCCCAAAAACCTCATCAAGTGCAAGAAAACCCATATTGTTACGGCCAGCAAGAGTGGATATCCTTTTACTGAGTGCTATCCTGATACATAGAGCTGCAAGATCTTTCTCGCCCCCAGAAAGAGTACTGAGCAGAACAGATTTTGAGTCTCTTGATACATAGAGTTCAAAATCTTCACTGATCCTGAGGTCTTCGTATCTTCCGGCAGTGATCTGTGAGAATAAATGTGAAGCTATTCGTGATATTTCAGGGAGTTCTCTTGACGTAACCGTATTTTTGAAACCGGTGACAGTTTCTCTTAGCCTGTCATAAAGTAATTTCGTATTCTCAGCATCCTCAACAGCTTTCTTATTTTTTTCATTATCTGATAAGCGTTGGTTAATACCATTGAGTTCTGAGTTTTTAACATCGAACCCGTTTTTAAGTTCCCCGAGAAATTTCTCTTTCGCCAGGAGATTATTTTCTGCCTTATCACGGTTCTCCTGAATCTGATCAAAGACAACAGGGTCATAACCCAGAGCCAGCAGATCCTTCCTTAAATCGGCAAGTTCAGAATTAAGAGTATTGAGCCTTTCATTAAGTTCAGGCAGTTCTGCTCTCTTTCCCGGGAGTTTTGATATTTCACCCTCAAGTTTATTTAATTCGTCATTTTCTTTTTTAAGTGTAGTCACTTTCTTTTCTGAAGCTTCAAAAGCCGCTGCATCAAAATTTATTTCCCCGAGCCCGTTCAGTTCCTCTTTGATTCCTGAGATCAGCTCCTCTTTTTCAGCTCTTTGTTTTTCATGTCCCGCAATCAGAGCTTTAAGGATATCTTCATCATTTTTTATCTTTAAGAAATCATTTAATTCTTTAGTGCACTTTTGCAATGTTTCCCTTAACTCGGTGCCCCGGGTATTAACATCGGTAAGCTGAACTGTCAGAATATTTATCTTTTCGTCTGTTTCTTTTATTGATCCCGTGTATTTTCTGATCAGTAAATCGTAATGATCGCCCAGGGGTCTTTCGCATTCAGGGCAATCGGCATCAATTCCGAGTTTTTTAATGTGTTGAAGTCTTTTTTCATCTTTGCTTCGTGCAGATTTAAGAGGAGCTAAAGTGTTTTCTATTATACCGGCAGCAGCCTTATTTTCATCAATTGCTGAGGTAAGAACTGCTGTTTCATTTTGTTTTGCCTCAAGCCTGATACTGTTACCCGCTAAAGCGTTCAGCCTGGCTGTGTCAGATGATAACTCCTGTTCTGTTTTCTTCCACGACTCATCATGCCCCGCCAGATTTTTGAGGAGCTGCTCCCGTTTATTATAACCATCACGCAAAATCCTCAATGATGCCAGCTCCTCTTCAGCCTGCCGGTATTCCTCTCTGACACCAGACTTGTTCCTGTATTCTTCCTCCTTCTCTTCAAGTCCGGTAATTTCGGCAGTAAGCTTAACAATATTTTTCTCTGTGTTCTCAATCCCGGTCTGCTTAACTTCAATTTTGCTGTTCAGTTGATTATACCTGTTTTGCATCTCCTGCGCTGCTCTGAATGCGCTGATTGCATCCGATTTTGCAGATTCTGCTGATTTTACTTCATCTTCAGCATGTGCAATCTTTTGTTCGGTTTCACTGATCACTTCGTTCAGCACTTTGATATCATCATTAAGATTCTTGACCTTTTCATCGCTCATCAGGCTAGTTTTCATCCCTTTACGTTCACTTTCAAGCTGCTTAGCCTCAATTTTGAGGAGTTCTTCAAGCCGGTCAAGCTTACTGAGCCCGAGCATCTGTCTGATGTGTCCCGATCTTTCAGATTTGTTCAGAGTCTGAATCTGCCCCACCTCCTTCTGACGTGCAAAGAAACTCAGATTAAAATTTTTATAGTCTGATTTGAGTATTCTGGAAATTTCTTTATTAACCGCAGTTGTACCATTGCACACCGGAAGCTCCCCTTTGAAAAGTTCTGCCTGCGAGGTGTTATTTCTGCCTGAAATTTTTCTTATCACTTTGTAATCCTGCCCTCTGTCTTCAAAACAGAGAGTAACCTCCACGGGGGCATTTTCTGCTGCCTTATCATTTCTTATCTCACTAAGGGATCCGTCAACTCTGCCGAACAAAGCATAAGCTATTGCTTCAAAAACAGTTGATTTACCCGCACCGTTTTTCCCGATAAAACCTGTGAGCCCCTCACCAAATGTTACTGCTGCATCTTTATATTGCTTGAAATTTAAAAGTTTAATGCTGATTATTTGCATCTGATTCCTCTGATTCTATTTTTTCCCAAAGCTTATTTATAATTTCGCTGGCCTTTTCCAGTTCACCATTCAAACTAAATTCTTTTGAGAGTACTTCGCTTAAGCTCCCTTTCAGGTCTGTTTTCTCTTCATCTGCAACAAGCCTGCCTGAAGAATCAGCTTTGAATGCTCTGACCTGAACATACAGAGCACCGGGGAACAGTTTTTCTATGTCAGAATCTGTAACAGGCCTGAATGAACCTATATCATGGAGCGCAATATGAAAAATTTTATCTGCGGTAACACCCGCAGCATCACTCTCAATTCTTTCACTTAGTTCTGACAGAATTGCGACCGGCTCTTTTTCAGCACATTTTGCAACGTTAAAAACATGCCACTCCCGCAGTTTAACCGGCAAAAGTTCCGCAGTAGTCCGCCCGCCGTCAATAATCACTCGTACCACTCCCATCGGATTACCAGTCTGTGAAGCCGAAGTTCTCTCAGTTGAACCTGCATACCAGACGTTGCCGTATTTCTCCATTTTCCGG
Organism: Ignavibacteriaceae bacterium; assembly: GCA_013359345.1. Taxonomy (GTDB): domain Bacteria; phylum Bacteroidota; class Ignavibacteria; order Ignavibacteriales; family Ignavibacteriaceae; genus JABWCA01. The sequence goes on from JABWCA010000069.1 coordinate 3,207, forward strand.
AACTGGTGCCAGTGCCCCATTGCAACATAATCAAACTCCTTAAGGATGCTGCATTTCTCAGGCGGAAAAACTCTTTCCCCCAGTTCCTGCATAAGATATGTTCCAAGTGAGAGATGCATGGCCAGAATTTCAGGCTTTCCGTTTTTACCTGACACACTAATTTCATCCGTTGCGGCTTTGAATTTTTCATCATTATTTATGTGCGGCAGAACATGAAGCTTAAAACCGGGTTCTTCGGTTACTGAATACTGCTCGTCAAAATATATTTTCAAGTTTTTATTCATAAGGAGCAGTTCATGAATGGGAGCGGTGTTAACAGTTTTCGGGTAATCATGATTACCGGCGATTATGTAAACAGGAATTCCGGCTGAGGTTATACGCTGTAGTTCTTTTGCCGCGAATATTAATGACCTGTTTGAAGGGGAGGCACGGTGAAAAAGATCTCCTGTGTGAAGCACGAAATCAGGCTTCTCTTCAATTATAATATCAACTGACTGAGAGAATGCGTCATAGAAATCATATTCTCTTATATTTAATCCTGAATCATTCGTAGCATCAAGGTCAGTACAGCCAAGATGCGAATCTGAAAAGTGTATGAATTTTAACATTAAAAGTTTTTCCTCCTGAAATTATTTCTCTCACAGCGGGCTTTTAACACTGAATAAGCAGATAACCCGGTACTATTTTAAGCTTTCTCAGAATATTTCTGATCACCTCTCCAAATATATTCGTGAAGGGTTAATTACTGGGTTAACTACAGATTAAAAACGGGTTAATTATACAGTTAAAGAGAAAATAAATTTCCGGATTTCCGGAGAAGACATGATTATTTTTCAAAGTTCTTTTATCAGCAAAATTTCAGGTGATCAAAGGGATGCACCTTAAATGGAAACACTGTGCCGTTGTGTGAAATCTGCCACAATGTACGCCTGATCTGAGCGGGCGCTGAAGATTGATAATTATCTTTTCAGGCAATGTAAAGTTCATGAGGACGGATATAAGACTTTAGCTGAAAAATGGGATCAGAATCAAAAACGGGACGGAGTGAGACAGGGGAGGAAGGTGATTCAATATTGCCGTAACTTTTGTAACCTGATCAAATTACTGAAAGAAAAATGATTTGAGCGCTGAAAACAGGCTGATTGCCGGGGCTCTGAATAATAATCACAGTTTCAGATCTCCTAAAAATAGTTTAAATTAGCTAAACAGAAAATTGCGCTTATTTTAATATGGTATTAGACTATTTATCAAAAAGTCACACCGGGCTGGTGAGGACAGTTAATCAGGATTATGTCGGAGTTTATCAGGCTGAAGACGGGCTTATTGCCGTTATTTGTGACGGGGTAGGGGGTAAAAATGCCGGTGAGGTTGCTTCTGAAATTGCAGCAAAGGAACTGGTAAGTCATTATTCCACAAGCAGAATTGAGAATCCCGGGGAAAAGATGCTTGCAGCAATGACCGCTGCAAATCAGAAAATTCTGGAGTATGCCTCGGTTGATCCGGCACTTTATGGCATGGCAACCACGGCAGATCTGCTATTCATTACCACCGACAGGGCATTCTGGGGGCACATAGGTGATTCGCGTGTGTATTATCACTCGCCTGAAGCCGGGCTGATAAGGCTGACAAGAGACCACACTCTCACACAATCTTATGTTGAGAAGGGTTATATGTCTGAATTTCAGGCCGAAAGACATCCTGATAAAAACGTGATTCTCAGAGCTCTGGGGCAAAGCAGTGAGATTGTTATTGATTTTTCATACATTGACCTTGCATCTGAAGGTCACTGGCGCTTTTTACTATGCACAGACGGCGTTACAGGTCTGATCACTGATGATGAGATCAGCATGATTCTCTCATTTGATGATCTTAATGACGCAGACAGTTTTCTCAAGGAGCAGATTGACCTGAGAGGGGCTCCTGATAATTACTCATATATTATTATAAGCAACAAGAGTTAGATACAATGGTTGGTTCAATAATCGGAAATTACAAAATCATCTCAAAGCTCGGCGAAGGCGGAATGGGCGTGGTTTATAAAGCTCTCGATCTTAAACTCGAGAGGCTCGTTGCTCTCAAAATCCTCAGTTCGCAGACTGCACAAAGCGCTCAGTTTATTGAACGGTTCAAAAGAGAGGCAAGAAATCAGGCTAAACTGACTCACCCCAACATCATTCCGGTATACGGCTTTCTTGATGAGCACGGTTACCTCGGTATAGCGATGGAGTTTGTTGACGGTGAAACTCTTGAACAGATTATTGACCGCAAGGGTAAACTTGATCAGGTTGAGGCGCTCACTTATCTGAAGCAGATGCTGTCAGGAATAGGGTATGCGCATAAGATGGGATTTATTCACCGTGATATCAAACCCTCAAACGTGCTGATTGATAAGTTCGGTAATGCCAAGATAATGGATTTCGGCATATCTAAATCGGTTCACGAAAAGGGTATCACAAAGACCGGCACAAAGATAGGCACGCTGCTCTATATGAGCCCCGAGCAGATTAATGCCGATGATCCAACCATCCAGTCGGATATCTACTCACTTGGTATCACGCTGTTTGAAATGCTCTCAGGAGTTACACCGTTCGAGTACCAGACCGAATTCGAGATTATGAACGGCCATCTAAAGCTGAAACCCCCGAAAATAACATCCGAAGTTCAGGGGCTGCATCCCGAGATCGAAAAGCTGATTCAGAAATCACTTGAAAAAGACCCGTTAATGCGTTATTCCACCTGCGAAGAGTTTATGCAGCTGGTTGATTATCTTATCAACGCAATCCAGTTTCCGCAGGTAAGGAAAACAAAGGAAGAGTCACCATTTGAACAGGAGAAGAAGGAAAAAAGGAAACGCAAGATCAGCGTATACTTCATTCTGACTATTGTTCTGGCGGCTCTCATCGGATTTTCATACGTCTTTTACGGAGCTCTTGCCAGTTTCTGGCCTCAGCTTAAGAAAGGGACTCTGGGTCAGAGGCCGGTATCGGGTGACACCACATTTTCATACAAGGCGAGCATAAATTATTTTGGCGCGGATAAATGGATCCCCCTTGAAACCGGATTCCAGGGAGCAATAACAAGCATTGCATTCAGTGATTACAATACAGGTCTTGCTTGCGGCGATACCGGAACTGTGCTGAGAACAACCAATTCGGGTGATATCTGGACTACACTTAAAATAGATACCAAGGCAACCCTTAACGATATCGTATATATTGAAGGCACCGGTTTCATGGCGGTTGGTCAGCAGGGAGAAATTTACACCTCGCAGGATACCGGCACCACATGGAAAAAGATGGAGTCGTTTGCCGATGCAACTCTGATGGATGCCGAGGTGCTGACCAACGGAAAAGTTGTGATAGTCGGGAATCAGGGCACAATCCTCCTCTCCAGAAACAGGGGTTACACCTGGGAGAGAGTGAACTCACCGACCTCAGAGCTTCTGTATTCAGTTTATTTTATTGATACAAATCTTGGATACGCATGCGGAAGAAACGGTGTTATACTTAAATCTGAAGATGGCGGAGCAAGCTGGAAAACAATTCCCTCATTTACCACAAACTATATAAGGCATGTTGTTTTCACTGAGAGAAACAACGGTTTTGCTGCAGGCGGGGGCGGTGTGATTTATCATACCGAAGACGGCGGCACAACATGGGAAGAGGTTTTTAATGACGGCCGCAGCGGCATTATTTCTTTCCAGTTCAAGGATAAACAGGAGGGCTTTGCGGTTACATCGCGCGGTGACCTTCTTGTAACGGGTGACGGCGGTTTTAACTGGAGCATTGGATCATCTGGCAGGGGAGTGGCGCCGAATTCGCTTTACAGAACTCCTGACGGCAGGATTTTTATGACCGGTTCACCCGGGAGCATACTGAAGCTGAAGCAGTAGTTTTCGTTGTTCGTTGCTCGTTGTTCGTTGTTCGTGTCTCGTTGGAGCATAAATGCTGAGAAACACGAATGAAACGAATAAGGCGAATTCCGCACCCGGCGGACAGGGTACGAATGGAAAAGAATGGGAAAGAATGAACTTGAATGGGAATGAATGGAAACGAATGGGAATGAATGGAAACACGAATGAAACGAATAAGGCGAATTCCGCACCCGGCGGACAGGGTACGAATGAATATGAATGGAAAAGAATGAATATGAATGAACTTGAATGGAAATGAATGGGAACGAATGGAAAGGAATGAAAAGGAATGAAAAGGAATGGGTGTCTGATTGAAAGACGCGGTGTTTGGGGCTTTGTGACAGCTGATGATTTTATGAAGAGCGGATTATATTGAGAAAATCTTAGTGTTCACCCGTGGCGGATCGTTCTGCAGCGGCGGATTTGTGGTTCCTATTGATTCTGTCTTTTTGACGTGTGCAGGGTTTGAGTCTTTGTGACGGTGAATGTCATATTAAAGACTGATTTTATTGAAAAAAACTATGTGTCCGCCTGTGGCGGATCGTTCAGCCGTGGCGGAGTTGTGGCTCTGTCATGACACGAACGGCCTTTAAAAATCTGGAGATAAATATTGGATAAATTTGTAATACGCGGAGGTAAACCGCTTAAGGGTGAAATTACTGTCAGCGGGGCAAAGAATGCCTCTCTGGCTCTGATGCCTGCCGCAATTCTTGCTAACGGAACGGTTAAAATATATAATACCCCCCGGCTTAATGATGTTTTTACTATGTCAAAGCTTCTTAACAGCCTGGGTGCCACAACTGAGCTGAATGATCACGAACTGATAATCAATGCCCAGACAATAAATAATCAGGTGGCGCCTTATGAACTGGTTAAAAAGATGCGCGCATCGTTTTATGTGCTTGGTCCGCTTGTATCGAAATTCGGATATGCGAAGGTTTCACTGCCCGGAGGATGTGCGTGGGGCCCCAGACCGATAAATCTGCACATCGAGGGTCTTAAACGTCTTGGCGCCCAGATTGACCTGGAGGACGGATACATTGTAGCAAAGGCAAAAAAGCTTCATGGTGCCAGAATCAATTTTGATACTCCCTCTGTGGGGGCAACAGGCAATGTCCTGATGGCGGCAGTGCTTGCAAAAGGAGGTACAATCATTAATAATGCCGCAATGGAACCTGAGATTTCAAATCTTGCTGAGTTCCTTGTTAAGATGGGAGCAAAGATTTCGGGAATTAACACATCAATTCTTGAGGTTGAAGGAGTAGATTATCTCGATTTCGCCGCAATAGAAACCATCCCGGACCGCATTGAAGCAGGCACTCTACTCGTGGCTGCCGCAATGACAAAAGGCGAGATAAAGATAAATAATCTTGAAGTTAAGCATATCTATTCCATAATTGCCAAGCTTGAAGAATCGGGTCTCAAAATGACCTATAATGGCAATCATATCAAAATAAACGCCGCAGATTTTTCACCTAAAAGCATTAATGTTGCAACCGGCCCGTTCCCCGGCTACCCCACAGATATGCAGGCGCAGTGGATTGCATATATGGCCGTTGCCGATAGCTCAGCCACAATCACTGACAACATTTACTTTGACCGGTTTGCTCACGTACCCGAACTAATGAGGCTGGGAGCAGATATCACGGTAAAAGACAACTCTGCGGTGGTGAAAGGCGTTAAAAAACTCAAAGGCGCCAAAATAATGTCGACCGACCTTCGCGCCAGCGCATCGCTCGTGCTGGGCGGCCTTGCAGCTGAAGGCACAACCGAGGTGCTGAGAATTTATCACCTCGACAGGGGATATGAAAATCTTGAAATGAAACTCAAAGCTCTCGGGGCAGATATTGAGCGAGTAAAAACCGAGGAATTTTAACGGACACAATGTATAAAGGCAGTATAACGGAATCTGATATCAGGGACCTTGCGTTCAGGATTTATGAAGATTTTCCCGTAATTAAACTCATCCGTGATTTTGCAGTTGATAACGGTTACGAAGTTTATGTTGTAGGGGGATTTGTAAGAGATTACCTTCTCGGCACACCCCGGGCAGATATAGATTTTTCTGTGGCGGGCGACGGGCCCGAATTTGCAGAAAAGCTCTCTGCCGCCATAGGCGGATCGGAAATCACCGTGTTCAGGAGATTCCGGACAGCGTACATCCGCTATCAGGATTTTGACCTTGAGTTTGTGGGAGCGCGCAAAGAAAGCTACTCTGAATACAGCCGGAACCCCGAAGTGATTGAAGGAAGCTTTGAAGATGACATTGCCAGGAGGGATTTCACGATCAATGCAATGGCAATAGCACTTTCGGGTGATAGGCGTGATACTTTTACGGATCTTTACAACGGACTTCAGGATCTTAAAAGCGGACTGATAAGAACACCCCTTGAACCCGGTGTCACTTTTTCTGACGACCCTCTGCGCATAATGAGGGCAATAAGGTTTGCTTCTGTGCTCGGGTTTGTGATTGAAGATAAAACCCTTGAAGGCATTGCGGCAAATTCCGAAAGGATAACTATCGTAACGCAGGAAAGGATAACCGAAGAATTCCTCAAGATACTCGGCTCACCCAATCCCGGTGCGGGGTTAAGGCTCCTCTATGAAACCGGCGTAATGAAGCACATCTTCCCTGAAGCAGCAATTATGGGGGGTATTGAACAGAGAAAAGATTACCATCATAAAGATGTTTTCTACCATACATGCGAGGTTGTTGACAACATATCTCAGAAAACGGATGATGTATGGCTCAGGTTTGCCGCCCTTGTGCATGATATTGCCAAGCCGCAGACCAAAAAATTCATTGAAGGAACAGGCTGGACCTTTCACGGACATGAAGAGCTCGGGGCAAAGATGATGAAGTATATCTTCAGAAGAATGAAGCTGCCGCTTAACCGTCTGGAATATGTAAAGACGCTTGTAAGGCTTCACCTGAGACCCATTGCACTGGTTAGTGAGGAAGTCACCGATTCGGCAATAAGGAGACTGATAGTTGAGGCAGGCGAGGCGCTTGAAGACCTGATGACCCTCTGCCGCGCTGATATCACAAGCAAAAACAGGGATAAAGTAACAAAATTCCTTAAGAATTATGACCGCGTGATGGATAAAGTCCGTGAGGTCAAAATAAAGGATGAACTCCGCGCATTTCAGTCGCCGGTAAGAGGTGACGAGATCATGCAGATATGCGGCCTCAAACCCGGCCGTACGGTAGGCGATATAAAAAGTGCGATTGAAGAAGCAATTCTTGAAGGAGAGATACCAAACACATACGAAGCCGCACTCCTGTATCTGCACAGCATTAAAAACAAATTTATTAAATAATAGCATACTCCCGTTTATCTTATCATATTACCACTTATAAATAATTGTGATGTTGCTCGGAATCACATATTATTTTTGTATTAAACAATTTCGAGTTTAACAATATTAAAACCCGGAGAAACAATGCGGTTCTTTAAACTCATCATCTTTTTTACATTAATGCCAATACTTCTGACGGCACAATCCCTTCTTACAATGGATGAGGCCATAAAAATTGCATTATCAAAAAACACCGATGTGAACAAAGGTGCAAATTCTATCGAATCAGCAAAGTCGAATCTGAATGCCGCAAACGGCAATCTCCTCCCCAATATCTCTGCATCGGCAGGATGGAGCTGGACCAGAAGCGACGATGAAGGCAGCGAGCGGAACATAGGCGGCACAATCATTTCAGTGCCTGCCTCAAAGACCGAATCAAGAGGCTACTCCGCATCAGTGAGGTCAGACCTCAATCTTTTTGACGGGCTCGCCTCATGGAAAAACATTAATATAAAAGAGTATGATCTTGAATCATCTTCACTCACACTTAAGAGAATCAGGCAGAATGTGGCTTTCAGAACCATTCAGTACTACTACTCGGTGGCTAACGCTATTGAGCAGGTAAAAGTGAGGGAAGAGAATCTCAAGTGGAATCAGAAAAACCTTGAGATTATCAGCGAAAGAAATAAACTGGGCGCGGTAACCATGGCTGATGTTCTGCAGCAGCAGGTGAGAGTTGGCCAGGCAGAATTAGATCTCCTGAAAGCCAAAAACTCTCTTGAAACCGCAAAGAGTGACCTTCTTTATTACCTCGGGCTTGAGGTTACAGAAAATTATGCGTTTGAAAATCCTTCAAAAGATCTCGTGAACGTTGTAAAGACTATTGATGACTATGATATCAAAACGGATGACCTGAACACAATAATTAATCAGGCAATGAAGCAGAGACTTGATTACAAGAGCGCAAAGTATGATCTGATGTCAGCTGAAGAGAACATTTCAATACAGTCGGCAGGGCACATGCCATCACTCAACAACTCAATCAGTTATAACCTGAACGGTAATGAAATAGGGAAGCTGTTTGACTCAAGAACGCTGAACGTGGCGCTTTCACTGAGCATACCCATCTTTTCAGGGTACAGCGTAACCAACAGGGTGCAGATAGCCGAGATTCAGAAAAAGAATGTCGAGATAGATATAAGAGACCTTGAGCGCCAGATCAGGAAAGAACTCCAGAAAACAGTTCTTGATCTTGAACTCTCAATCAAACAGGTTGAAGTATCGGTGCGCAACGTTAAAGCAGCAGAAGAAAACAGAAAAATTGAAGAAGAGAAGTACACTCTTGGAGCAACAACACTGCTTAACGTTCTCATTGCAAATTCAGACTATCTGGATGCGCTTACAACATACATAAATTCAAAGTTCCAGTACACAGTACTTAAACAGCAGTTAGAATTTTACATCGGTACCATTGACCGTGGTGCTTTAAACTAAATATTAACCGGGAGTATTAAATCATGGCTAAAGGTCAGAAATCAAAGAAGAAACTGATAATATTCGGCTCACTCGCAGTTTTACTGGTTGTAATAATCGGGCTTGTAATTGCACAGGGCGGTAAGGAAGAGATCATTCCCGTTCAGATGTCAAAAGCAGAAAAAAGAACAATCACTAAAACAGTTACCGCAACAGGCAAGATCCAGTCTGAATTCAAGGTTGTTATCAACCCCGAAGTTACCGGTGAAGTTGTTGATCTGCCCGTGAAAGACGGAGATTCAGTAAGACAGGGTCAGGTACTTGTTAAAATTAAAGCCGATATCTACCTCTCACAGAAGCAGAGAGCGGAAGCAGCGCTTGAATCAGCCAAGGCAACGCTGGCAATGAGAGATGCCGAGTTAAATAAAGTGACGCTCGATTACAACAGAATCAAAGAGCTGCACACAAAGAAACTTGCGTCAGATTCAGAGCTTGAAGCAGCCAAAAATGTTTATCTTCAGGCAAAAGCAGGATATGATGCCGCTAACGCAAACGTAATGCAGAATATTGCGGCGGTGAGAGAAGCAAACGAGCAGCTCATGAAAACCACAATCATATCACCGCTTTCAGGAACAGTCACTCAGCTTAATATCGAAAAAGGTGAAAGAGTGCTGGGTTCAGGCTTCAGCCAGGGTACCAATATCATGACAGTTTCAGATCTTTCAAACATGGAAGCAATTGTTGAGGTTGACGAAAACGATATTGTCTACATATCAAAAGGTGATACCGCAAGAATCAAGGTTGATGCTTACGGTGATAAAGTGTTCAGAGGCATTGTAACCGAAATCGGGAACAGCGCAATTCAGACCGGAATGGGAACCCAGGAGCAGGTTGTTAACTTTGAAGTAAGAGTAAAACTCATTGACCTCGATAAAAACCTGAGACCCGGCATGTCATGCAACGCTTCAATTGAAGTTGAGACCGTTGAAAATGTTATCAGCATACCAATCCAGTCGGTTACCGCCAGAGAAGATATGCCTGCAGAGCAGCCTCAGGGTGAAACTCCTGTTGTAAACGGCAACGGAAAGAAAAATGATAAAAAGATTCAGGAAATTGTATTCAGCGTTGAAGGCGGCAAGGCCAAAATCATCAAGGTTGAAACCGGCATAAGCGATGACAATTATATAGAAATTAAATCAGGCCTCAGTGAAGGCACCGAGATAGTATCGGGAAGTTACAAAGCAATATCCAGAGAACTGAAGGAAGGCTCACTCGTTAAAGTTGAAAGCAACGGCGGCGGCGGAGCTCCTGCAGGGCAGAAATAACGGATAACTTTTAACTAAACACCCGGAGAAGATTGCTTTATGAACATTATTAATATAGAACATATTGCCAAAATATACTCGGTTGGTAATCAGGAGGTGCAGGCCCTGCGCGATGTATCCCTTCAGATCAACAAGAATGAGTATGTTGCAATAATGGGTCCGTCAGGTTCCGGAAAATCGACTCTGATGAACATGCTCGGCTGTCTTGATACCCCCACACACGGCAAGTATGAATTCAAGGGGCAGAGCGTTAGCGAAATGAGTGACAATGAGCTTGCGATAATCAGAAACAAAGAGATAGGGTTTGTGTTCCAGACCTTCAACCTCCTTGCAAGATCTGATGCGCTTCATAACGTTGAGTTACCCCTCATTTATGCCGGGATAACCGGTCACGAGAGAAAAGAAAGAGCAAGAAAGGCGCTTGAAGAGGTGGGTCTGGGCGACCGGTCTCATCACAAACCTAACGAACTTTCGGGCGGACAGCGGCAGAGAGTTGCAATTGCAAGAGCTCTTGTTACCAGACCGGCAATAATTCTTGCGGATGAGCCCACGGGTAACCTCGATTCCAAAACCGGTGAGGAAATCATGGCACTCTTCAATGAGATTCATGAAATGGGTAATACCGTTATTCTTGTCACTCACGAAGAGTATATTGCACAGCATGCAAAAAGAGTTATAAGAATTAAGGACGGGCTGATAGAGAGCGACGAAGAAATTGAGAACCGCACGCTCCCTAAAGTAAAAGTAAATTTAACATAGAGGCAGGAATATTATGAAAGTGCTTATCTATGAACTGAAAGAGGCCTTTCTCATTGCCCTGAGGGCAGTGCGGGCCAACAAGGTGAGAACCATTCTCACAACGCTCGGAATTGTGATTGGCGTGGCATCGGTTGTGCTTATGTCAACTGCAATAAAGGGCATCGACAACTCATTTGAACAGGGCATCAGCTCCATGGGCGCCGATGTACTCTATCTTGATAAATGGGAGTGGTTCAGCAACACCGAGTGGTGGAAAATCAGGAAAAGGCCGAATATCTCAATGGCCGAAGTTGAACAGTTTCAGCAGCTCAGCAAGCTTTCTGCCGCAGTTGCCCCCACATTATGGTCTATGGAGACAGTCAAGTATCAGGAGAACTCGATAGAAAATGTCTTTTTGTGCGGCACGACTGCAGAATATCTTGAAACGAAGAATTTTACTTTTGAAAACGGAAGGTTCTTTAACGAGATTGAGAGCAGAGGCAGCAGATATGTGTGCGTGCTCGGCTTTGAGATAGCCGAGGGGCTTTTCCCGAGAGGCAATGCAGTTGGTAAAACGGTAAAGATTTCGGGGCTTGATTTCAGAGTGGTTGGTGTGCTGGCAAAGCAGGGCAGCTTTATGCTCGGCAGTTTTAACCCCGATAAAAGAGTGTTCCTCCCGATAGGCTGTATCTTCAAACATTACATTAATTCAAACGTAAGATCAATCACTATTGAGATAAAAGCCCCTAACACCGGTATGGTTGCCGATGTTAAGGAAGAATCGATAGGGATCATGAGAAAGATCCGCGGCCTGAAAGTGGGAGAGGATAATAACTTCTCAGTGAACCAGCAGGAAGGCCTTCAGCAGAATTACAACCAGACCGTGGGCGTAATACAGATAGCAGGGTATCTCATTACCGGACTCTCACTCTTTGTGGGCGCAATAGGTATCATGAATATCATGTTTGTATCAGTGAGAGAGCGCACCAAGGAGATCGGGATCAGGAAGGCTATCGGAGCCAAACGGAGAACAATTCTCAGTCAGTTCATCCTTGAATCATCAATGATATGCCTGATAGGCGGATTCATCGGGTTCATAATTGCGGTGCTGCTGAGCATGCTTGTTAACCAGTGGCTGCCCACCTCGGTGCAGTATGATTCGGTGGTGGTTGCAATAGTTATTTCATTATTAACGGGTGTTTTTGCCGGCCTTGCACCGGCGTATCAGGCAGCAAAGCTTGACCCCGTGGAAGCATTGAGGTACGAGTAATGATTATAATCGAAATTCTCAGACTTGCATTTCAGGCCCTCAGGGCAAATAAACTCCGTGCAGGGCTCACTATACTCGGTATAATTGTGGGAATCTTCTCAATCATTACCATTATGACAATTATCACCATGCTTCAGGTGAGCATTGAGGCGGGAGTTTCACAGCTCGGTAAAAATACTTTTCAGATTCAGAAGTGGCCTGCAGTACAGACCGGGGGTCCCGGTGAGAGGGCGAAATACCGTAACCGGCCCGATATCACCCTTGAAGAGTATTACAGGCTTGAAGATATGCTTAAAACCGCCAAACATATAGGTGCGGAGCAGTGGCAGTTCGGAAAAATCATTAAATTCCGTAATGTTGAGACAAACCCGAATGTTCAGGTGGCAGGACTTACACCCGATGCCATCAAAACCAATGACTGGGCAGTTGAGCTCGGCAGGGAACTGAGGCAGAGCGATATGGAGGTCTCAAATCCGGTGGTGATACTCGGAAAAGATGTTGCAGATAAACTCTTCACAAACATCGATCCCATAGGTCAGGAGATCAGGGTTGACGGCCACCCGGTAAAAGTCATAGGCGTGTTTGAATCGGAAGGGCAGTTTTTTGGCGAAAGCCGTGATAACTTTGTTGCCATGCCGCTGAGTGCGTTCCAGTCGATATACGGCAAGAGGTCAAGAAGCGTTAATATAACCGTAATGTCATACGGCAAAGAGGATTATAATAACGTAATTGAATCTGCAACGGGTTATATGCGTATAATCAGGAAAAATATGCCGGGTGAAGAGAATAATTTTGAAATATATTCAAATGAATCCATTCTCGCACAGATCAATGACATCACAAAATACGTTAAGTACGGTGCAATGGTGATTTCGTTTATCGCGCTGTTGGCTGCCGGAATCGGTATAATGAATATCATGCTGGTATCTGTAACAGAAAGAACCAAAGAGATCGGGATCAGAAAGGCAATCGGTGCAAAAAAGAGCAATATCCTGTTTCAGTTTATCACCTGGGTATAATAATGGGAATTGGTGTGGGCAACCTTGCGGGCTCGGCGTTAAATGCCACTGCGGCCATTCCTTATGACTGGGTTCTCATAGGTCTTATACTATGTGTGGTTGTTGGCCTTATCTTCGGTACATACCCGGCGTATAAAGCCGCAAATCTTGATCCGATAGAGGCGCTCCGCTACGAGTAATTACATTAAGTGGTAATAATGAATATGTTAAAGAGGCTGTCAGTGGTATTCGCGGCAGCCTCTATGACTTTTAAAACCGGGAACAGGGTTGCAGGATACAGGAAATAGGAATGCAACTCAACAATAGCAACGCGGATGACGCGGATCTGAACGGATTTACGCGGATTATTTTCTGTATGATGAGTATGTTGTGTATGGTTGTATGAAATGATGTTGCTGCCTGCAGAACCCTATTCTGAATTGCTGCAAAACCCCGGAGGGGTTTAATGTCTGTAGTAAAGCGTTCCCCCTAATAGTCCCCCACGACGCGAAGCGGCGGGTAAAATTTCGTGGCTCGTGACAGCATAACATCAGGAACACATATTCCTCCTTCGGCGGACAGGGCCCGGATTAACACGAAATATATTTTTCTTTGTGTCTTAGTGTCCTCGTGGTTCAAGTATTTCGTAGCAGCATAAATGAGGGGGAACGCGGATGACGCGGATCTGAACGGATTTACGCGGATTTTAGCAGCACGAATTAAACGAATGAACACGAAAACAGGACACAGGAAAGCAGGACACAGGACACAGGAAAGCAGGACACAGGGAGCAGGAAAACTTTATCTGCAATAAATATATATTTTGCACCTGCTCCGTGGATGCTGACATACTTACAGCATTGAGCTGTTGCCACTGTACCGCCGCGGCGGGCTGCTGCTACTGATTTTGCTGTTTCTTGGATATTACTGAACAGCGGTGTATCTTCGCATTATGGATGTCTGAATGAAGAAATAATACACTTATTATCATTTTGAAATTCACCCGCCCGAAAATTCTATTCTGTAAGTTGATTAATCAGAAGAGAAAATGAAATTTGAAGAATTTGTTCAGAAATATGATTACCCGGGATCGGTTGTGCTGCTTGAGGGGAAACGTGATGTGGCCGAAGGGGATAAAGAAAAGCTTACAGAACTTGGCCGGCTGCTTGCACGGAGCACACAGTACATGATGTTCAGAAGCGGAAATGCTGAGGGAGCAGATGATTTGTTTTGCACGGGAGCAGCGGAGTATGCTAAAGACCGGATGCAGCTTGTAGTTCCATACTCAGGACACAGGAAAAAATACATCCGGGGCATTGAAACCCACTCAGCCGATGAGATAGATTACGCCGCTGAACCGCAGATTGCGTATAATGCCACGCGCCAGAATAAGAACAACAAAATGATTGAGCGCTATCTTGCCGGTCACCGCGACAGGAGCACCATCAAAGCCTCTTATCTGATCCGCGATACTATCAAGGTGACGGGCACAGGTAAAATAGGTCCGGCAGCTTTTGCGATATACTATGATGACCTGAAGAATCCTGAATCGGGTGGTACCGGGTTTACAATGGGCGTCTGCCGCAGCAATCAGGTGCCATTTATTGACCAGCGTGTCTGGATGGGGTGGCTGTACAGTTAATTAATTTCAGGTCAACTGTTTCAAGGAAATTATCCAGTTCATCTTCATCATCATACTCTGTGTAAATACCATCATCCTTATCGTTGATGAAGTAGTCTATAACACCGGCGATTGATAAAAATACCTTAAAGTACAGCCCCTCACGATTATATATGTAAATTATTTTCTGCGTGCCTTCACTGTTAGTCAGCAGGTAACATTCAAGGGTTCGGTCAGCCCTGAAATAATGATTGTCAAGTTCTTTTATATTATTCATTTTATTCGGTAATAATTCTTTTTGAGAAGAAAAATCTAACCGGAAAAAATGACCCGGCAAAATATTTTTTGTTTCAGGAAATTGGCGTAAATTAAAAAGTGTAACCTAAAACTTTTGAAAGCCTGATATGAAGACGGGAATTTACGAACAGATAATAAACAAGATCATCTCTCAAAGATTAGCTGAACTTCCTCAAGAAAAATACTACATAAATAAAAAAGAACTTGATAAATTAGAAGCCTCCAGGGTAATCTCACTCTATCTGCACAAAACAATCAAAACCGCTTTAGATTTGTTTCCTGATGATGAAAAAGTTGTCAAACAAGTTGAGCTTGCAAACAAAATAATTTACTTATTAAGAGATGAACTCAAAGACAATGAATTTGAGGAGGACTTATTAACAACCAATAAAAACCTACTTACGGCCGTCTTCTCAAAAATTGATAATCCCATCACTGATATCTCAGCATACGCTAAAAAGATAACTCCTGAAACAGGATTAACATATTGTGAGCTGTTTACTGGTAGCAGAACAGGTGTCTCACTTGAAAGTGAGCTAAGAAAGGAGATTCTCTCGTCAGATCGTATTGATTTCTTGGTCTCATTTATTAAGTGGTCTGGTATAAGAATTTTTATTAATGAATTACAAGACTTTACCGCACGGGGAGGAAAACTAAGAATAATAACCACTTCATATATGGGGGCAACCGATCTAAAAGCAATCGAATTTTTATCAGGGCTTCAAAATTGTGAAATAAAAGTATCATATAATACTAAACATGAGCGATTACACGCAAAAGCATATTTATTTTACCGTGATTCAGAATTTCACACTGGTTATATAGGGTCATCTAATCTCTCTCGGTCAGCACTTACGGACGGTCTTGAGTGGAACATAAAATTGACTACAAAAGAGGTGCGACAAATAATCGAAAAGATTCAAAAAACTTTTGAGACATATTGGTCGAACCCTGAATTTGAGCAGTTTGATTTTAAAAAAGATTCAACAAAACTCATAAAAGCCTTAAAGGACGAGAGAGCAACCGGGAGCGATACCACTTCTTACTTTTTTGATATCTCGCCTTATCCATTTCAAAAAGAGATACTTGAAAAACTAAAAGTTGAACGAGAAGTACATGGCAGATTCAAAAATCTTATAGTTGCAGCAACAGGAACAGGCAAAACAATAATTTCTGCATTTGACTTTAAAGAATTTCTCTCTAAAAATCCCAACGCAAATTTATTATTTGTGGTGCACCGAAAAGAGATTCTGCAGCAAGCACTTTTTACTTACAGAGGAATCCTAAGAAAAAATAATTGGGGAGAACTTTGGGTAGATGGAATTGAGCCATCAAAATACAATGCAGTTTTTGCATCAGTACAAACCCTCAATAACCGGTTAACTGAACTTAAGCTCACATCAACTTTTTACGACTATATTGTTATAGATGAAGTTCATCACATAGCTGCACAAAGTTATCGTCCAATCCTTGAAAAATTTAATCCAAAAATACTCCTTGGTGCTGAAATAAGATTGCCAGATGCTATGAACCGTGGGTTGCTATGTCCTTTTCAATATTTTGGAATAACTGATAATGTTGATCTATCAAAAGCGAGATGGGAAAGAGGGAAGTACAACCCAAGTGAATTAACCAGGATTTACACTCAGGCTGATTTCCGAGTACGTGATATCATAGATGGGATAACCCGGTATGTTAAAGATCTTGATGAAGTTATAGCCCTTGGCTTCTGTGTAACAAAAGAGCATGCCGAATTCATGGCAGAGAAATTTGTTATGGCAGGGTTAAAAGCAGATTATCTAACTTCAGATAGCAATACTGATATTAGAGAAACTGCTAAAAATAAACTGATTAACAAAGAGATAAATTACCTTTTTGTTGTTGACTTATACAATGAAGGTGTTGATATCCCTGAAATTAATACAGTATTATTCTTACGTCCAACTGAAAGTTTAACCATTTTTCTTCAACAGTTGGGCAGAGGTTTACGACATTCTGAGGGAAAGGAGTGTTTAACCGTTTTGGATTTTGTGGCAAATTCCCGACAGGAATATGATTTCGAAAACAAATTTAGAGCACTTGTTGGAAAAACTGCAAGAAACATTGAAAAAGAGATACAAGAAAATTTCCCTCATCTGCCGCTCGGGTGACCGCAGCGCCCACGCCGCCGACCTCCTCGCCAACGCCGGCT
>JABWCA010000070.1 GCA_013359345.1 Ignavibacteriaceae bacterium
TGCATCGTGATCACTGTTTGATCCCGGAAATACAACCACACCAAACTTAGGCTTCATTATACTTCCTCAAGTGTGAATTCGTAATCTTCCATTATCGGGTTTGCGAGCAGCTTGCTGCAGAAAGTATCAATTTCTTTTTCAGCCTGGTTTTTATCGGTCGTATTTATCTGACATTCTATCAGCTTGTTAAACCGGATTTCGCTGATGTTATTAAATCCGAGATGGAGAGCACCTTTTTCAACTGCTTTACCCTCAGGGTCAAGTATCGATTTTCTTCTTTTGATAATGATTTTTGCTTTGTACAAGTTCGTTCCTGTTTAATGCTTTGGAGAAGATTCCGGTCTTTTCCCGGCAAAAATTGTTGTTACTATTCCGAACAGAATCACCGACGCAAAAATAAGAAACATGGCAGTAAATCCATAAGAAAAGGTCAGGAGGATGCCGGCAATCATAAAAACGAAAAACAGGGGTTTCTCTTTTATTCCGCTGGCACTAAGTTTCGGTATTGCGGGGTAAGTGATTCTTGATACCATCATAAGTGAAATAATGGCCGCAATCACAGCGTGGTATATGAATAATTCTGATTTATTAACCGCAGGGTTTACCATGTTAATGTACGCAACTAAAGTAAGCGCGGCAAATGGTATGGGCAGACCTGAAAAACTTTTTTTCTCAAATTCGGTCAGTTCGGCATTAAACCTTGCCAGCCTGTAGGCTCCGCAGATGAGGAAAAGGGGGCCGAGAATAAAACCGTAGATTTCGTTACTGTCAAATAAAAACTTATATGTGATAATTGCGGCAGGAAATCCGAATCCGCCGAGATCTGCAAGCGAATCAAGCTGCACTCCGAAATTTGACGGGATATTCAGCTTGCGTGCAATCATTCCGTCAAAAGTATCAAATACTGCCGAAAGGAAGATAAAAAGCGTGGATATCATCAGTTCGCCTTTGAAGGCAAAGATGATGGCAAAAAATCCTGAAAGCAGATTGCCGAAAGTCAGCGATGCGGGAATAGCGATCTTAAATTTCTGCATTTCAGTTTTTCTTCAGAGTGAATAATACGGTTTCACCGGCGGAAACCACATCACCATTTTTGACGTTCACCACAAAATCAGGAGGGGCAATAATATCAACCCTGCTGCCGAATTTAATCATGCCGAATCTCTCACCCTGTCTGACGGTATCCTTCATATTGAGTTCGTTCACAATCCTTCTCGCAATAAAACCTGCAATCTGGGTGTAGAGTATTTTACCGTGCGGAGAGGTGATGCCGGTGTAAAATCTTTCGTTATCGGTTGAAGCTTTATCTTCCCATGCCGCATAATATTTTCCCGGAGCGTATTCAAGATAATCAACAATGCCGTCAACCGGTATACGGTTTACATGAACGTTAAGGGGCGACATAAAAACAGAAATCTGGATTCCCTTGCCTTTAATAAATCTTGTTTCTTCAACTTCCTTTATAACTATAACTTTGCCATCTGCAGGGGAAATAATTTTTTCAGTGCTGCCGGGAGCGGTTCTTTCAGGATCCCTGAAAAAATTAAGTGAAAATACCAGGAGAAACAGAGCCACCCCTATAAGGGTAATCTTCAGAATCATCTTATCAGAAAAGATGCCTCCGGCTATAAGTATGAAACAAATAATAAGTATTACACCCAGTGTATTGTAACCGTATTTAGTTATCATCAGCTTTCAGATAATTTATAATGGAATTAATATCAGTTATCTTGTTTCTTTTAACAATATAATTGTCAGAAACGTTTTCAGTTCCGGTAAGCAAAAACTGTTTAGAATTAAAATCCGGTTTAAGCTGAACGCTCCCGAGCTCAGAAATAAAATAAAGCTCCAGCTGCAGCAGGTGGTGGTTCCTTCTGAGAAAATAAGGACGCAGCAGTGAGTTGCATTTCACAGCCAGTTTTTCGATTGATCTGAGTTCATCAACACTGCAGAGATTCCCCGCAATAAGATGGGAATTATTCAATTCGGTTTTGCTGTTTACCGGGATGTATGATATAACAGGAAGTTCCACAATTTTATTAAACAGATTTATACCCTCAGGTGAAATGACCCCTTTTATATCAAAATGATTCTTAATTCGTACAAAAAACCCGAATTCCTTTATTTTAAGTGTTTTATTGGTGTTCGGGCTGTTTTCGGCTGATTGTCTTCCAACCGGAATTTTGTATTCTTTAAGATACCCGGCGATAAACGAATAAACATTGTTTTCGCTCAATTCTGAATTTAAGAGATTATTTTCGTAATTTTGTGTCACTTCCAAAATTAATTAGTAAATCAAAGAGTATAGTTTTTAAATATAACAAAAAATAAAATTCAGAGGAAGAAAATGTTCAAAGGCGGTATGCAAGGAATGATGAAGCAGGTTCAGAAAATGCAGGAAGAAATGCAGAAAGTGCAGAGTGAACTTGGCAATAAAACTGTAACTGCAGAAGCAGGCGGAGGAATGATTAAAGCTGTTGCAAACGGTAATAAGGAGCTTATTTCAATCACACTTGATCCTTCGGTCATTAATGCTGAAGAAAAGGATATTCTTGAGGATCTGGTTGTTGCCGCGGTGAATAAAGCCCTTGAAGCTGCTTCTAAAATGGCAGAAGAGGAGCTCGGAAAAGTGACCAAAGGTATGATTCCTCCCGGATTAAATATCCCCGGATTATAATATTGAGCCTGATTGAACCATTAGAGGCGGTGATTGAGGAGTTCTCAAAGTTTCCCGGTATCGGGAAAAAGACCGCCTACAGACTTGCCATATATCTTTTAAGAAGGCCGGCCAAAGATGTTACCAGATTTACTGATTCGGTGACCTCTCTTAAGCAGAAGGTCACTTTCTGCAAGAGGTGTTTCAACCTTGCCGAAGGTGATTACTGCATGGTGTGCTCAGGGCTTAAACGTGATGGCAGCAAGATATGTGTGGTTGAGGATATCACTGATGTGATGGCAATTGAACGGACGCATGAATATGACGGGCTTTATCACGTTCTGGGCGGGGTGCTTTCACCTCTTTCGGGCGTTGGTCCGGAAGATATCAAACTGTACGAGTTGTTTAACAGGATCAGGGAAGAAAACGTGAAAGAGGTGATTCTTGCCCTCAATCCCGATACCGAAGGGGATACAACTTCAATGTACATTGTAAGGAATCTGAAGGAGACTGATGTCAGAATTTCCAGAATTGCCAGAGGAATACCTATAGGCGGGGATATTGAGTTCAGCGATGATGCAACCATAAGCAGAGCACTTAAAGGCAGAATAACAATTTCAAATGAGTAATAACTCGTGGTTCAGAGACTGGTTTGAATCAGAAGACTATCTTCTTATTTACAAACACAGGAATAAAGAGGAAGCGGCACTTCTTGTCAGACTTGTTACGGGAACGCTCAGGCTTGCTGAGAAGTCACAAATTCTTGATCTCGCCTGCGGATTCGGCAGGCATTCAATACTTTTCGGAGAAAATGGTTATTCTGTGACAGGCCTTGACCTGAGCAGTACATTGTTAAAAATAGCCAGACATGATGCAGAAGCACGCGGTGTGAAGCTCTCACTTGTAAGAGGGGATATCAGAGAGGAAGTCTTCAGGCCTGGATTTGATCTGGTTTCCAACTTTTTTACGAGCTGGGGTTATTTTTCTGACCGGGAAAATTTCGATATTTTTCGCTTAATTGCAGGGTATCTTAAATCCGGTGGATATTTTGTCTTTGATTATTTTAACAAGCAATATCTTCTGAAAAATCTTGTTCCTGAAAGTGAAGAGGTGCATCAGGGCATTACAATAAGTCAGAAAAGGTATTTCACAGACGACTCGGTCAATAAGGTAATCAGAATTAAAAAAAGAAACTCTGTTAAAGAGTTTGAGGAGTCAGTTAAACTTTACGATCCGGGTCTCATCATTGATAAACTGACTGCAACCGGTTTTAAGATCAGAAATCAATTCGGCAACTACAACGGAGAGATGTATGACGTTAATAATTCACCGAGACTCATTCTGATATGTCAGAAAGAATACTGATTCTTCTTTTATTCGTATTAATTACATTATCAGGCTGTGATATTTTTGACACCAGGCAGGCAGAGATTCCAAGCACTCCCAGAGTTAACCTTGAGCCTGCAACAACTCCTGAAATAGCTGTAAATAATCTTTCTGCAGCATTCAGGGAGAAGAATATTCAGGCCTATATTTCAGTATTTGCAGATTCATCAAATACGGGAAAGAATTTTTCTTTTACCGCATCATCCGGGTCTGAACTGAAGTACGGAGGGATATTCAATGAATGGGGAATTCAGAGTGAGGAGCGTTATTACACCAATCTTTCCGCCGCAAACGGTGAGTCGGGATTTCTGCAAATGACGGCAACTGACCTTCAGACAATTTCGTTCGGTGACAGCTCTTATATAAATATGAACTATGAGATTTCAGTACAGAATACCGGGCAGAGTAACATATCGGGGTTCTCAGGAGGACTGCAGCTCAAAATGATAAAAGATAAAAATTCCCTCTGGCGCATCTTTTCAGTGACTGATATAAAGAGTTCAGAAAGTCTTACTTGGAGTGATCTGAAGGGGATTAATTATTAAACGGGTGCTTTTTGCAGTATCAGGATTAATTTTGCTGATCCTTATTTCAGGATGTCAGAATCCTTTCGCTCCGGGTGTCGAACCCTTCAGGCAGGGTTCGGGTGGCCCCATAAGTGATCAGAAAACAATTGAAGGGGTGTTTCAGAATTTCAGATATGCATATACTTTCAAAGACACATTAATTTATAATGCTCTTTTAGCAGAAGATTTTATATTTGTTTACCGTGATTATGAAAAAGGTGTCGATATAAGCTGGGGCAGGGAAGAGGAGCTGAGAACCACCTCAGGCCTGTTTGAGAACAGCGAGCGGCTTGATCTTATCTGGAACAATATTATAGTGTCTTCTGCAGATTCAGTGCAGGCAAACATAGTCAGAGGATTTAATCTGACAATAACATTTAATCCGACCGATATCTTAAGGCTTGACGGCAGAGTGAATCTGTTCATGAGAAAAGAATCTGATGGTCGGTGGGTAATTAACCGGTGGATTGACGAGTCAAATTTCTAATTATGCTGATATTAAAAGAATTATTAAGATCGTTTAAGGTTGCAAGATATCAGGTGGTTTTCACCTTTCTTTCTTACTTTATCGGTTTGTCTCTGATCTTTCTGAGCTATCTTACATTCAGGCTGAGCAACCACCTTGAGGAGGAACTGCTCTCCCGTTTCAGTTTTGTCGTTTTTCTTGAAGACGGGCTGAAGAAGGATGAGGCCGTTGAAGTCTATAATAATATCAAAAAGCTTGAAATTGTTGATCAGGCAAGTTTTATTGACCGTGATTCTGTTCTTAAAAACCTTTCAGCACAGGCAAATGAGAATTTTGAAGCTTTCCTTGACGGAAATCCGATCCCTTATTCGGTCAGTGCCAGTCTGAAAAAAGAGGCTGCAGGAAATTACACAAAAGATGATCTTAATAAAGTTATCTCTTCAGTAAAGAATACGGGAGAAATCGTTTTTGACCAGGATATGCTGAGAACGATTCTGCTGAATCTGAGTAAAGTTAAGATCACTGTATACACACTTTCGGTCATTCTCTTTTTTATCACCCTTTATCTTGTGTATGCAACCACTCTGCTTATACTGAAAAACCGGGCAGATGAATTTGAGACCATGAAGCTGGTAGGGGCTAATATTACTAAAATAAAGCTGCCATTTATAATTCTGAATTCTGTACTGGGGATAGCAGCAACTCTGCTCCTGACGTACCTGTTTTCGTACCTGGCTGTGATTATTTCTCCATCGGCCGGTTTTAATACGGAAACAATTCTCAACACAAAGGAACTGCTTGCCGGTGGAATTGCATATAGTATTATTACGTCGGCACTTATAAGCTTGTATGCTTTGCGTCAACTTAATATTAAATTCACGCTTAATTAATTGTTTAAAACCCCCGATTTAGTTAATTTTGTAATTTGTAATTAATTTAAGGTTAGAAGTGAGAAAACTCTTCGTTCTGTTTACTGTGCTTTTAATAAGTACCTCCCTGTATTCTCAGAATGAGAACGTTCAAATAGGAAGCCCTTTCAAAGATATAAGAAATCAGCAAACTGCGGTTTATGATCTCTCAGATCCGAATGGAATAAATATAAAAGTTTCTGTCTGGGGATATGTGGGTAAACCTGGTAAATATATTGTCCCGATAAATACAAATCTGCTGGATATTCTAACCTATGCAGGCGGACCAACGACTGATGCAACGGTTGAGGATTTAAGATTATTCAGAACCATGCCCGATTCAACACAACAGCTTCTGACTTTTAATTACAATTCACTTATGTGGGAAGAGAAATTCACTCAGAATCTCAAATTCCCCAAACTTGAGCCGGATGATCTGATTCTTGTTACAGGAGAACCGAGATTCTTTTTCAAAGATTACTTCAGTATAACATTGTCAATTATATCTACCCTGGTATCCTTGACTATCCTCATCATCAATATTGCAAGAAACTAAGGGGTAAAGAGTAAATGCAAGATAATTTTGTAAATAATCCTGATTTCAAAACACTCAAAGATTACCTTATAATTCTTAAGGACAATCTTTTCCCCATTATACTCATTACGGCAGTATGTACAGTATTTGCAGTGTTTTATGCCATCAATGCAGTTGATATCTATAAATCATCCACCTCATTAAAAATTGCCAAAGAGAAGGGAAGCATTCTTGAATCAGATGCCCTTTTCCCTTCAATTTCCTCCTTCACTGATGACAGGTTCATCAGTAACGAAATAGAAATACTTAAAACATTCTCGCTCAGACTCAGAGTGGCAAATGCTGTGCTTGATTCATTCAAAACTGCAAATAATCCTAATGACTTCTCAATCATTTTTCAGGCAAAGAAGTTTAATGAATCTGCTGATAAAGTATTAAAAACCAACATTGAAATAGCTGAAGGACTCGCAAATCTTGTTGAAATTGAACAGAAACGCGGTCTTGATGTCATAATAATCTCAGCTTCTTCACCCTCACCTAAGGAAGCCACGTTAATTTCAGAGACCTATGCAAAGGTGTATCAGGAAATAAACCTTGAATTTAACAGAAATCAGCTTACGCTTGTAAAAAAGTTTCTCTCTCAGCAAAGAGAAGAAAAACTTAATGATCTCAATATTGCTGAAGATATCCTTACAAAGTATCAGCAGGCAGGTGGTATTATCGCTCTTGATCAGCAGGCAACCACCCTTATCTCACAGCTTGCATCTTTTGAAGCCGATAAGAATATGAAAAAAATCGAGATCATGGCCTCAGAAAAGATACTTTCAAAGCTGAAGGAAGAGCTTAAAAAGCAGGACCCCACTTATTCAACTTATCTTGAGAATCTTGCTTCTGAAACATACCTCCAGAATCTGCAGACAGAGATAGCAAGACTTGAAGTAAACAGAGACCTTGTTGTGGCTTCAAATCCAAATGCAACTCAGAAGCAGGCTATTGCTGATTACAACAAAAAAATTGATGAGCTGAAAAAGAAATTAAACCAGAAGCTTGAAGTTCTTAAGGCAGGTGTTTATGCCAACTCACCACAGGAACTTAAAGAAATTTCAAAAAGTATCATCACAGAAGAGATAAAACTACAGTCTACTAAAATATCACTTGAGCAGCTTGAAAGAATTATTGACCAGTACGAAGCAAAATTCTCAGTTCTTCCCAAATCAAGCATAGAACTTGCCAGACTCCAGAGAAACCGTGAAGCCCTTGAAAAACTGTACGCCCTGGTTGAACAAAGGTTCCAGGAAGCACTCATCAATGAGCAGTCACAGCCCGGCAACGTATATATTATTGATCAGGCGAGGGTTCCCAATTCACCCGCCAAACCGAACAGAAATCTGATTATACTCGTCGGTTTTGCTTTGGGTCTGGGTATTGCTCTCGGATTTGCCTTTGTCAGAAATTACTTTGACAACACCGTTAAAAGCCCTGATGATATACAAAAAAGAAATCTTGCTCTACTTGCCTGGATACCTCAGATTGAGGGACTTGGTATAAAAGGTTCTGATGAATTTGAGTTCATTGTACACAAGAAACCTGATTCAATTCCTTCAGAAGCATTCAGAGCTCTGAGAACGAGAATTCAGTTTTCCAAAATGCAGGATGAGGAAATTAAAACTGTGCTGGTAACTTCATCGGCACCTGCAGAAGGTAAAACGATTATTGCAGCAAACCTTGCCGGTTCTTTTGCACAGCTCGATAAGAAAGTGATTATACTTGACTGCGATCTCAGAAAACCCAGAGTTCATGCTTTTATGGGTGCAAACAGATATCCCGGTCTTGTTGATTATCTTCTCGGGCAGTCATCATTTGATGAAGTCCTCAGAAAGTCTGAGATGAAGAACCTCGACTATATTACCTCCGGTACCATTCCCCCCAATCCGGCTGAATTACTTGAATCACCGGTAATGCTTAAGTTCCTTGAAGAACTTAAAGCTAAATATGACATGGTGATAGTTGACTCACCGCCGATTATTGCGGTTACCGATTCAGAAATTCTTGCACGTGAATGCGATGCCTCAATGCTGGTGGTAAGTGCAGAAACAACTGAAATAGAGCTGCTGGAAAGATCTGCCGAAATCATGAAAGCCAACAGCCGTAAGTTTATCGGAACAGTTCTGAACAATTTTGTTTACAGAAGTTCTTATGGTTCTTACTATAAATATTACTACTATTATTCAAGACAACCCAAGAAAGATATGAGCGGTTCTGTATAAGAACCGGACAGATCGCTGTTTATGATAAAAAATCTTCATTTATTACTTGCAGTTGTAATAATCACGGTTTTTTCAGCTCACGCTCAGGATTTAATAAAATATCTTGAGCGTGATGCTCTCAGTAAACCTGATACAACTGCCGGCTCATCTCTTTTACTCACTGCATCACCCGGTTTTGTCTCTCCTGAAGATTATTATATCGGTCCGGGAGATGTGTTTACCATTCTTGTTGCCGGAATTCAGCAGAATACATTCAATGCGGCTGTTGATATAAGCGGTAATTGCTTTGTCCCGGGTGCCGGAATAATAGAACTTAAGAATCTCAATCTTGCCCAAGCTTCAAAGAAAATAGAATCTGCCCTTAAGTTAATCTACAAAAATGTTGAAGTTTACTCAACACTCAGCCAGATCAGAAAGATAAAGGTCAGTTTGCTGGGACAGCTTAACAAACCCGGCAGTTACGTGGTTTCTGCTGCCACAAGGCTGCTTGACCTGATAAACATTTCTCAGGGAATTAGACCTGATGCTGATATCAGAAACATTACTGTCACAAGAAGCAACGGAACCAGAGAAAAGGTTGATCTCCTCCGCTTTCTCAGACTCGGAGAGCTTAAATCCAATCCTTACATATTTGAGGGCGATTTTGTTTTTATTGACAAAGTTGACCGGGTGATTTCAATAAGCGGGGCAGTTAAACAGCCCGGAACTTATGAGTATGTGGAAAACGAAAAACTCAGTGATCTGATTGAGATATGCAGAGGTCTCCGGGAAAATGCCCGTCAGGATTCACTTGAGGTTATCAAATTTAAGGATGATAACATAACCCAGTACTCAATTTATGTGAATTATAAGGATCTCGGTAAATCTGATCTTGTAATTCAGAACAGAGACAGAGTGGTTATACGGGAAATACCTCAGTACCTGCGTGAGGATATAGTGACAATAAGCGGATTTGTTCAGTATCCGGGTGAGTATGCCATCATTGATAACGTTACAACAATCAAGGAGCTTATAGAACGTGCCGGTGGTTTCATTGAAAACGCTGACCTCAGCAATGCATCCGTAAGAAGGTACACCGGTAATACAAAGCCGGATCCGGAGTTTGAGAGACTTAAACTGATTCCCCGCGAAGCAATGACCGAAGATGAATACGATTATTATAAGTCAGTATCCCGTAAAAGAATCGGGAAAGTGGTGGTTGACTTCAAGAAGCTGTTCAAAGATAACGACACACGTGAAAATATAAAACTCAGAAGAAATGACGAGATTAACGTTCCCGAAAGCAAGCTTTATATTACAATTATAGGTCAGGCTGTTTCCCCGGGCAATATTCCGTATGAGCCTGAGTATAAAGTGATGGATTACATTAATCTTGCCGGCGGATTCGGATGGAGGGCGGAAGACTCTGAAATAAGAGTTATCAGAGCAAACACCGGAGAATGGATTGACGCAGAAGATGTTGACGTTCTTTATCCGGGAGATACTATCTGGATTCCGGAAGAGACACCAGGGCCGAAATTCTGGGACGTCTTTAAAGATACTCTGACCATTCTGGGGCAGGTTGCAACGGTTATCACGGCTGCAATTGCAATTATAGTAAGCAGCAGGTAGCACTATGCAGGATTACATTAAAACTTTTTTTGCATTCAGAAAACAGATTATTCTGCTTACAATTTCAGGAGCTGTGTTCTTCGGGCTCTTCCTTTATCTTGTTTATCCGGTCAAATATGCTTCAACTGTTTCCATACTCCCGCCCGAGCAGGAGAAGGGTGGCAGCCTTCAGAGCCTCATGATGGGCGGCGATCTGTCAAATCTTCTTGGCGGTGGTGGCGCGGCAAGTTCACAATTATTTGCCGAAATTATAAAAAGCAGAACCGCTCATGAATATGTGATCAGAAAACTCGACCTGTTCAGGTACTTTGATAATCCTGATATGACTGAATGCGTCAGAAAACTCAGCGGTGCGGTGAATCCCGAAGTTACAAAGGAAGGAATTCTCAAAATAACGACTGAGCTCGCTACAGGTATTTCAGGCAGGCTTACCGGGGAGAAAAAAGAAGTTCAGGAAATGACAGCAAAAATATCCAATACATTTGCTGCTGCGCTTGACAGTATTAACAGAGCCAAAAACAATTCAAAAGCAAAAAAAGCGCGCGTTTACATTGAGAGCCAATTAAAGACCACAAAGTCGGATCTTGATTCGGCAGAGATGGCCCTTATGATTTTTCAGAAAGATAATAAGGCAATATCTCTTCCTGAGCAGATAAAGGTCTCAATAGAGACTGCCGCAAAACTGAAAAGCGAAATTATTACAACTGAGATTAAGCTTGATTTCCTCTCAAAAAACTTCAATTCAAATAATCCTTCTGTAATTGAACTGCAGACTCAGCTGCAGGCATTAAGAAATGAATACAACAAACTTTCTGCAGTTGGTGATGAATACCTCACAGCATTCTCGAAGGCTCCGTCTTTGGGCCAGCAGCTTGCTAATCTGATGAGAGAAGTAAAAGTGCTGAATGAAGTATATTTGCTTTTACAGCAGCAATATTACAAAGAGCTTATTCAGGAAAACCGTGATTATGCAACCGTTGAGGTTCTTGATCCGGCTGTTCCTCCCACCAGGGTTTCGTCTCCCTCTTTTGTACCGACATTCCTTTCGGCATCGATTTTTATTTTTTTCATTGTGTTCCTCTATTACTACTTATCACGGGGAGCATTATCAAAATACATCAAAGGCAATAATGTATAAACCTCATGTTGTTGTTACCGGCGGTGCCGGATTTCTTGGCTCGCATCTGTGCGAAATGCATCTTGAAAAAGGTTTCAGGGTAACCTGCGTTGATAACCTCATCACCGGCGATCTCAATAATATATCGCATCTGTTCGGTAATGAAAACTTCAAATTCATTAAATATGATGTGACTGAATTTATACATGTTCCGGGGAGAGTTGATTATATATATCACTTTGCCTCACCGGCAAGTCCTGTTGATTACCTGAAATTCCCGATACAGACTCTGAAAGTCGGTTCGCTTGGCACACACAAGGCACTTGGGCTCGCAAAAGAAAAGAAAGCCGTTTTCCTGCTTGCCTCTACATCTGAAGTTTACGGCGATCCCCTTATTCACCCTCAGCAGGAAGAATACTGGGGAAATGTAAACCCTGTTGGAACACGCGGAGTTTATGACGAAGCAAAAAGGTTCGCAGAAGCGCTTACCATGGCCTATAACAGATACCATGGGGTTCAGACAAGAATTGTGAGAATATTCAACACCTTTGGCCCAAGAATGAGGGTTAACGACGGAAGGGCGGTTCCCAACTTTATCTCCCAGGCACTGGCGGGTAATGATATCACTGTATACGGCGACGGGCAGCAAACAAGAAGTCTCTGTTATGTGAGTGATCTTATTGAGGGTATCTTCAGACTTATGATGTCCAGTGAAGTTAATCCCGTAAATATCGGAAATCCTGATGAGCTTACAGTTGAGGAGATAGCAAAGGAAATTGTTGAATTAACAGGTTCCAAGAGTAAAATTATTTACAACCCGCTTCCCGAAGATGATCCCAAAGTCCGTCAGCCTGATATTACAAGGGCTAAAGAAATATTAAAGTGGACTCCGCAGGTTAACCGAAAAGAGGGACTTATTAATACAATAGAGTACTTCAGGAAAAAGCTCGGCTATTAAACATGTCTGAAAAACCTGCCACATCTCTCGGCCGGGCTGCCATCACAATTTCCATTCTAGGGATATTGGGTCGCGGACTGGGGTTCATACGGGAGATAGTTATAGCCGGTTATTTCGGTCTTACCAGGGAGTATGAAACCTTTCTCCTCATCATCACCTTGCATGCTTCAATAGGCAGTATAATTTACTTTATCGCCAATAACTATTTCATTCCCGCACTTAACAAAGAGAAGTATGAATCAGAATCTGATCCTGTGCTTTTCTTTAACCGTACCCTCTACAATTTCCTCTTCATATCGGTTGCTGCATCACTGATCCTGCTGACTTTCAACAGAAATATTCTTTATTTCTTTATGCCTGAGTTTGGCGAAAAAGAGATAATGATCTTTAATATTTTTCTGATCTCAATTCCTGTGAGCACCGCCGTTTCGGTGATAATAGCTTACCTCCACACCCAGTATAAATTCAAGCTTGCCTATCTTTCACAGATGCTGCCCAATATTGTCACAATAATATCAGTGTTGTTATTCAGCGGGATGATAGGGGTGTATTCAATTTTATACGGACTGCTGG
Organism: Ignavibacteriaceae bacterium; assembly: GCA_013359345.1. Classification (GTDB taxonomy): domain Bacteria; phylum Bacteroidota; class Ignavibacteria; order Ignavibacteriales; family Ignavibacteriaceae; genus JABWCA01. Next base: position 13,044 of record JABWCA010000070.1, read on the forward strand.
GCGGTTACATAATTCAATTTATCTGGCTTTTTATCAGCGGAAGGGAAAACATAAGATTCGTCAATCCTTTCAGGATAAAGAGCCGTTTTGCAATATCGGCATCATTTGTATTTCTTGTCATCTGTGAGATCATACCGCAGATACACATGATTGTTGATCGGCTTTTTTACCGGTATGTTGATCAGGGAGCCATTGCTGCCCTCAACTATTCAACTCTGGTGTTTACTCTCCCCATCACAACGGTTTCAGTTAGTCTTGCCGCTGCCATTTTTCCTTACCTGAGCCAGTCATATTATGAAAAAGATATTGAGGATTTCAGAGCAAAGTTTTCAAATGCAGTTCTTATCACAATAGTGATTAATATCCCGGTTTTTGTCCTTTTCACATTCCATTCTTACGGCGTGATTGAAATAATTCTCGGCAGAGGGAAATTCTCTTCAAATGATACGGAGATTACAGCGAGGTTGTTCGGCCTGCTTTCAACGAGCATTGTGTTTTATGCAGTTTATTCAATCGTGAATAAGGTTTTTTACTCAATGCAGAAGAACAAAGTTCTGTTCATTATTGTACTGGCTTCGTTTGGTCTCAAAATAATACTGAATATATTTCTGGTTCAGGGGATGAAGGAAGACGGACTCGCAATTTCATCAGCAATAAGTAATATTTTCCTTACGGTTGCAGGTTCAGTTTATTTTATCAGAAAGAAGATACTCAATTTCAATCTCTCAGTAATTTCTGAAATATTGTATTACATAACTGCCGGATTTTTACTGTATGTTTCACTTGAACTGATTCTCACCGTCACTCATTTAGAAAACAAGTTTTTCCAGCCTTTAATGTTTGTATCCGGTTATGCAATGATCCTTTATCACTCCGGTACTAAGGCAGGCGATCTGGTCTTTAACGGTATTCTTAATTTCAGGCGGAGGGGTGCCTGATTTATGGAACTGCAGTTTATTTCAGAATCGGGTATACTTTCACGGCTGGTAAGGTTTATTATCACACTGGTGTTAAAGCCGGTTACCTGGCTGAACAGTATTGGTAAATTTTCTGACCAGACTCTTATTGTATCACTTCACCGCCTGGGTGATACCATCCTAACCCTGCACTCACTCAGGCAACTTAAAGAAGCATACCCGTATCGAAGATTCATTATTCTGACTTACGACGAGTTCAGAGTCTTTTACCGCACTTTGTTTGAGGATAATGAGATTATTACATGCAGCAAGAATGATTACTTTTTCGGCGGACGTCTGGCAGGGGCAGGGCTAATATCACGATTAAGAAAATTCAGTTTCTCAGAGATAATCGACATCTCAGGTGACACTCATACTGCCTCATTAATTGTGTTTCTTAAGGCAGGATACAGATACGGAATTTCAAAGTATCATTTTCAGAATCTGTATACAAAATCAAAACCGGTAAGAACCATACCTCATCTTACGGATATCTATTATGATGCTGTTGAAACAGCATTCCGGATAGGAAAACAAAGGAGTTACGAACCATTTCCGGTTGTTATAAGGCCGGGTAAACCTGTGGTTCTCACACCTTTTGCAAGCTGGCCTGAAAAGGAATGGGGCCTGAAAAATTTCAGCGACCTTACTGAATTACTAGTTATAGATTTCCCCGTTAAGCTGGTTGTTGAGAAATCAAAAGTGCCATCTGACGTGCTTGACGGTTTCAGATCGGCAGGAGCTGAGGTGAAAGAAACGAAAAACATTGCTGAACTTTCTGATGAGATTAAAGATTCATCCTTTCTTTTCGGTGTGGATTCCGGCCCGGTTCATCTCGCCGCATTTCACGGAATACCAACGCTTGCAATCTACGGTCCGACAAACCCCGAATACTGCAAGCCGCATGGTGAACATCATCTTGTAATCAGAAAAACGTTGTACTGTTCACCTCTTACCGAAAATTACTGTGCTCTTGATGCCGGCAGGAAATGCGCTTCAAGAGACTGTCTGAAAGGAATCACCCCGCAGGCAGTTTATGAGGAAATTATTAGGATTGTCAGAGAATACAAATTATTTTAGATTTGAAAAACAAAATGCTGAGATAATTGAGATCTGACCTGCCACCAAAACTATTTTTTATTTTTCTCCTTTGCCTTCTTCCTGAAATTGTTTCAGGTCAGAATCAGTCATTAATTATAAAAACAGACTCAATACCCGTCAATATTTATAACAAATATGTAATTTCATCCTTCTCAATAATACCCGGTTCAGAACAAATTCAGATAAGGGGCATTTCACTCTCAGATGATGACTACAACATTGATTACGACCGCGGGGTATTTTCAATTTCGCGCTCTTTTCCTCATTCAATACTTGACACGGTCATCATATCTTATTTGAGTCTCAATCTTTCAGTTGTACGTGAAAATTATAAGAAAAAGCTTGTAATACAGACCACAGGAGCTGATTTCCGCGATACGGTGTTTGCAGTGAGCACAAGGGATGAAGGGCTGCTTACGGGTGATGCCATTTTCGGGGAGGGTATACAAAAGAGCGGGACTATAATAAGAGGATTTCAGTTCGGAACAAATAAAGATCTTACCCTTCAAAGCGGCCTCAGGCTTCAGCTGTCGGGCAAACTCTCTGATGATATTGAAATAGTGGCAGCCCTGACCGATGAAAGCTCTCCTATTCAGCCCGAAGGTAACACAGAGAGTCTTGAGGAGCTTGATAAGGTCTTTATACAGCTCAGACATAAAAATGCAAGCGGTGTGTTCGGTGATTATGATTTTACTTCATCAACGGGTCAGTTTGGCACGATATTCAGGCGGCTTCAGGGATTGCAGGGTGAAGTTTTTTTCGATAATTTCAATGCTAAAGTTGCAATTGCCGGCTCAAGGGGTAAGTTCAACACAAATACATTTACGGGGCAGGATGGTGTTCAGGGACCATACAGATTATCGGGCTCAAATGGTGAGAGGGATATAATTATCATATCCGGCACCGAAAAAGTCTTCCTTGACGGCGAACTGATGAAAAGAGGGGATAACAACGATTATATTATTGATTATTCAAACGCAGAAATTACTTTCACAACCCGCCGTCTGAGTGTTTCGACATCAAGAATAATCATTGATTTTGAGTACAGTGACAGAAAGTACTCCCGAAATTTCCTTGCGGG
>JABWCA010000071.1 GCA_013359345.1 Ignavibacteriaceae bacterium
AGACAGAGTTCGTGCGGATACTTCTCAGAACCACAGGCAGCAGTTTCTTTCTTGAAAAGGCAGGCTCAGGAAATATTGAAAAGGCTGCCACAGAAGAAGAGTATTTTACACTCACCGGAATGGATTATGTGATTCCTGAAATGAGGGAGGAAGAGTACTTTGATGCCCCGGTGCAGTTCCGCCGTAACAGCGCACTTACTGCTGAGCACTTCAAAGGATTTTTCCATTTTCACACCAATTATTCTGACGGGGTAAACACTCTTGAAGAAATGGTGTCATACTGCATTAATGAAGGTTACACCCACTTTGCGGTTTGTGATCATTCAAAAACAGCAGCTTATGCGGGGGGAATGAATGAGGAAAAGGTGATGCGCCAGAGAGATGAAATTCAGAAGGTCTCACAGAAACTCGGAGTGAAAATACTTTCGGGTGTTGAATCAGATATCCTTCCCGATGGCAGCCTGGATTATGATCAGGATTTTCTTTCGACCTTTAATCTTGTGGTGGCCTCTGTACACTCTTCATTTAACCTTTCAGAGGGGGAAATGACCGCCCGGATTATCAGAGCGGTTGAAAACCCATGCACTGACATACTGGGGCACCCGACCGGACGACTGCTCCTGCGGAGAGATTCTTACAAAGTTGATATCATTAAGGTTATAGATGCCTGTGCTGCCAATAATGTGGCAATTGAGATAAATGCAAGCCCTTACCGGCTTGATCTCGACTGGCGGAATATTTATTATGCCCGCGAAAAAGGATGCATAATTGCCATTAACCCCGATGCCCACTCGCTTGGGGATATCAGAAAGACAAAGTACGGAATTAATGTTGCAAGAAAAGGAGGGCTTCAGCCCGAAGAAGTTCTTAACTGCTTTGCTTTTGACGATCTTGTGAATTATCTTAACAGAAAGATTAAAAAAGTATGATGATACTCAGTGAGGTGACCGGCGGTGCGGGAATTATAAGACTGAACCGGCCTGAAAAAAGAAATGCCCTGAGTCCTGCGCTCATTTCTGAGTTCAGGAGTGCGCTCAGAGATTTCAGACTTGATGAATCTGTAAGAGTTATTATTATAACCGGCATGGGAACAAGTTTCTGTGCAGGGGCAGATCTTTCTTATCTGATGAAACTGAGAGAAAACAGCATCACTGAAAACGAACAGGATTCATTTGATATATCGCAGTTTTTTGTTGATGTGTATGAAACTGATAAACCGGTTATAGCCGCCGTTAATGGCCCTGCAATTGCAGGCGGGTGCGGGCTTGCCACCGCATGTGATTTTATCTTTGCTGACCGCAGGAATGCCAGATTCGGGTATTCTGAGGTCAGGATCGGCTTTGTTCCGGCAATTGTCTCTTTCCTTCTCCTCAAGCGAGTGGGGGAGGTGAAAGCCAGGCAGATGCTGCTTTCAGCAGAAATTATGGATGCTGAACAGGCACTGACCGCCGGTATTGCCGACCGGCTGAGTGATGACCCGCTCAATGATGCCCTTGAATTTGCGGGTAAGCTAATTAAAAATTCAGGCACGGCAATGGCAGCGGTAAAAAGAATGCTGAGAGATATTTCTATCGACGACTATAAAGCTGCAGTCAGTAAACTTGTAAATGTAAATGTTCTCAGCCGAACAACTGAGGACTTCAAAAACGGATTAAAAAACTTCCTCGAAAAAGACAGGTGATATTATGAGCGACTTCCTGAAAAACCATATCCGCAGTGTTAAAGACTTTCCGAAACCCGGAATCATGTTCCGTGATATAACCACTGTGCTTAAAGATCCACACGCACTTAAATACACGGTGAGGCAGCTTCTGAAGCACCTTGAAGATATTAAAATTGATAAAGTGGCCTGTATTGAATCAAGAGGATTTATTCTCGGTTCAATTTTAGCCTATGAACTCAATGCGGGATTTGTACCCCTCAGGAAACCCGGCAAACTGCCTTCCAAAAAGCTTAGTGAGTCTTATGCCCTTGAATACGGCACAGATACAATTGAGATGCACACCGACGGCATAAAAAAGGGTGACAGAGTTCTTATTCACGATGACCTCCTTGCAACGGGCGGAACTGCCGCCGCTGCCGTAAAGCTTGTTGAAAAGGCAGGGGGAAAGATTGAGCAGATATCTTTTATTATTGAGCTATCGTTTCTTGCAGGCAGAAAAAAACTTGAGGGTTATAATATTATCTCGCTGGTTGACTACCTTGATGAAAATTGATATATGAAAAAGGGGAGCAGAACGATCATCTGTAATCGGTCGGCTCCCCTTTAAATAATTTAACGGATTTATCCGCTATCCGGATAAATTACTTTGCCAGTATCATTTTTCTGGTAAAACTGCTGTTTCCGGCATCAAGCTTATAAAGATAGATTCCGCTTGGCAGCCCTGAAGCATCAAATGTGATGCTGTGTTTACCCGCTTGCATAAACTCCTTAACCGGAACAGAAATGATCTCTCCCGTGATATTCAGAATCGAGACCTTAACAAACCCCGGTTCAGCCACAATGAATTCAATTTTTGTTGAAGGGTTAAAAGGATTGGGGTAATTCTGTGTGAGCGAAAACTTCAGTTCTGCCGTGATATCAGACTCAACCTCATTTGAATAGCTGAACGTTCCGTCAAAATCTGTCTGTTTAAGTCTGTAAGTATAGCTGCCTTTAGCAAGAGCCTCATCATTATAGCTGTAATTCTGAGTTTTTGCAGTTGTGCCGAAACCCGTTACAAATGCAATTTTCTCAAACTCACCGCTGCCGGTCTTTCTTTCAATTTCAAATCCTGCATTATTAGTTTCTGTTGCAGTGCTCCAGGTCAGATTCACACTGTTGCCTGAGCTTACGGCTTCAAAAGAAGTGAGCTCAACGGGTATCTGGTCATCAGATTCAAGAGCGATAATTGAAAAGTTACCCTGGCTTCCTGTGGTGCCGGTATAGCTTCCAACCCAGCATGCACTGAAATCCGTGCCGTAACCGGTGATTGCAGTTCCGACTGCGTCAACCGCACGGCTTGTTCCGTTTGATGCGTTTTGTCTTATCTCAACCAGCAGATGACCTCCCGTGTAGTGATAAGGAGTTGTGAACTGGATGGCCGGACCAAACAGGTTTGGTGATCCGCCGATAGGATATGAATTTGCAGCTATGACCAGAGGCCCGTTTCTTACCTGAACCTGCTGGCCGACTATATTCTCAGAAAATGTTAAACTTCTTGCTGAAGGGGCAACACTTCCGCTCAGATAAATATCGTAACTGTTGTAAGTTACTTCAGCTGTGGGCCAGGTTGTTGTTGCGCCTGACTGATTTCTGAAAGCAAGCGAGATGATGTTTTTGTTGACAAGACCTGTTAACTGGTTTTCGTTGATCAGAAGCTGGTAAGTTCTGGCGGTTGATGAGAGCGGACCCGTAAAACCGGCAGTGCCGTTTGCCGTGGCGTATGCCAGAGGCATTATGTGCTGTATCGGGTTAAAAAACGGCCCTTTTGTTTTTGTATCGCCGTCTGACTGGGCATGCAGTGATGCCATGGAAAGAAGAAGAAAAGCAAGGAAAAAAGTATACCTTTTTAACATAGCTGCTCCTTAAAATATGGATGGGATATAGTGATTATTCAATATTAGATGAATTTACGGATAATTAATTTAAATGTCAAAGCATTTTGGGAATTCATTAAACCCGGGAGTGACAGAAAAGAACTGTTGCAGGAAAATAAGTATTGAGTGCCATATTATTTTTTATGACCGATAGCAGTTGTCTTATATATAAGGCGCGCGGGACAAAACTGTACTTTTGAGGAGAAGAACGTTATACGAAAGGTGAATTTTAATGCGGCTGCACCGGCTGATGGATTTCACAATTGTGAACTTAATACCGGAACCGGCAATCAGGTTTAAAATATGCTGCCCGTGATTATAGTGAAGTCAATGTAAGGGGAATGCGGGATATTGCACTCCCCGTGTTAAAATTCTGCTGAAAGGTTTATTCCGTCGCATAATTATGGCCATGCAGGAAAATATAAATAATATCCTCCCGGTAGTTTCAATTCAGATTATTGCTGTTTTTATTCCGTGATTATGCAGGTTTAATACTTTAACAGTTTTGAAAGCGATTTTCTCAGTTGTTTCTGAACAATTGAATTGTGTAATCAAGCAGGCTGCTATCCCCGAACTCACCGTGCCCCGGAACAACCACTTTAACTTCCGGGAATTCATTTTTAACTTTTTTGACTGTTGCAGACCACTCCTTGACATTCGCGTCCCCCAGATAACCCTTGCTGGCATCAATCTCTTTGAGCAGGCAGCCGCCGAACAGCACTTTTTCGGGAGGATAGTAACCCACGATATTATCCTTTGTATGCCCTTCGCCTAAGAATTTTGCGACAATAAATTCATTGCCAACACTTAGAATAAGAGAATCGGTGAAGCCATTTCCCGGTACTGCAGACTTGTTTTCTTCAGCTAATTTAATTGTTCTGTAAGAAGAATAAGAGGGGATATTTTTTTCTGTAAATGCTCTGAGTCCTCCTAAACAGTCATCATGAAAATGAGTTGGGATCACCGCGTTTATTTTACATCTCAGCGAATCATTTATCCAGCCAATTAACTCGTCAGCGGTTTTATCATTAGTGGGGGTATCAAAAACAATTGCTTCATTATTATTTATAACTATCAGTCCGTTGCAGGGAACGTTGCCAAAGTCATTTGTCTGTTTGAATGAGGTGTGCATATAGGAGTCAGCAGAAATCTGAGTTATAATCAGATTATCTGATTTGTAAACCTCACCCTGTTCAGAAGTTTTTTGTGAAAACGAAACATGGCTCAGTACAGTTAACAATAAAAGAATTACAGCAGATCTTTTCATAAAAAATTCCTGATTTTGCGGGTGATGTAAATATGCAGTGAGATAATATTATCCTTATACTTAATCTGAATATAAAAATACCTTGTCACGAAAGCCTGACATACAATCTGACCGGCGTCATATCCCGGAACTGAAAGATCCTCTTGGATAACATTCAGATTAAAAGACAAAGCACTATTATTATAAAGAATTATTCAGGGTAATTTAAAACAAAAAAGCCGTGAGTCGGTAATCACGGCTTGAGGAAGTGGGCAGGGAGGGAATCGAACCCCCGACACAAGGATTTTCAGTCCTTTGCTCTACCGACTGAGCTACCTGCCCCTCAAAAAAATTGAGACTGTAAAATTAATTATTTTCTCTGAATTATCAAATACCAGCAGCAAAAAAAAGTAAAAAAAATTAATTGCCGCTGAACTGAGCTTCAATAATTCTTATCTCTCCCGGGGTGGAAATATCACCGAGAACTGAGCTTACCACGGGTCGGGCATAAAGTTCAACACTTGATGAACCGCCACCCTGACCAACACCGGCAATTTTCAGCACCAGATTAATTGCGCTCTCATAGCCTCCGTTATTGATCAGCTGCGCAACATCCATGTTCAGCACAATAGGAATCTGAACCACTTCACCCGTGCCGGGTACATTTACAGAATTAGCAATATTTCCGGTTACGAGTTCTTTTCCGTCGACCAGGAACCTGAAGGGAAATGATTTAAGCTGTGCATCGGTTCTTGCGTATCCGCCGGTGCCGTTGTTCGGATTGAGGGCATCAACATTAAGTGTCAGGTTAAGAGGAAGGCTCCCTTTAAGGAGCTGGGTTGTGAATGTGGTGATTTCAAGCAGAGAAAAATCTTTAACACTTTTTTTGCCTGAAAAGGATACCCCGGCAAGAGTTACGTTCTGAACCGTGCCGAGTCTGTACTGCAGGCGGGAAAGGTTTGTAAGGGTCTGGTATACACTGCAGGCGGGAAATATCACTGCAATGAGTGCTATTATGAGTAACTTTTTCATTTGAAAATCTTTCGTTTATTATTGATTTATTACAGTTTGATTATCGCTTTTAAGAATATGATAAAGCAGGGTTATGAAAACGAACATCAGGGAAAGATCTGGAGTGGAAATCATTCCTGAAGTCATTACTGCCAGAAAGAGTGCCCCGGTCCCGAAAAAGAAACCTGCCTGCAATTTCTGATCATCATCAGAATTGCGTCTGAATGCGCTCTTCACACCGCTCATTAAAATGCTGAAATAGATGCCAAGCAAGGCAAGCACTGCAGGCAAACCGCTTTCCATATAAACCTGAATCAGCTCATTATGCCATGACGAAACTTTTTTATCTGCAAGCTGATCCCGCTTTTCAAAAACATTATTAAAAGTATCCGGTCCGAATCCCGTTACGGGGTGCTGATCTGCCTTTGAAAGAAATTCCTTAATCAGGACATCCCGGTCTGAGAGTCCTGCAGGGTTTGCCGCCCTGTTGCTGAGCTCGGTTGTGTTCAGATTAAAGAGAGTGAAGCAGATAACTGTGGTCATTGCAGCAGTAAGAAGGATGGTTTTTACAGTGAGCCTCCCCAGAACGATGAAAAGTAAAAACATCGCAAATGCTATGGCTATATTCATTCTCCCGAGAGAGAGGAAAATTCCGCTCATGAGAAGAGTCAGAACAAGGCTTTCAGTTATAAAGCTCTTCAGCCTGAAGAATCCCGCTGCGCTAAGGCCTGCAGCCAGAATAAAGAGTGTGTAGTTTGAATAGGTGGCGAATCCTGATGTGACTGACTGCGCCCGCGGATACAGCCCGAGTCCGAAGGTCACCACTGCATAAAGCGAAACAAGCACACCTGCATAAAAGAATATTCTTATTAAATTTTCTCTTTTATCCTTTGCGGAAATGTTAAGGTAAAACCAGAGTGAAGGCACCGCAAAATAAATAAGCAGCTCTTTTGTGATCTTTGTCCATGCAATTTCCTGCCATGGTGAGAATGCAGCCGATATTATTCTGAATAAAACAAAAGCCGCAAAAAGATAGAGTACGGGGTGGTTATATGAAATTTTGAATTTCCTGGGATCAGCAAGCCATAACAGAAAAAGCAGAGCAGCCGCAGCTTCAAGTGTGATGAGGGCAATAAGAAAGCTTGCCGCAAAAACCGCAATCAGATAAAATGAAGCCTTATCAAAAAAAGGAATTGATCTCATTTATTGGACCGAGATAAAAAGATAACTAAAACTTGGAACCCAATATATCTATTTCTTCTGATAAATAAACTGCCGTCGGTTATCGGCAGGAATCAGGAATTGAATAAGGTGGTGCCGGGTTTTACTCCCGGCACCTCAATCTTATTTGAGAAGTGTTATTTTATGAGTGGCTGTCATGTTGCCGGAACTCAGTACAACTATGTAAACACCGGAAGATACCGGTTTGCCGTAACTGTCAGTTCCGGTCCATTTGGTCATATAATTGCCCGGCTGGAGATTACCGCTCAGAATTGTTGTCACTTCCTTACCTGTGATATCAAAAATCCTGAGTGATGTATTAAGCCCCGCAGCCCCGGCCGGAACAGAATAACTTATGATAGTCTCCGGATTAAACGGATTGGGGTGGTTTCCGTAAATTTTATAATCCGATGCAATTTCGCCCGGGTTCTGTTCATCCTCCACAGAGGTGAGCAGGGTTGAGCCATCGCCGCGGTTTTCACCATTTGCACCGGCAAGATACAGATTCACAAAATCAGGTCTCGTTGAGGAAGCAAAATACTGAGTTTCCCACTCATCATCAGTTAGTCTCAGGAAATTTGTAGTTGTATATTCATGATAGCTGAATGAGGGACCCACATACGCAACATACTGATTCTGATAATCGGGAATGACCCAGACTCCGAGATTTATTTTGCCCGTGCCGGCATGCATAACCCAGCCTACCACATTTCCGGCTGCATCGGTGGGGGCAGTGTGGAAATCTGCCACAAGAAAATCATTTGATAAGAGCCCGTCTGAATAATTGTTTACATTAAAAAACAGCCGGGGGTACCAGCCTTTATATGGAATCTCACCATAACCCTGCACACCCAGATAAATCATATTATGAAGAAAAGTGATTTCAGACGGAGCAAACTGCTCACCTGCAAGCTCTTTTTTGACAATAGAGTGAAGGGTATCAGATATATTATAAAGATCAGTGTAGTATCTGATTATTTCAGTCTTAAGCGAGGGATCGATCGGGAGCTGATTAAACCGGGTTTTTGCATCTGTCGCATAAAGTTTCAGATTCATGTAAAACTGCGGAAATGGTTCCACGTAGCTGTAAGGGAAAGAGCAAATCGTGCCGCCGGTGTATGACTGTTTTCCGTAAAGCAGATTATCATGCCGCAGCTGAGTCCACGCGGTTAGCTGAGTGTTTAACTTGTACTGCCAGAATGCAGCGGTTCTCATGTAAGAGGGGAGTGAATCACGTGCCGGCTGCTTTGGCGGATTAAGCAGTCTTATTGAATTGAGCCAGATGTTATAAATTGAACTCATCCAGAATTCAGGTTCATACGCATTTATCAGATACCGCTGAGCAGCAAGATTGGGAGCATAATGATATTCCTGAATTTCCGGTTTCAGAAGTCTCCCCGCAGCATTATTCCCTATGGCAAACATGGCATCAAGGGTTTTGGGGAGCATCCTTTTTATCGGGATCCCGTTGTACTTTATCCTGTCATATACAACCTGTGAAAGCACATAAGAATCAACTATGAATCTCTGCCCCAGAAGCATGAATGCTGATGCCGGAATTATGGAATCAAGGCCGGGGCTGTAAAGAACCTGGGATAGGATTTTCTGGTATGCAAAATCCTGTGTTACCAGCGAATCCCTGAATCTGTTATAAACAGTGCTGTCAAGCAGCTGGTTTGCACTGCTGAAGCCGGCTGCATTCTGCAGATAGAGCAGGTTGGGGATTGTTACATTATCCTGCTCGCCGACAAAAAATTTGATTACGTTTTCAAAATTATTGTAGTTCTCAACTGCCGTGCTTGCAATCAGCAGCTCTTTAATCAGGTAGCTGTCAATCACCTGCCTTTTGATATCGGCATTTGTGGGAGCAGGGCAGATATAAGGGAGTGCTCTGGGTTTCAGAAGATAGAATTCAATTCTGCTCAGCCACATCATTGATTTAAAGTAGGTTCTTAATTCCTGAAGCTGTGCATAATGGCTTCTCGGCCTGAACTGGCTGAAATCAATCTCTCTGCAGGTTGAGGCAAAGAGAGTGTAGGGAATCATTTCCAGATTCTCAATTTTCTGAAGTATATCGTCACATTTGGCATTATTTTCAGGAAAGTAGTGCATGGGCTGAAGATCAAGCAGCTTCCTTGCTGTGCCAATGTAAAGGTCTGCATCTTTCAGCGAAACAGTCATGCCGGTATCATTCTGATACTGTGCAGCAAGCTGCGGAAAATAAGTTCTCATTTTATCAAGCATGGTTACGAGCTGCGGTCTCAGATATCCGAGTTCAACCATGGCGAGTATCTGCTCGTATGAAGAATGAATGCTGTGCAGTATGGCATCCGTTGAAACATAAACCGGGAAATCTTTATGGAACACATCAAGAAATGCTGACCCGAATGAAGTTCTTGTTAACCTTTCGGTAACCATGAACCCGTGTTTTTTTATCAGGCTGCGTTCAAATCCCGTAAGCTGGTAGGCCGAAATTATGGAGTCGAGGTAAAGCACAGAACTCAGATCAGTCTGAATATTCCCAAGGAAATCGCCTGCGGGGTGCATATCCTGAAGCTCCTGATAGCCGATATTTGCGGTCTGATTCAGGAATTCTCTGAAAGCGGTTGTATCAAAGCTCTGCTGTGAAAACAATTCTGAACAGTTCAGAATCAGCAGGAAAATCAGTGCGGTATTAAGTAATAATCTTTTCACGATTATCAGTATTTTAATTTTTATTTATAAAGGATTGTAAGCAATTATCCGGATAAATTCAAATTTATTTTAAGTGCCCGGGTAACTTTTTGCAGTTTAAATCATCATCTTATAAAAGCCGGATTTTATTTTGAGTGAGACTAACATAATAGAATTTACGATCATTTATAACAGGCACAAGAAAAAGCTGTATAACTATCTGCTTAAACTTGTTTCTGATACAATGCTTGCGGAAGATATTCTTCAGACGGTCTTCCTGAAATTTTATCAGAATCTGCCGGGAATGAAAAACAAAAGCGGAGCAGAACTCTGGCTTTTCAGAACGGCAAGGAATGAAGCATTTACTCATTTCAGAAGCAGGAAAGTGCAGAACAGGGAAGTTCTGCCTGATGATGATGACTTCGATATTTCTGATAAGGCACTGTTTGAGTCTGAAATGGAGCTTAAGGAAGTGGGTGAACTGATATCTGAAGAGCTGGAAAAAATGACTTATGAAAACAGGGAGGTTTTTATACTTAAGGAATATAACGGCTTCAGCTACTCAGAGATTGCTTCAATACTGGGTATGGATGAGCAAAGTGTGAAAAGCAGGCTTTTTAAAGTAAGAAGAAAAATCATTGATAAAATTTCAGTAAAAATCAGATGAGATGATAAAATGGACAGGAAAACTGAAGAACTGATTGAAAAATATTTTGATAATGAACTCACAAAAGCAGAAGAAATATTCATGTTCACTGCAATTTCGGCTGATGATGAGGCAAGAGAGTATTTCAGGAAATTTAATATTTATAAAACGGCACTGGCTGAAGATACGGCTGCTTTTCCTGACTCTCTGGACAGCAGAATTCTGGAATCACTGCCGCTGCAACAGCCTGCTGCTTTGAGCAGACAGACGGCAAATAACCCGGTGAGAATAGTGTTGTATGCCGCATCGGTGGTTTTGCTGGTGCTTTCACTCTACCTGTATGGAGAAATTTCGGGTTACAGGCAGGAAATGAGAGTGCTTACCGGGCAGATTAAGGATCAAAAGGCAACTATTGATATGCTGTATAACAGTTATCCTACAATTACAATTAAACCAAGTTCAGATAAAATAACGGAGCAATGAGATGAAAACCACAAAACTGATTACAATTGTGATCGGACTTTTTATAACAGGAACTTTATTTGCCGGGAACGTTAATCCTGAGCGCAGAGTTTCGGAACGGCTTAAGCTGGCTGCAACCTGGCAGGGAGCCGGTGATTCGATATATGCCGAGGTTGATAAGTATCCAGAAATAATAGGCGGTATTGAATCAATAATCAAAAAAGTAGTATATCCGGAGAATGCAAAAAAGAATGGTACCGAAGGCACCGTCTTTCTGGGAATCACCGTTGATGAGCAGGGCAATATTATCAAAACCGAGGTTCTTAAAAGTGTGGATAAGGAACTTGATAATGCAGCTCTTGCTGCGGTGAAATCTGTAAAATTCACTCCCGGCGAAAAAGGGGGTAAAAAAGTAAAAGTAAAACTGACTCTGCCGATTGCATTCAAACTCAACGGTGCAGATAAGAAAAAGGATGCTAAACTTGATAAGGATGATGTTTATATAACTGCTGAAAAAATGCCTGAGCCGGTTGGCGGAATGGAAGCAATACTCAAACGTGTTGTTTATCCCGCAGAAGCTATGAAAAAGCAGCAGGAAGGTAAAGTGGTGCTCTCAACTGTGATTAATGAAAACGGTGATGCCACAGAGATTAAAGTGGAAAAATCAGTGAATGCGGATCTTGATAAAGCCGCAGTTGAGGCTCTCAAAGGTGTGAAATTCACTCCCGGTGAGCAAAACGGCAAAAAAATCAAAGTGAAAATTTTCCTCCCGATAATGTTTAAACTCAAATAATTCCCCCTTTTTTATTCTCATCACGGAAAATACCTCTGCCGGGGTATTTTCCATTTTAAACTTTAATTCTCATCCCAAAGCTTCATTTTCGCCATTTTATGTTTGATTACGGCTTATTACTGAGAAATTCTGTATCCCTGTTCATTTATAGTGAAGAAATTTTTAATATATCATGCCGCGTTCTTGACTTAGACAAATTATTTATATAACTTCAGTTTATTATTACGCTTGCTGCGGACATGTTCACACTGACGGTATGAAAAAAATGAGATTTACGCTCTGAAAAATAAATCAACCAATCAATCCAAACCAAATAAAGGTGCATGTTATGAAAAAAATCTTTCTTCTTCTCGTTGTGCTGTTTCTTCCGGCAACCATTCTGGCACAGTTTGCCGAACAAACTTCCGGAACAACCCAGGCTCTGTATACTGTATCTGCGGTAGATAATTCTGTAGTATGGGTGGGTGGAGCCGGCGGAGTTATTCTCAGAACCACAGATGGAGGAACCACATGGTCAAACGTCGGCGGTGGTACAATAGGCACAAATCCTGTATATAACATCTGGGCTTTTGATGCAAATACCGCTTTGTGTACAACCAGCCCGGGAACTACATTTGTATACCGGACAACTGACGGAGGTACCACCAGGACTCAGGTTTTCACCCAGGCAGGCGGATTTATTGATGCCATCTGGATGACTTCTGCCACAAACGGATGGATGTATGGTGACCCGGTTGGGGGCAGGTGGTCCCTTTGGCGCACTTCTGATGGTGGTGTTACATGGGATTCGACCGGGCTCTATCTCCCCACTACAAATGCGGGCTGGAATAATGCAATGTTTATAAGCGGAAATAATATCTGGTTCGGCACAAATTCAACAAATATTGTTTATTCTTCTGACAATGGCGCTACCTGGTCAACTCAGACCGCAACAGGTCAGGTTAACTCCTATGTGATATGGTTTAACAATGCAAATACAGGGCTCACAGGAGGAACACAGTTTGTTGCAACAACAAATGGTGGTACCAACTGGGGTGCAATTACAGTACCCGGAACTGGCACTGTTTCCGGAATTACAGGCTGGGGTAATAACTGGCTTGTCTGCAGGCAGGCAACAGGACTTTACTGGTCAACAGATAACGGCGGAACCTGGGCTACAGCATACACTGCTTCTGCAGGAAACTATTATCATATCGCCAAGGCACGCAACGGTGAAAACGTATGGGCTGTAAGAAGCAACGGCGGTATCACCAAAGGTACATTCCAGGTTGTACCGGTTGAATTCTCTTCATTCAGTGCCATTCCTTCAGGGTCGGGAGTCAACCTTAGCTGGAGTACTGCGACAGAAACTAATAACAGCGGATTTGAGATTCAGAGAAAATCGGGTAGCAGTGATTTTGTCACCGTCGGGTTTGTTCAGGGTTCAGGTACAACCACTGAGATAAAAAACTACACATTCACTGATCCTGATCTTCAGTCAGGTTTGTATTCTTACAGACTGAAACAGGTTGATTTTGACGGAAGCTACAGCTATTCTGCCGTAACTGAAGTGAATATTGAGCTGCCTTCGGTATACAGCCTCAGCCAGAACTATCCGAATCCTTTCAACCCTTCAACAACCATTACCTATTCTGTTCCTGAAGCAGGAAACGTAAGACTCTCTGTTTACAATCTTATGGGTGAGGAAATTGCTTCGCTCGTAAACGGAAATGTTGAAGCAGGTGTACATACTGTGTCTTTTGATGCATCAGGTTTTGCCAGCGGAACATACTTCTACAGAATTGATGCCGGCAATTATTCTGCAGTAAGAAAAATGATACTTAATAAGTAAATTAAAAGAAGTGTTTTAATTGAAGCCGTCCTCTTTGATGAAGGGGACGGCTTTTTTTTGTTCTTAAGCTTTCAGAAGAGTTTCTTTTACGACTCTGTGCAGTTCTGCTCGTGAAAACGGTTTGGGCAGGAAATCTGCAAAGCCCATTGATGTGAACTTTTTCTTATCTCCCATTGTGGTGTAAGCGGTTATGGCTACAACCGGCACTGTACTGAAGCGGGTGTCGGCTTTGAACTTGTTAAGAAGGTCAATTCCTGAAATGCCGCTGCCAAGATTAATATCAAGCAGTATCAGGTCAAAAGAGTAAGACTCAATAAGCGCGAGTGCGTTCTCAGGATTCAAGGCATACTCAACATTATATCTGGTACTGAGGAGCAGTCTGATCAGGTTGCAGGTAGGTTTATCATCATCAATAATAAGTATTCGCCTGCTGCCCGGTTTTTCTTTTAGCTCTTTTCCGGTTATACCGGATTCAGAATTGGAATCACTCTGAAGGCTGCCTTTAAATTCTCTGAAACTCACCGTGAACACTGAACCGGCTCCCGGTTTGCTTTTAAGTCTTATTTCACCGTCCAGAAGATTTATGAATTTTTTTGTGATAGTAAGACCAAGCCCGGTACCTTCATAGAAGCGCCCGAATCCCTCACTGGCCTGCCTGAATTCCTCAAAAATCACTTTCTGGTTCTCTTCTGAAATACCGATGCCGGTATCTTTAACAGAGATTTCAATCCATACCGATCCGTCATCCCTGATATCTTTTCTCAGGGAGAGGGTAATGCCCCCTGTTGCCGTGTATTTAATCGCATTCGATAAAAGATTGCTCAGCACGGATATTATTATCTGGCGGTCAACAAGAGCAACCATCTGAATATCGGGGGCAACCAGATTAAAGGTAAGGCTCTTATCTTTTGCAGACTCAATGTAACTTCTTATGTTATCAGATACGAACTGGCCGAGATCAACCGGTTCCAGATTAATTTCCTGTTTATTAGATTCAAGCCTTGAGAAATCAAGGATCATATTAAGAGTGTTAAGCAGCCTTGTGGCAGACTGATATATTGAATCAACCATGTCAACCATTGCAGGGTCATCTGTCATCTCTTTCAGAAGCTCAGAATAACCCAGAATTGCAATCATGGGAGTTCTCGTTTCATGGCTCATATTTGCAAGGAAATTGCTTTTCAGGCGCATCACCTCTTCGGCTTTCTCTTTTGCCGAAATGAGTTCCTCCATTATCTTTTTACGGCTGGTAATATCTTCAGAGACACCAAGGAAATGAGTGATCTCACCATTGTCATCTTTTATGGGTGACATCGAAAGAGATTCCCAGTAATCAACGCCGCTTTTATTCTGATTTTTGATTTCTCCCTTCCATTCATTGCCGGTGGTTATTGCACCCCAGAGCTGAATAAAAACAGAGTTATCTCTCAGACCTGACTTGAATTTTCTGAAATTGATTTCGTGAACATCCTCATATTTATAACCGGTAAGCTGAGAGAACTTCGGATTGCAGTATTCAATATTACCGATCAGATCAGTTATAAAGATGGCAGATGGGCTCTGCTCAACGCCTTTATAGAGCTTTCTTGCCCTTTCTTCGGCCTTCTTTCTTTTAATCACAATTGCAAGCTGCTGCGTGAGGTAATCAAGCACAGGAAGATCAGCTTTTGAAAGAGGTGATTTTGATGAGTATGACTGTGCGGCAACTACACCAAAGGCCTGATCATTCTCATCAAGCAGGGGCACGCCCATCCAGATTTCAGGAAGCCCTCCGCCGGGATCAATGTGACCTTCATTAATCAGCCTGGTTATTTTGATGGCATCGGCAACAAGGCTCGTTTTATTGTTAATTACATATTCTGAGAGGCCTTTACGGAGCCGGCGCTCAACAGGATTAGTTTCAATCTCATCTCTCCAGAAAACAAACCTTAGTTTGAGGCTGTCTTCACTCAGCAGTGCAATGTAAAGGTTCGGGGCATCAATCACTTCCAGAATGATTGAGTGGATAAGGCTGTAAAATTCATGGATTGTTTTACTTTTTATTCCGGCCTGAGAGATCCTGTAGATTGCATTTTTAAGAGCTTCATCGCGCTTTCTTGCCTGTATATCGGTGGCAGTGGCTAAAATAACATCCGCCCCCCTGTAAAAACTTTTAGAGACTCTTACTTCCTTCGGGAAAACTGTTCCGTCAGACTTCTTCCCCCAGAACTCAAAAATCTGAGGTTCACCGGCCATGGCAAGTTTGAGCTTAAGAGCCAGTTCTTCAAAATTATTATGACCCGGCGCAGAGAGAAATTCAGGAGTCTTGCCAATAAAATCCTCTTTGGGGTAGCCGTAGAGTTTAACTGCTCCTTCGTTCACATCAATGAACCTGCCTTCAGTATCCTGAATGTAGATTGCGTCGGCAACGTTATCAAAGAGTTTTCTGTAACTTAGTTCACTCTCTTTTAATTCGGCAATCTTTTTCCTGAGAGGGGAGAGGTCTTTGGTGATGATCATTCCGAACTTGGGATTCCCGTTTGAATCATGTATAAGTCTGGCGCTTATTTCTGCTTCAAATACCTGTCCGTCACCCTTTTTAAGAAGCACTTCATACTCAATGGTGTCGATATTATTGACCAGATTAATAAATCCTCTC
>JABWCA010000072.1 GCA_013359345.1 Ignavibacteriaceae bacterium
AGAGAACAAAATGGCACAGATACTTGATGCCGGAAAAAGAAACGCATGGACATACGTTGTGTCCATGCAGATTTTTCTTGACTTTTAACACAGTATCTTGGTGTCCGCTGGGGCGGATTGTGGTTCAAAATATTTTAGAAGCAGAATTCCTTCTTCGGTGTACAAGTTACGGATTAAACTGATTCACACGGATTGTTTTTCAGGATGTATCGCCCCCATGCGGATGGCAATAATGGTACTGAAAAAGTCTGCGGTGAGGGTTGATTATTGTTACTCATATTTTACTAAAAAATCCTGCCCGGTAATCACAAAACTCATTCTTTGTTTGAAAGTGGTATATTCTTGCCGTTTGCTTCAGCTGACGGCAAAAATGTAAATTAACAATAAAAATGTATTTCTTAGCAGTAATTTACCATTCGGGGGAAGCTTCCCCCGAATGGTAAGAACAAAAATTGCCTGCAACTACTTACGGTAAAAAAGTTGTATCAACCCGGGACGGGTTGAATATCTGTAGAAAACGCACATCCCCCAACAATTCCCCACGACACGAAGCGGCGGATTTTGGCAGACAAAATACCCCCGACATTTCCGATGCTCTATCAGAATAACCGTAGAGACGCAATGCTTGCGTCTCCCAAATGCGTTTTACAACCAGTATCTTCCGGAAAAAAGAATGAAAAAATGCGGCTGAAGCCGTTGTGGTTCTGTGAGATTCTTATCCGTCGGTTAAAACCGACGGCAATAGATGCAAAAAACCTGTAAGATATTAAAAACTAATTGTTTATGGCTGCAGGATTTAATTGATTATCTATTGCCGTTGACTTCAGTCAACGGTTATGAAGCCCTGAAAGACCCCTTGGTTTTAACCACACAAGAAAAAGGAAAACCCGTGTGTGTACAATGCGGCTGAAGCTGTTGTGGTTCTGTGAGATTCTTAACCGCCCTTTTAAAACCGCCGGCAAAAGACCTAAAATCCTGTAAAATATTATATTAAATCACCCCGGCACCAAGAAGCAGGCCAATAACTATCAGCATGGCGGCAACGCTGTATTTGATGCTTTTGATGGTAACCTTTTTTAGTAGTTTGGATCCGAGGAAGGAGCCTGCAAATGCAGCGATGATACCCGTGATTATCAGGTACAGGATATTACCTTTTCCTGAGGAGAAGATCTCTGTGTTCAGGAATGAGTTGCTGTAAACGGCTATCCTGGTGATGTCGATGAAAATGGAGGCACTAACCATTGTCCCGATGAGCTTTTCTTTTTCAAGTCCAGTTCTGATCAGGAAGGCGGTTCTGAGTGCGCCCTGATGACCTGAGAGTCCGCCGAAGAAGCCGCTGAGCACTCCGCCAACCGGGACGTACTTCGGTTTGAACTGAAGCTCATCAAATCCGGGGATAAGTTCTATCACGGCAAACGAAAGCATGAGAACTGCTATTACAAGATTAACCGGCGTTACAGATAACCGGTATCCAAAAAGAGTATAATTGTAATAAGTATGAAGCCCCGTGAAATAGTTCAGCAGAGCAGCACCGGCAAATGAAGCTATAACCGCAGGAATCACAAATCTCAGAAAGATTTTTTTATCGGCATGTTTACCAACCAGCGCAAACTTAAAGATATTGTTAGAAAGATGAACAATTGCCGTTGCTGCAACCGCGGTTTCGATCGGGAAAAAAAGTCCGAAAGCGGGGAGAAGAATGGTGCCGAGTCCGAATCCGGAGAAGAAGGTGAGTATCGAAGCTCCAAAGCAGACAATAATAATTACAAGATAATCCAAATACACTCTCTTTTATTTTGTTGAATTACAGGGCGAGGAAATTTATTTCTCAGGGGCAAATATAATTAATTAAGCAGGAAGGAGTGTTATGTTAATATGAAATGCGCCGGGCTTTGGCAGTGTTTAATAATACCGGAGAGTAGCATTAATCTTTATTTTTTTGTATTGATTTTGATCGGTACTTCCCGTATTTTTGTTTAGATTAAATCTAAATAATATATAAAGTGAAAAATAAGCAAGCGTCAGAAATATTTCGTGAATTCCTGAAAAAAGGGAACAACAGAATTACTCCGGAAAGATTTGAAATTCTGGATGCCGCACTTGAATTTGACGGTCATTTCTCAGCAGATGATCTTTTCATAGCCATGAAAAACAACAACTCAAGAGTATCACGCGCAACAGTCTACAACACACTTGAACTTCTGACTCAGGCAGAACTCCTTTCAGTCAGAAATTTCGGTTATAAGGTTAACAGATATGAAAGTGCCTTTAAGAGGCAGAATCATTATCACCTTGTTTGTATAGACTGCGGAAGAATTGTTGAATTCACTGAAGCAAAGCTCGAGAATATTTCTGAGGAAATAAGCACTAAACTCGGATTTGAAGCCTCCAGCCACTCTTTCAATATTTTTGCCAGATGCAATAAAAAGACTAACTGTCCTTACTATGACCGAAAACATAACTCTTGATAAAGTAAAAAAAGGCACCTCTATAAAGATTATCCGGATTCCCCAGGGCGATTCAAGAATTCAGCTGCTCAGGATGGGAATAATTGAAGGTGACAAGATTATATGTCTAGAAAGGCTGCCCGGAGGAACCGTTGTGATACAGAAGAACAGGCAGGAGATTGCGGTGGGCCACTCGCTTGCCAAACAGATCATGATTTTACCGGAATGAAAATGAGAACAGACAGCACCGGAATTAAAAGTAAATCTGCAGATGCATCGGCTATGCAGTTGGAAATTAAACCGGAAACACCATCAAATAAATCAGAAAAAGTTGTGCTTGCCGGAAACCCGAATGTAGGTAAGTCACTGGTATTTAATTACTTAAGCGGCACTTACGTTGATGTTTCAAATTTCCCCGGAACAACCGTTTCAGTAAGTGAAGGCAAATACAAAAATCACACGATACTTGACACCCCGGGAGTTTACGGCGTTTCGTCTTTCAATGAAGAAGAGACAGTGACACGGGATATCCTGCTTGAGGCAGATGTTATCCTGAACGTTGTAAACGCGCTTCACCTTGAGAGAGACCTTTTCCTCACTCTTCAGTTAATTGACCTGGGCAAACCTGTTTCTGTGATTCTTAATTTCTACGATGAAGTAAAGAAAAAGAAGATTAAAATTGACACCGATGCATTATCAAAACTGCTGGGTGTTAAAGTTTTTACCACCTCGGCAATCACTAAAACAGGATTTGAAAATCTTGATGCAGCAATTGCACAGGCGGTTGTCAGTGATAAAATTAAGACCGACCCCTCAAAGATCAACCTTGAGGCAATTCAGCAGCACGGCAGAGCAATTGCACAGCTTGTTGCTGAAGGAGATGATAATCTCGCCAGAAAATATCAGCTGCCATACGGCACTCCTGATGAGAGAGAACTGATCTATCTTGACAGGCGCCAGAAAGTCAACGAAATTGTGAATGAGGTTGAGTATCAGGATGATATGAGCGGTAAGTTTTTTAACCGCCTTGGCAGATGGACTCTCAATCCGCTAACAGGAATTCCCATACTGGGTTTAGTGCTTGTCATGCTGTATTACGCCATTGGTGATTTTGCAGCTCAAAGACTGGTCGGTTACACTGAAGGCGTGCTCGGCAAAGGGATATTTGAGTTTTACACAAAATCATTTGTTGGCAATTTCACTCCTGTTGAGATCACTGTTAACACTCTTGATGCAAATGAAGAAGTTGTGAAAACGAATATTTACGACTTTAAAGAGTCTATCAGCGTTGATCCTGTTCAGAAAGATAAATTTTTCGGTGATGCTCAGGGAAGCAATAAAGATATCACTTTTGAATTCAAAAACCCTGTGATGAAGCTGCTTTTCGGAGAGTTCGGCATATTCAGCATGACAATCACTTATCTGATTTTTCTGCTTTTGCCCCTTGTGGTGTGCTTCTATTTTGTAATGGCATTTCTTGAAGACAGCGGTTATCTGCCGCGGCTTGCAACTATGATGGACCGGTCGCTTTCGGCTATCGGACTTAACGGAAAAGCAATCATACCTATTCTGCTCGGGTTCGGCTGTGTCACGATGGCAACAATCACGACCAGGATACTGGGGTCATCACGTGAAAAATCAATTGCAACGGCAATACTTCAGTTTGTCATACCCTGTTCAGCTCAGCTTGCAGTGATTGCAGCACTGACCGCCAAGGCAGGTCCCGGCGCAGTGCTTGTATACGGCGGCGTCATTTTCGCAATGATGATCACAATTTCAACAATTCTTAACAGATTCCTCCCCGGAGAAAGCACTCCGCTGCTTATTGATCTTCCGCCAATGAGAATACCCAGACTTGAAAACATACTTAAAAAGATGGTTTTCAGGACCTGGGGCTTCCTTAAAGAGGCAGGAGTCTGGTTTTTTATAGGCGCATTATTTGTTGCGGTTCTTGATATCACCGGCATGCTGGTATTCTTCCAGAATTTACTGCAGCCGGTTACCACAGGATGGCTTAAGCTGCCGGGCGAAGCTTCAACCGCCTTTGTGATGGGTGTTGTAAGAAGAGATTTCGGCGGCGCGGGGCTGTATGATCTGGCGCTTGCGCCCATGCAGGTTGCCGTGGCACTCATTGTCATAACGCTGTTTGTGCCATGCATTGCCTCCTTTATGGTTATGATCAATGAGAGGGGATGGAAAGAGGGGCTTCTGATCTGGTTTGGTGCATGGATTATCGCTTTTCTTGTGGGCGGTTTAACTGCACAGATAGTAATTTAGATTGACAGAGAGATAGTATATGATCCCAACTGAATACCCTATTACCTGGAAGAAGAACAATTTCGGAATTAAGATTTACTGCTCAATTCCGGCAATTGCAACAGGAATAATGCTTACCGCAGGAGACACCAGATTTCTCCTTGATCCCGGGGACGGCATACTGCGGGATCTTAATGATGAGCTCTCTAATGAGCAGATGTTTAATATCTCTGATCTTTTCATCACTCACGGGCATCATGATCACGTGGGGGGAGTATGGGCATTGTTAACTTATTTCAGGGTTATGCGACGCTCCTCAGACCTGCACATCCACTACCCCGAAGGGTGTGTTGAAATAGAAAGCATCTATAATGCATTCAAATCTGTTTATTCAAAATCGACCCCTTATCATATTGTGATGCATACAATATATGATGAGCTGCCGTTCAGCAGAAAAAAAGTAAAGGTTCAGCCTTTCCCGGTTGTGCACAGAGAGTACACGGCTGACGGAAAAACAACCCAGCTTGTGCCCTCGCTCGGCTACAAATTCAACTTTGAGGGAGTTAAAATCTGTTACGGCGGTGATACCGCATATTGTGATTCTCTGGCAAAGATGGCCAAAGATTCTGATCTTGCCGTTATTGAGGCGGGTGAAGAGGATGAAGATAATCATGACGGCATGCACATGACCAAAGATGAGGCGTTAAAGATTGCCCAATCAGCAAAAGAATTCTGTTTAGTACACGTACCGGATTAATTATTCAGGAAAACCATGAAAAGAATCTTATTTTTATTACTTTTAACTTCAGTGATTTCTGCCCAGGACGGCAAACTCACTTTTGAAGGTGAGACCCACATCAGCAATGTTAGACAGCTGACGTTCGGGGGAGAAAATGCCGAGGCATATTTATCATTTGACGAAAAAAAGCTTGTTTATCAGTCGACCCACGGCGGTCTGAAGTGCGATCAGATTTTCACCATGAATCTTGACGGCAGTGAAAAAACGATAGTATCATCAGGGCAGGGAAGAACAACCTGTGCATATTATCTGCCGGGCGATACAAAGATCATTTATGCATCAACCCATGCTTCTGATGCATTCTGCCCGAAACCACCGGATATGTCGAAAGGTTATGTCTGGAAACTCTACCCCTCATTTGAATTATTCATAGCGGATGCAGACGGTCAGAACGTTAAGCAGGTAACCAATAATGATAAATACGATGCCGAGGCAACCGTATCTCCAAAAGGTGATAAAATTGTTTTCACCTCAATGAGAGACGGAGATCCCGAGTTATACCTTATGGATATTGACGGTTCAAACCAGACCAGGCTGACCTATGAAAAAGGTTATGACGGAGGTGCGTTTTTCTCCCATGACGGCAAACAAATAGTTTTCAGGGCATCAAGACCCAAAACTGAAAAAGATATGGCCGATTACAATGATCTCGTGGTAAATGAACTGGTAAGACCCACAGCACTTGAGATATACACAATGGATTTTGAAACAAAAGCTGTTAAGCAGGTGACCAGCTTTGGCAAGGCAAGCTTTGCACCATATTTCCATCCCGACGGCAAGCGGATCATCTTCTGCTCAAACGTGAACAGCAAGGATCCCCGCAATTTTGATCTTTATATAATCAACACCGACGGAACCGGCCTTGAACAGGTGACATACAACAGCACTTTTGACGGTTTCCCGATGTTCACTTCAGACGGTAAAAAACTTGTTTTTGCGTCCAACCGGAACAATAACAAATCAAATGACACAAACATCTTCATAGCCGACTGGACAAAATAATTTCCATGCCCCGGTAACCAACCCGGGGCTTTTCTCACCGCTTAAGAATTCACCCGACCAATAAAAAAGAATCAGTCATTCATAAGAATTCTCTAATAATAATTTGCATGATATCCGGAGTTTCCTTAATTTTGTATTAAGACTTAGTCTAAATAAGGTTAAGCGTACATAAATAAAAGACGGTAAATGATATGAAAAATATATTATACATGATTGCAGCATTAATGCTCACCGCTGCAACGTTAAATGCACAGAGCGATGAATTCTTTGAACCTAAAACCACAATTTCAGGATATGGCGAACTGCACTACAATTCAGTTGGTGTGGGTGATGCCGAAAGAAATGAAACGCTGGATTTTCACAGATTTGTTCTCTTCGTTGGCCATGCATTCAATGAAAAATGGTCGCTGAAATCAGAAATTGAACTTGAACATAATTATATAAGAGGAGGCCAGGGCGAGCTTCAGCTTGAGCAGGCTTATGTTAATTATCACCACGCCGATTATCTGGGTCTGCAGTTCGGCGTGCTTCTTGCGGCTTCCGGACTCATTAATGAGTTTCATGAACCTACAAACTTTTTTGGTGTTGAAAGACCCGAATATGCTGCAATGATAATCCCGACAACCTGGTTCGGAAACGGTATCGGGCTTTACGGTCAGTACAAAGGATTTGATTACAGACTGCTGGCAATTGAAGGGCTTGATCCCGATAAAATTTCCTATTCATCAGGAATAAGGGGCGCCCGTCAGAAAGGTTACATGGCAGATGCATCAAGGATGCTGTATAACGGCAGAGTTGACTACACCGGAATAAGCGGACTCAAAATAGGCGCTTCATTTGCCTATAACCTTGCAGAAGGGGATACAAACAATGTCGCAATATTCATGTTTGAGGGCCATGCAAAATATGAGAAAAACGGAATAATAGCAGTAGCTGAATTCGGTAATATCTCATACGACAAAGGCATACTGAAAAACAGCCGTGGTTATTATGTTGATCTTGGCTATGACCTCAGCAAGGTTGTGAATTTTGGTGCCCAGCTTGCTCCGTTTGTCAGATACTCACAGGTCAACCCTGCCCATGAAACCCTTGCAGGGGGTAATGCAGATAAGCAGTACGGATTCAATCAGATAATGTTCGGCTTAAATTACAAACCGAATGGAAATGTAATCTTTAAGATTGATTATAATCAGAAAGAAAGATTATCAGATAACCTTAAAACAACTTCACTTAATTTAGGCGTCGGATATATATTCTGACAGATCTTATGAGGTCCGCGGCGTCATGCCGCGGACCCGCTTTAAAGAAATCTTAAAACATGAAAATCTTATTAATCGTAATTTTTGCCTCTGTGCTGATTCTCCCGCAGGAAATTAAGGAGCGGGTTGAAGAAGTGATCAGTAATGAATTCGGTTCGGGAATAAAGTATGAATCAGAAAAATACGGTATTCCATCTGATGTGAAAACAAGGGTTGAAAAATCTGCGAAGCAAAAATTCTATTCTGATAATGTGTACCTCTATAAGATTAAAAGCGGTAAAACCCTGAAGGCTTACGGCTTCCTGGATAATGTTTACGGAAAATCACTCCCCATAACATTCATGGTGTTTCTTGATACAAAGGGGAGTGTGCTGAGTGCGCACATTATCAAATACCGTGAACAATACGGAGGGCAGGTTGGCTCGCAGGGCTGGCTTGATCAGTTCAAAGGAAGAAATAACCAGTCGGGGTATGAAGTGAGCAAAGATATCGATTCAATAAGCGGTGCCACAATATCGGTAAACTCTGTAACAACAGGCATTAAAAAGATAACCCTGCTTTATCAGGAGATCAAAGACAAAATTAAATGAACAACAGGATCAGTTTATATCAGCTTGAAAGACCATTAAGGATTTTTCTTTTTGCGTTTATACTTGTGCTTACAACGGCAGTTCTTACAGGCATAATCTATCTTTATAACAAAACATCACTGACGCCAAAAGGAGCTGTTGTTCACTACAACGGCGATGAAGTGAAAGGGGATGAAGAAATTGACATACCTGAGAACTACCCGAAGCCTGTTAATGAACTGCTGCTCACAACCCACAACCATCTGTTCGGATTTTCATTTATTTTCCTTTCGCTGGGGGGAATATTCTATTTCAGTTCAGTTGTAAGGGGGTTCTGGAAAACTTTTCTGATGACGGAGCCGCTTTTTTCGACCATAATAACATGGGGATCTCTCTGGCTTATGAGATTTGTTCACCCGGGTTTTGTATGGCTGACCGCAATATCATCAACCATACTTTATCTTTCTTTCTTTATAATGGTCACCCTCCTGAGCTATGAACTTCTCTTCAAAAAAGAGCGTGCCTGAAGATTCAAATGAAGGGGGGCTGATAAGTTCTGTGCCCCCTCCAGATCTTTAAGAATAGAGATCTTTTGCTTTATCTGCCGAAGTGACAATGCCCCTGATCAGTGCAGAACTGAACCCCGCATGTTCCATATTATTAAGACCCGAAATTGTGCAGCCCTGGGGGGTTGTAACCTTGTCAACCTCGCTTTCAGGGTGCATGCCTTTGGTAAGCAGTAATGATGCTGCGCCTTTGGCAGTCTGAGCGGCCATGAACAAAGCGTCTTCCGCATGAAATCCTATTTCAATGCCTCCCTGGGATGCTGCTCTCACTGCTCTGAAAAAGAATGCAATTCCGCAGGCGCATAATGCCGTGGCCGGCACCATGAGTTCCTCTTTAATTACAAGCGTTGCCCCCATAAGATCAAATATCTGTTTAGTGACCTCAAGGGCAGATTCATCACCCTGGGCGGCTGAAATACAGGTCATCGATTCGCGAATGGCTATGGCCGTGTTCGGCATAACGCGCACCACTTTAACATTTGCGCCGAGAAATGATTTGATGCTCTGTACCGAGGCGCCGCTGACTACAGAAATCACAATGTGCCGCTCGGGATCAATGACCGGCTTTATTTCAATGAGCAGGTCATTGAGCTGCTTTGGTGTAACGGCAATGATAATATAATCTGCATTCCTCACCGCGTCTGAGTTATCGGTTCCTGTGCTGCATCCTGATTCTGCATATTTTTCGAGGTGAGCTGCGCTTCTTCTGGTCAGGAAAAGATCTGAGGGGGCCGCAAGTCCCGATTCAATAATTCCGTCAGCAATTGATGCTCCTATATTTCCGACGCCTATTATGGCAATTTTGCCGTCAAGTTTCTTCATTTTAACCTTTAATTCTCCTTAGTAATCGATTATTAATTTACATTTAATCAGCAATGTGTTATATTGGCTTCAAATTTACTCATAAAAAAGTTTAATCTCTCTGTTGTGATTTATGCCGGGATCGTGATGCAGGTCATTTAGCTGCAAAAAATTCTCGATTAGCGCAAATAATAGCCGGATAAAAACGCTAAATCACATTCCCCATTGTCTGCATTACTTAAATTTACATCGTTATCTTCAATAAAAAAAATAAGATATATGCTGCGTAAAGTATTAAAATACGGATTGATAGTTGCTGTTGTCCTTTATTTCCTTAACTATATGAGAGTCTTTTTTGCTCCCGTTGGTGCATACAGCACAGCCCCATACAACGGATTCAAGCGGAAAACCATTATGCTTGATCCGAACAACGGAAAAGATGAACTTGCCCAGACGCTCATAAACTATCAGCTTAATGATCAGGATATGCTGTTTGAGATCGCCGCAGGGGTTGAGAAGTACCTTAATGCCACCGGCAAATATTTTGTATACAAAACAAGAACCTCATCTGATGCCCCGAGCGATGAAAAAAGAGCTAACCTCGCCAATTTCCGCCGGCCTGACGCTTTTATATCAATAAAAAAGCTGGGCGGATTAGGGTTCACAGCCGGTTATGCTGTTATGTATTCTGAGTATTCAGGTTCTCCCGAAGAATCAAAAGTTCTCGCCGAATCAATAGGAGAATCGCTCAGATTCAACAATTTCAGGGTGAATTTCGGGACTGCTGCACAAAGCCTTATTCCGTTATATCCGCTTGTGTTCCTGATTCTTGAAGCCATAGGGGCACAGCCCTCAATGATGGTTGAAGATGTTAACGACGGAGTTTACCGCAGTGCACAGGGTACCGAAGAGGTGCTTGATCTTAATCAGGTGCCTGCAATTATTCTGTATCCCGGAAATTTCAGCAACCCGCTTGAAATTGCCCGTATGAAAAGAAAAGAATTCCCGATTGAACTTGGGAAAGCCATTGATGAAGGTCTTTCAAATTATTTTGCAAAGACAGAAACCAAACACTGATATCAGGACCGCTTTTCAACAAGCACAACTTTGTATAATTTCACTTCATCTTTTCTCAGAAAAATTGGCTGAATAGCCTGATTATAAGAACTTAAAACAACTGCTCCGGGAATCTTCGGATTCTCAGAGTAGATTTTAAGCGCACCTTTGGTCTCATCAAAAATTGCCGCAACCATATCGCCGTTTTTAACTCTGGCCGTTGTGCTAACCAGAACCATATCACCAGGATTAACAAGCGGCATCATTGAGTAGCCGAACTCTTCATCAACAACCAGAAAAAAATGTGTGTCAGGATCGTAGTTGAGTGAACGAATCTCCGGCCAGTCGCTCATGTCATGAAATTCCTTATACCCGGCCGGAATCTTGCCAAGCACCCTGAATGTAAGCGAATCTGCATTATCTGCGCCTGAGAGCTTTTCTGAGCCGTTAAGCAGCCACTGAATATCAACTCCAAGAGCAGAGAGCCTGTTGAGGAGTTCACCGCCCGGTATTATTTTACCGGACAGATATGAGTTGAGTGTCTGAGGTTTCATATCAAGGGCTTTTGCAAACTCTGCCAGGGTTTCATAGTTGTTCAGGGCAAACTCCCTGAGCCTCTCGCCGATATCTCTCTTGTTAACCATCTAAGCTTATAATATTTGAATGAAAAATTTTATAAGATTATAATATTATCTTGACTCAGATAAGATAATAATCTTATATTTTCAATAGTTTAATATAATTATCTTAAACAAGAAATGAAATTAAAAAAACACGGGAACAAAAAAGAGCGGGGAAGAGGCGTAATTCTTCCCCGCATGAAAGGAGAAATTTAACCAAATGAAGGTTAAACAAATATATGACTGCAATAAAATCATATCAAGGTATTTTAAAATCCGGGAGGGTAAAAAGTAATGACCGAAAAACTTAATTCAATGAATTACAACGAGCTTGAAAATCTGGGGCTGATTAATGCGGTGGCAGTGAGGAACCTCAAAATATGCGCGAGATATGATGAGCTTAAACAGAAAGGGTTCACAAATGAGGATATTGAATATATGCTTGCAGAGGAGTTTTTTCTCTCCCCCGAAAGCATTCACAGGATAAGATACACTAAGAAGAACAGGGGAGTTTCATGAGCATTCTGACTGCATTCAGAGATCTGATCTGAGTTGCATGTTTATACCCCGGATATACAGATATTGAGCCCGGGTTTGAATGATATGACGCGGTTTTGTGAAGAAACGGAATATGATACGGATGCAGGTCGGGTAAATTGAAATATAATATAAAAACGAAACCGGAATTCAGAGAGCAGGTTTTATCTGCCGGCATCTGAATTCCGGTCTGAATATTTTCAATGTGTGTAACTGCTTAATTGAAACGCAGTTTGAGATGTAAAACTTTCTACTTCTTAAAAAGGGCGAGAGCACAGTTAATTCTGACTTCGTCACCAACTACGAGTCCGCCGCCATCCAGAACCTTGCTCCATTTAAGATTGTAATCAAATCTGTTAACAGCACCTGAGATAACAAACCCTGCCTTTGTTCTGCCTTTGCCATCAACCACGGTGCCATTAAACTTAACATCAAGTTCAATCCATTTGGTGATATCACGCATTGTGAAATTACCTTTAAGTTTATACTTTTTATCAGAGATTTTTTTCATCTCTTTTCCCTCAAACTTAATTTTGGGAAATTTCTCTGCATTAAAGAAGTCATCGGAAACGAGATGTTCATCTCTTCCGGTATTATCGGTGTTAATTGATTTTACGTCAATTTCAAATGAAATCTTAGCATCTTCAAAATTGTCACCATTCGTTAAAATCTTACCATCAAAAGATTTAAAGCTGCCCACAACCTCTGAGACAACCATATGGTCTACCGTAAAGTTAACGCTTGAATGGGTTTTATCAATAGTCCATTCGGTTGACTGAGCAGAAAGAAGACCGGTAAGGATCAGCACCGATAAAAAAAGTTTTTTCATTTTACCTCCGTTATTATTTATAAAAAAAAGAGGCTTGCAAAAGCTGAAGCCTCTTTAAATTCACCTTCAATGTGGTGTTTTCTCCGAAAAATCATCAGGAATTTTTAGTCTCAAGCTGTTTCGTGACTTTTGGGCTTACATTCACGTCAGAACCGCCCTTTTTACCAGTACAGGGGCATTCTGATTTGCTTCCTTCATTTCCAGTTTTACCTGTATAAGGGCATTTACCGGAAGCTTCTGCCTTAGATTTACCTGTATAAGGGCACTCTGAAGATGCAGATGATTTGCCGCCGTTCATATACGGGCATGCGCCGTTTTTGTTACCCTGATAAGGGCACTCACCCTCAGTACCGCTTTTTTTATCACCGCCTGTCACTTTACCGGCGAGATAAGGGCATTCAGTTACTGTTTTATTTCCTTTGGCAGGTCCGTCAACTTCAGTAACGGCAAAACTTGTCTTTACGGGTATAAAGAGAGACCCTGCAAGGAGAAAAACTGACAAAACATATACAATCGCGATTTTCATGGCACAGCTCCGTTTTTTTTAATTTCAAATAATAACCTGTCTTTATTATAATTAGTTCAATTTGTAAAATGGCTTTTAATCTGAAAGCGGGGCTGCAAAAGTTATTAATATTTGAATATAATTCTTTAACTTTAAGGCTTAATTTTATTGGTCTTAATGGATTACTATCTCTTCAAGATTATTGTACTGTTTTTCACCGGCATTTTCATGGGATTGCTCAATGTAATGTCTGGCGGAGCCTCACTTCTCACACTTCCGCTCTTAATATTTTTTGGCCTGGATTCATCGGTTGCCAATGCCACAAACCGGGTATCGATAGTGGTTCAGAATCTGACGGGAGTTATTTCATTCACCAAAGAGAAGATTACAGATTTCAGATCTGCCTGGCTGCTGGCTCTGCTTACGGTTCCCGGCTCTGTGCTGGGGGCAGCTCTCTCACTTAAAGTGACAAATGAGACCTTTCAGAAGGTGCTTGGTGTCATGAACATCATATTTGTCATTCTGCTGATGATTCCCGTGAAGAGAAGAGAGCGAAAGGATGAGAAGCTTTCAAAGTGGGTTTACCCCGCAATGACGGCAATAGGATTTTACGGAGGTTTTATTCAGGCGGGAGCAGGCATATTTATTATGGCAACTCTTAAACTCTTTTCTGCATGGGATCTCGTTAAAATAAATGCCCAGAAAGTGGTTATCGCAACGGTATTCACAATTCCGGCGTTTACTGTTTTCCTCCTTAGCGGGAAAATTATCTGGGATCTGGGAATAAGTCTGGCACTGGGATCAATAATAGGTGCATGGCTGGCAACACAGCTAAGCATTAAAAAAGGGGAAAAAGCGGTAAAGGTGATGCTGATTATCACCATTTTAGTGATTACGGTATGGCTGTTTGATATCATTTAAGGAAACGGAAATGAAAAAATATTCTCTTTTACTTTTTTTTCTGATCAGTATAAACATTCTGCCGCAGGCAGAGATGATTTCTCTTGATAACACGGTTTATGAATTTCTCAAGGAGATGAAGGTTAAGGGAATTATTCCCAGCATTCATGATGATAACCCGAATCTTACCAAGGGCGAGGTTCTTGAGTATCTTTCAATTATAGAAAAGAACACTGATAAACTGACACCCGTTGAAATGGGATTACTGAAACGGTACAAATTTCAGATATCGGATCAGCTTGGCGATGAAGCTGCAACGTATCTCTTCAGATTTTCGGAATATCCCAAACCTCTCGGGGATATCTTAACGACTAAAAATAAATATCTCTATGCCTATGAGAAGGGCCCCAATAACGCTTATGTTGAAGGAGTTGGCAAGGCATGGTACGGGCACAGATTTTCACCCGGTGTGAATAATGCTCTGGTTTATGACGTCGGCTTTAAGATTCATGGCACACTTATGGAGAATTTCGGGTATATGCTCATGGTGAGGAAGGGGCTTGTAAGCGGAAACCGTGATTTTGCGACCGTGGTTGAACCTCTGCTGAACGGCAATTTTAAGTTCATTGAAAATCTTGAAAATGAGGCATCGGGAAATTTCGATTTCACTGATGGTTACCTCAGGTACAATATGAACCCGATGGATGACCTTAAGCTGAATTTCCAGATCGGGCGTGAAAAGATCAGGTTCGGGTACGGATATTCAAACAGTCTGATAATGTCGGGCGAACACCCCAATACCGATTTCATTAAATTTGAAGCGGAGTACGGGTCTGTCAGATTTGTATCGGTGCTTTCATCGGCGGTGGGGAGATTCAGCATTGACAGACTGAAAAACTACACAAAAATGATTGCCATGAACAAGCTTCAGCTTTCATTTGACGAGATGTTTGATATTTCCATTGGTGAATCGGTTATCTATTCTGACAGAGGAATTGACATCACTTACCTTAATCCGCTCCTCTTTTACAAATTTGCAGAAATGTCGCTTCAGGACAGGGATAACGGCATGATCTGGTTTGATTTTCAGTCGGATTTCTTTAAAAACCTGGAAATTCAGGCAACATTCCTGCTTGATGAAAATATCCTGACAAATATGAAGGAGCTTGACCGCTTCACAAATAAAACTGCTTATCAGCTTGGCGCATACTGGTATGACGCATTCACATTGCCAAACACCTCGCTCATGTTTGAATATACCAAGATCAGGCCTTATGTATACACCCACTATAACCATAAAAACACACACACAACCTGGGATTTCCCGCTCGGGCATCCGGCAGGCCCCAACTCTGATGAGATAATGGTAAAAGCCGCCCACAATCTGACTGACAGGGTGAGGCTGTTCGGCGAATACAGATTTACGAGAAGAGGGGAAAACTACACCGATGCAGCCGGAAATGTAACGAAGAATGTCGGCGGTGACATATTCCTTGTGCATAAAGACGGGTTTGATTCTGAGATTGCACCTTTTCTTGACGGTATAAGGTATAACACCAACTATGCATCAGTTGGTATAAGAACAGAGCCATTTAATGATCTGATATTTGAGCTGGCATATAATTATAAGTCGGATGAAAACCTGACAAACGGCGGCAAAACCGACCTCAGCTGGCTAATGTTCAGGTTCACGATGGAATACTAGGATTCGTTGATCGTTAATCGTTGATAGTTGATCGTAGTTCAGCCTGTCCGCCTGCGGCGGATTCATCGTGACCGCGAAAATGGAGGATTCAGGGTACAGTGCGCCTTGGCGTATTAGAGGCAGCACGAGTGGAGGATATAGGATTTAGGGTATAGGGTTTAGTGCGCCGCGGTACATTAGAGGCAGCACGAGTGGAGGATATAGGATTTAGGGTATAGGGTTTAGTGCGCCGCGG
>JABWCA010000354.1 GCA_013359345.1 Ignavibacteriaceae bacterium
ATGAACATCGCTTTAACCGCGTCAGATCTCAGAACCGCCCCCGATGTGGTCTGGCCTGAGTCTTTGACTTTGACTCTCAGCCTGGTGCCTGCGTACAGAGAAAATCTTCCGAGCAGAATCCAGTTTCCGCTTCCCGAACTCTGATCAATCATCACCGATCTGAGGAGGTTATTGCCGGCATAAATTTCATATATTGCTTTATTAGTTGCGTTTACGGATGAAGGGACAATCTCAAAGATATCATAATCACCGGTCTTTTTTATATCCATTGAAAAGAGAGCATAGTTTGCGCTTGCGGGTGATGACACATAAGCAAAGCGGCTGCTTGCACCCCATGCCTGCGCCACACTGGTCGCCCATGTACCCGATTCCTCATATCCTGCCGAATCATCATTATCAACCAGCTCAAAGTAGTTCAGAACCACCGCATCAAAGGGGATTTTTATAACCGGCCTTACAGGATCGTTGCTGGTAACAGTAATGGTATCAGAAAATGCTCCGAGCTCAAGCGGTGTGAATCTCAGCCAGATAATGCCGTGCCCCATGGCGGGTACGTCAACGGGTAAAGCAGTGTTGTTTGTGAGTGTGTTTGTCTGTGTGGTAACCGAACTGATTGTAACAGGTTCAATCCCTGAGTTGAAAAATTCGACCCTGACATTAAGGGTGTCTTCAGTTCTCACCTCATCAAGATTTATCACATTTTTAACAGGGTTAAGTTCTTTATCCCTTACCAGAGGGCTTACTTTTATAGCATCAGAAAAGAATGTCTTTCCTGTTTGACCTGCTCCTGCGGCTGTTATAACTGCAGTATAGGTAAGTGATGAGTCAAAGTTTCTTGTGAAAAGATAATTCCATGATTTGGGACGGAGTCCGCCGTTTAAGAATGCCGTATCAAGATTATTACCGTTCTGATCTTTCAGAATTGCGGTGAGAATCTGGGCAGAATTGGCGCCATCGGGCATATGGTAAAAAACATTGTGAACTCCCGATTTATCGGTCTGAAAATTCCACGCTGCGGTTACTGTATCGGGTGCATTCAGGAAAGATGACCGCATGCTCTCATTCCATGCGCTTTTATTGGCGTAATCAGTGAATGTGCCTCTGATCTCAGAGTAGCCGGCATCCGAGTTATCAATAAACACAGGCTCCCCCAGATAGTTGATGTACTTTTTAGTCAGATTGCCGAGGGTATCGGTAACGGCAAGACCGATTTTGGCAACTTTATCTGCAGGCACCGGAGTGGTTGTTCTCCAGTTGTTGCCGCCGGTGTTTGAACACTGCAGGATCGTGTAATTCTCATAAATATCCTTGGCTGAGATAAAAGGCTGTTCCTGGAATATCGGCTCATCCGAGGAAATGTTATAGAATATCTCCCCGCCCTGAATATCCTGAGATATTGTTACCTGCGGAGGCGTTACATCATCCCCGTTTCTCCATCTCTGCATCGCCTCAACCCCGGTGCAGTATCTGAATAATATCTGCGGATACCTCCCTGCCGAGACATGAATTATGGAATCAACCCTGTCGATCTGCTGCAGAAAATTCTCTTCCGGAAGATGAGACCAGAGGCAGACAACCTGGTCAGCACCTGTCTGTGATTTCTGAAAAACCTGATCCATGAATGACTGGCTTACACTGCCCATATACTCCGATCTGACATTCCACCCCTTGCTGTTGCCCGGAAGCTGATAATTTTCAGGTGAGGGATGAAACGGGATAAATGATGACGGTGCAAGCGACCAGTCATATATATTATCAAGCGGTTCTATTGTGTCATTGTGCTTACCGGGCCAGTCATTGTGTAAGCTGTAAGGAAGGAGTTTATTAAGGTAGTTCTGCCAGTAGTTATCCATTGCATGCCATCCGCTCCTGAACGATACAGGGAACACATCATCTTCGAGGAGGAAATGTGAAAGGGTGAGATCGAAATCCTCTTTCAGATCCATAAATGTGGCTGCCTGGTTCCAGTAAAAGATCCCGTCGCCATTGTAATCTGTCCAGTTAAATGTGTGATAATGGAGTGAAAGCTCATCACCGGTGGCAATAATATTATTCAAGTGATGTTTCTTCATAATGTACATCGCCATTGAATTTGCGACCGGCACGTTTGTGTTAGTGGCGTATCTGTACATATTTCCGCCAATCATCCACCATGTCATTTTGAGCGGAGTTCCGTAGGAATCGGTTTTATCAGCCCTGAATGAGGGGTTCATCACCTGGTAAGTATTCCGTGCCGGATTTGTATAGAGATCGAATGTGTAGTAACAATTGTACTTGTTCGTACTCATTCCATCCCAGATTGCGGTATCAGACCCGAGGACAAAATAAATTTTACCTTGTGAGAAAATCTGGATTGCCGAGGAGGAAAGAAAAAGCAGCAGGAAAAATATGAATCGCATTTATCAATCTTTCAGTTATGAATCAGACAAAAATGTATTTTAATAAAACAAATTCTGATGATAAAAGAAAGGGGGTTATAAAATTTTGAAGCTCACCTGTGCTTTATGGCAAGCAGTTTTCTGTGCCCGGATTATTATGAATTAAACCACAATTCCGCCGAAGCGGAACGAAGCCGCAATAAATTCATGATGGTTATTTGCCTTCAGAATAATTGTTGTGTTGATCCTGTTATTATAATTGCTGTCTTTTGTTGCCAGTCGGGGGAAGTCCGCTGCCGAAAAGCGTTTCGGCAGTGTGTTAAAATTGCCCTGTGTCCTGTTTTCCTGTGTCCTGTTTTCCTGTTTTCCTAGTATTGTGTGATTCCTCTGGAATCATTGGCCTGTTAAGATTGTGTCCTGTTTCCTGTTTCCTGTTTTCCTGTTCATGCCGTCGGTTAAAACCAACGGCAATATTAATCCAAACCCGTAAACGGGTTCCTGTTTTGGTTTAATATGATATCGGTTGGGCTACAGTCCTCTGCCGAAATGCGTTTCGGCAGTGTGTTACGGCGGCACTAGCGTTTTATGCCTGTTTCCTGCATAAGGGCATACATTCATACCAACATACAGTCATACCTCTTCGCAAGCCTGTTTTCCTGTTTTCCTAGTATTGTGTGATTCCTCTGGAATCATTGGCCTGTTAAGATTGTGTCCTGT
>JABWCA010000073.1 GCA_013359345.1 Ignavibacteriaceae bacterium
ACCAGCATTTTCCCCCGAAAGGTAAAACCAACTTAGTTTTGTGCAGCAAACAAACCAGCACCTTCCCCCGAAAGGTAGAACCAACTTAGTTTTGCGCAGCAAATCAAACCAGCATTTTCCCCCGAATGGTAGAACCAACTTAGTTTTGCGCAGCAAATCAAACCAGCATTTTCCCCCGAAAGGTAAAACCAACTTAGTTTTGTGCAGCAAACAAACCAGCACCTTCCCCCGAAAGGTAGAACCAACTTAGTTTTGTGCAGCAAACAAACCAGCATCTTCCCCCGAATGGTAAAACCAACTTAGTTTTGTGCAGCAAACAAACCAGCAACTTCCCCGAATGGTAACAGCCAATTTATTATTTCAAAAAAGCAGCACACCCCTCAACAATCCTCTTCGGCGCGAAGGGGCGGATTCTGGCAACATAAACGTGATGGCACGTAGATTCCTCCTTCGGCGGACAGGGCACGGATTTCAAAGATTTACACGGATTATCTTGATTGATTATTTGATGCCATCCATACAGGTGACATAATTCTCCAGTCAAGTATCACGAGCAGTGAAAGCAGGGATAAGGAATATTTTAATCTAAATCAATGATGTGTTTGTAAAACTCAATCCTTTTTTATGGCTCTGATACATATAAATGACGGAAATTTATTCAGTTCTTTGTAATGTCGCGGATCTGCATCCCTGAACTCAGAGGTTGGTTTAGGCTCAAGTATTTTTTCGATTAAAAACCCATTATCAGTGAAGGGATCTGTGTATTCACTTAATGGTCTTCTGAAATGATTAACTTCAATCGGTTTTCCGAATCCTCTCCATACACATCTTACATTTTCTGACTTAAAGTAATTATCAGCTCCAAAAAAATCGTAGTCAAAAAAAGGGTGGTCAACAGAAATCACAATGATACCTTTTGGTTTTAATACCCTGTAAAATTCAAGAATAACAGGATTCCAGTCTCTGATGTAACTTAAAGTAAGTGCGCTTATTACTATGTCGAATGAATTTGAGTTAAACATATCAAGCGGCTTTGCAAGATCATGAACTAAAAATTCACCTTTCCCATTATTCCTTTTTTTTGCTCGATCAATCATTTTTGCACTGAAATCAATTCCCGTGACCAAGGCCCCCTTTTCTGAAAGTATTTCAGCATATTTTCCGGGACCACACCCTGCATCAAGAATTTTCTTACCTTTTACGTCAGGCAGAAGACTGAGTGTATTTGGCCTGTCATAAAATGCATTATGTGGTTTAATTTCAATTAATTCATCAAACTTTTCAGCCATTTCTTCATATGCTGAGTGGATCAGTTTTTCTATCATCTTAAAAAATCGTTTCTTTCTGAGAAAAAATAATTAAACGCAGGAATTTAAATTCAATGGAATTACAAGTGATTTGATTTTTGCCTGTCCTTTATAATTTTTGGGTTTAAAGATAATTATACATCATCAAAACAGAAAATAGATTGTCAAATTGTTGTTTGGATTTCTATTGCCCGTAATATTTCACACCTGGGTAGTACCGGGGAAGTCGAAAAACATCATGGGATTAAAACCCTGAAAGACATCTGCAAATACCTCAAGGCTGAGAGTTTAAAAACTTTGGTTGCGGCATTGTAAAACGGACTTCAGCCTGCCAGTGTAATGCTGCCAAAGCAAATGTAATATCCCCCGACAAACCCCCAGGTGCGAAGCGGCGGATTCTGGCAGCATAAACGGATAGAACACAGAAGACGCTGATTAAGCGGATTTATGCGGATTATTTTTCTGGATATATCGCTGAAACGAAGGCATGAAAACCAGGTTACGGGTTTGCCGTTTGCATCAAAACGTTTACCCCAAACACAACACCCAGCGACACGAAGCGTCTGGTCCTATAAATTGAGATAGAAAAGAGAGCAAAGTATCAATCTCTTCTTTTTGACAGGTCATATATTTTTCTTAGTTCAAATACCGCAATTCCATAAGCAACCGCAACATTCAGTGATTGTTTAATGCCGTATTGCGGAATTTCGAGTGAAAAGTCACATTCATCAAGGATATCCTGAGAGACTCCTGTTATCTCATTCCCGATCACAACGCAGAGAGGGAAAGTATCAGAAGTGAGATCATAATAGGGGAGGCTGCTATCGGTAAGTTCAAGAGCGGCAATTTTTATTCCTTTGCTTTTCAGATCTCTGATTACTTCCAGCGGGTCTTTAACATACTCCCACTCAACTGAATCGGTAGCGCCGAGTGCAGTTTTCAGTATCTCCTTTTTGGGAGGTGCCGGGGTGAATCCGCAGAGATACAGCTTTTTAATCATCGCGCCGTCGGATGTCCTGAAAATCGAGCCGACATTATAAGTGCTTCTGATTGAGTTGCAGATGATATAAACGGGCATTTTATCCACTTCATGGAGGGCGTCCTGTTTAGCCCTGTTCTGCGATATTTCGTCGTGTGTCAGTTTACGGTTCAAGTTTTTGTTTCGTTCCTGTTTGCTTGTTCTTAGTTCTT
This sequence comes from Ignavibacteriaceae bacterium, assembly GCA_013359345.1. GTDB lineage: Bacteria > Bacteroidota > Ignavibacteria > Ignavibacteriales > Ignavibacteriaceae > JABWCA01. The sequence goes on from JABWCA010000073.1 coordinate 2,499, forward strand.
AGTCCCCGGTTAATTATGCTTTATTCTTAATGTTTACTCCCGAAAAGCGTTTCGGGAGTGTGCAGGCATTGAAAGTATCTGTTTGTGTTATTTTCCGCCTACTTCTCACTGTATACTAAGCCGCAGGCGTTTCACTGTTCACTTAGCAGAAGGCGTCTTACTGTTCACTTTAAGTGGTTACTGCCGCAAGCTGGCCGCAGGCGGCTGCTATATCACTTCCCTGGGTATCACGTACAATTACGGTAATGTCATTATCTCTGAGGATCTGAGCAAATTCATCAATCCTTTTTTGAGGAGTGGGAACCAGCTCAGCCGAGAAGCCGTCAGGGTTCATGTGCTTCAGAGAATTAAAGGGGATGATATTAATTTTGGACTGAATCCTTCGTGTCAATTTGATCAGTGCCTTCAGATCTTCATCACGGTCATTTAATCCCTTCAGCATTACATATTCAAAAGTGATTCTTGATTTCGTTTTATTCCCGTAGTATTTGCATGCATCAAGAACATCTTTAAGCGGATATTTTTTATTTATCGGCATGATGAGGGTTCTGATATCCTCAAAGCATGAATGCAGTGAGAGGGCGAGCTTTGACTTAATTCCGGTATCGGCAAAGTCATAAATCCTGGGAGCTATTCCGGCAGTTGAAACCGTGATTTTTTTCTGACTGATACCCGTGCTCAGCTCTTCGGAAAAAATATCGAGTGATTTTACTGTGTTATCGAAATTAAGCAGGGGTTCACCCATACCCATGTAAACGATATTTGTAATCCGGCGGTCATAATAGCGCTGGGCTATGGCATACTGTTCAAAAATTTCGCCTGCAGTAAGGTTTCGTTTATAGCCCATAAGACCTGTAGCGCAGAATTTGCAGTCAAGCGGACACCCAACCTGTGTTGAGACGCAGAGGGTGACACGCTCCTCTTCCGGAATAATCACGCATTCTATATTGTGCCCCAGTGCAGTCTGCAGGAGTAGTTTAACTGTCCCTTCAGTTTTCGATTCCTGAGTACCCACCCAGTTAAGCACATTAATTTCGGCTGTATCATTAAGTTTTGATCTCAGTTCCTTAGGGATGTTCATCATCTCATCAAACGAGACCGCCATTTTATTATAAATCCAGTTGAAAAGCTGATCGCCGCGGAATTTCTTTTCGCCCGAGGCTTCAGCCCACTGCCTGAGTTCTTCCAGCGTCTTACCTTTAAGTATCTCTTTTTTAATCATCATCTAAATCTTTTGGCCTGTAACAAATTGAATATTACGTTTAATTCCTTTAAGTTTTGCTCTTTTTAAGGGTGAGCGGTCAAATTTCTTTCTGAATTCCCTTTCTGAGATCCCTTCAAACTGCGCTGAGGTGAGTGTGACATTTTTTGGCATCGGGTTTCCTTCTGAGTCGGTGAATTGCTCAAAGCGGGGCTCGGTGGCCGGCACTGAAAACCTGATGTTCCACGGACAGACATCCTGACAAATATCGCAGCCGAAAACCCAGTTTTCGAACTTTCCTCTGAACTCATCGGGTATGATGTCGCTCTTATTTTCGATTGTCAGATACGATATGCATCTTCCCGAATCGATCATTCTGCCGGGAACGATTGCCTCTGTGGGACAGGCATCAATGCAGGCAGTGCAGGTTCCGCAGAAATCCTCCACTTCTGGTGACGGGGTGAACTCCTTATTTATAAAGATATTAGCAATAAAAAACCAGCTCCCTATCTCCCGGTTAATGATATTGGAATGTTTTCCCATCCAGCCCAGCCCGGCTTTAACTGCCCAGACCTTATCCATCACGGGGCCTGTATCGACATAATAAACGGCTTCGGTATCCGGTTCTGTTTCTCTGAATTTCTCAACCAGGAGGCTGAGTTTATCCCACATGATATAGTGATAATCCTCTCCCCATGCGTATGATGACACCTTAAGTTTATCCTCATCAGGAGGAAAGCCGACTGCAGGTTTGTAATTGAGTGCCAGCGAGATGACCGATTTAACCGAGGGGAGTATCAGTGCAGGATCCTCTCTTTTATCGGTGTTTTTTGCCATGTATTCCATTCCTGCATGATATCCTTTGCCCAGCCATTCCATGAGAAGGGATGTCTCTTTCCCGAGCTTTTGATATAGTGCAAATCCCGTAAGGGTGAAACCAAGTTCCGATGCAAGTCTGATAACAGTTTCGTTATCGAGTTTATTACCAGTTGGCAAAGAGTTTTTCCTCGGGAATGATTACATAAACCTCGCCACCTGAGATTTCGGTTTCATAGACTTTTAATCTGCTGAAACCGGATTTCGCTTTGCCTGTTTCAATGTCAAACATCCAGCCGTGTGAAGGGCAGACCACGCAGTTATCTTCAATGAACCCGTCATAAATGATAGCGGCTTTCTGATGCGGACAGATATTGGAAAAGGCATGTACATTGCCGTCAATTTTGTAAACGGCGATGTCATAATCACGGCTGTAAAACCTTCTGCCTTCTTTTTCATGCAATTCAGAGAGCCGGCAAACCTTTACCTTGTTCATATGAACTCAACTCTCTCATAAACGTAGGATTTTTCCTTCTTTACCTTGATAAGGCCGCCTTCGGGGTCATGCTCAAGGAAGAGATAAAAATTATCATCAAGTGCTCTGGGGAGGAGTTCTTTCTTTTCTGCAAGGGTTACCAGCGGCTGAAGGTCATAACCCATTATGTAAGCAAGATTCAGGTGTCCTGCCGTGGGGATGAGATCGGCGCAGTAAAAAATTGTCCTGTTGCCGTCAGAAATTTCAAGCACCTGCTGACCGAAAGTATGGCCGTTGAGTGTCACGATTTTTAGTTCAGGCGTGAGGAAGTGTGAGTCATTATCTGTAAAATTGAGTAAACCTTCTGCAGCCAGAGGTTCAAAGTTTTCCTTAATATAACTGCCGCGGTCACGATCAGAGGGATTCATGCCCCATTCAAAATTCTGTTTCCTGACGTGGTATTTTGCATTCGGAAATGCGGGTTCTGTTTTGCCGTCACGGGTTACGGTAGAGCCTCCGGTATGGTCAAAATGAAGGTGTGTGAGAAAAACATCGGTGATATCCTCCGGTTTAATGCCGAGCGCTGCCAGGGAAGATGCGGTTGAGTGGGTCTCCTGCCTTACATCATAAATATGGGCTGACTTCTCATCCCATTTCTGCCCCATTCCCGTATCAACGAGGACCTTTTTATTATCGAACTCGATCAGGAGTCCCCTTGTAGCAAGGGTTATTCTGTTCTGAGAATCGGGCGGATTGGTTCTCTGCCATAGATTCCGTGGAATAATGCCAAACATGGCTCCGCCGTCAAGTGCAAAAAAGCCGTGTTCAACTACCGATAGTTTTAATTTTCCGATTTGCATATTTTTTTCTAAATATTAATTTGCAGATTCATAATTTAAACAACCAATTTATTTCCTGAAAGTTTACAATCCGGATGTCTCAGAAATTTGATCATATAATTATCGGTGAAGGTTTTGGCGGTGCAGCCTGCGCAGTCATACTCCGCAAAATATTTAAAAAGAATGTGGCACTCGTTTTTGATAACGGAGGCAATAAGGGGAGTTATGATAAAAACGGGAAAATGGTCTGGCTTCAGGATTACGGAATTTATTCCTTCGGTGAGGTGGAATATGGCACAAGACTCAGAGAGATCATTGATTTTGTGACCGGTAAAAGGATGAAATGGGAAAAATATCCGTCGAGATATGAAAAGGTTTATTTCCCCAACTTTACCTATGAGTTCAATGAGCTTTTTGAGTACCATAAGGAAGACCTGATTAAAACTTTCCCGGAGGAAGAACAGAATATCCTTAAATACTTTGATGAGATGGAGCAGATAGCCAATTTTTCATCACTTGTCATACTGGATCAGATTCTGCCCGGTTATATTACTCTTCCGCTAAAACTGATCTCCCGCAAAAAGTTCAGGAGCACCAACCTCACAATTCAGGAATATTTTGATAAAAGATTTGATAATCTCAAGTTGAAGGCCATTCTGGCGTCCCGGTGGGAAAACTGCGGAGCGATGCCACAGGAGTGCTCGCTGATTGTTCATTCAATTTTTATTTATCATTATCTTGCCGGGGCTCATTATCCGGTAAACGGTGTGAAAGAGCTGGTATCGCAGATGTTCCGTGAGTTTGTTTCTGCCGGCGGAGTTCTTTTCACTAACCATCAGCTTGAGGAGATACTCGTCCATAAGGGGAAAGCAACCGGTGTGAGAATATCGACTTTCAGTAAGGGTGAGCGTGAGACTGCTGATCTTCTTGCCGGATCGGTTATATCTGATGCGGGAGCGGTAAACACTTACAGAAACCTGATAAAATCAGGGGTGTCTGAAAGAATGCTCCGTGATATAGATGAGTTTAAGCCGCAGGGGGTGCTCTTCAGGATCAAGTTTGAGATGAAAGACAACCCGGCAAAAATCGGAGCCACAGGGGCGGATATAAGGGTTTATAACACTTTCAGTTTTATAACGAGAAATAAGATGACAGCAGATTATGGTGAGAAACCTGAACTGAGTTACCTGGTATCGTTCGATTCTATGAAGGACCCCTCAAGGAAAGATAACAGGGTTGAGGTTGTCTCATTTATGGATAAAATTCTGTTCGATTTTTTCAATGCGCACTACAACACCGATGAGAAACTGAATCTGCTGGTTAAAAAAATCATTAACGATATTGATTCGAGGCTACCCGGTTTCAGAAATCTGATCAGGGATTACACAATTGTCAGACCAACTGAAAAGACAATCAATGACAGCCGGATCACCACTCTTGGTGTGCCGCCAATTCCGGCAAGATACCGGCAGAAATGGCTGAAGATTAAAACACCGGTAAAAAATCTTTACCTAACCGGTCAGGATGTTTACTGCCCGGGCATTCCCGGTGCATTCCTTGGGGCTGTTGCAACGGCAGGTTCACTGAACGGCCGCTTCGGGTTCTTTAAGTTACTTGGCAAGATCAAGAAGGCTATCTATCCGGAAACGCGATGAAAGGTAAATCGTTCAGGGTCTGGAAGTACCGAAAACAGGGTGCTTTGTGCGTGGTTCGTGGTTAAGCAGCACAACATCCGAAACACGCATGATGCGAATGAAGCGAATGAATACGAATTTTTAATTCAGTGCTTGGTGCCGGAGTGCGTGGTTCGTGTTTAAGCAGCATAAACGGGATGGAACGCAGACGACACGGATTTTTACAGATTCACGCAGATTTTTATTCAGTTCTTGGTTTGTAGTGCCGGTGTTCTATGTTAAGCAGCGTAAGAATAGAAACGCGGATAAAACGGATTAACACGGATTTTTCTTAATGATGTATCGCCATCCATCCGGGTGGCAATATTGATGCCGGAAAAATCTGCGCTCACGGTTGGTGAGGTTTACACGGATTTAACCAACAAATCCAGCTGTGTAATCACCAAACCCAAACTTCTTTTCAATGTGGTATATTCTTGCCGTTTGCTTTAGCTGACGGCAAAATAGTTACAACAAAAGTACATTTCTTAGCAGTGTTTTACCATTTCGGGGGAAACTTCCCCCGAATGGTAAGAACAAAAATTACCTGCAACTACTTACGGCAAAAAATTTTTTTGACACCACAACTCCAGGGATGCGAGCATCGCATCCCTAACAGATTCATCCTTTCTGAACCGCGGATCAACCCGTTTACGGGTTTCCCGTTTGTAGCAAATGTACCCCTCCAACAAATCACCCTACGACGCGAAGCGGCGGATTTATTACAAACAAAGATTCCTGACATTTCCGGTGCTTCATCCGCACATCCGTAGATACGCAATGCTTGCGTCTCCAGGAATGCCCCTACCAAATGCCCCTCCCAAACCCGTATCTTCCGGCAAACAGAATGAAAAAATGCGGCTGAAGCCGGGAGAGGTTTTGGGCGATTCTTATCCGTCGGTTAAAATCGACGGCAATAGATGAAAAAAGCTGTAAGACATTAAACGCAAATGGTTTAGAGCTTCAGGAATTGTGGTTTATCTATTGCCGTTGACTTCAATCAACGGTCACGAGGTCTGAATAATCCCTTGGTTTTAAACACATAAGAAAATTAAAAGAGTATGCGTGTGTTCAATGTGGCTGAAGCCGGGAGAGGTTTTGGGCGATTCTTATCCGTCGGTTAAAATCGACGGCAATAGATGAAAAAAGCTCTAAGACATTAAAAACAAATGGGTTAGCGCGACAGGTATTATCGTTTATCTATTGCCGTTGACTTCAGTCAACGGAAAATAAAGCCTCTCCATTCATCGGCTTCATCCGCATATCTGTAGAGACACAATGCTTGCGTCTCCCCGAATGCCCCTCCCAAACCAGTATCTTCCGGCAAACAGAATGAAAAAATGCGGCTAAAGCCGGGGGCGCGCGGGGATTTATATCCGTCGGTTAAAACCGACGGCAATAGATGATAAAAAAGCTGTAAGACATTATATTGAAATGGATTAGCGCTTCAGAATTGTGGTTTATCTATTGCCGTTGACTTCAATCAACGGTCACGAAACCCGAGGAAACCCGGTGGTTTTAACCACATTAGAAAAACATAATCCCGCATGTGTTCAATGCGGCTAAAGCCGGGGAGGATTTGTAAGATTCATGTCCGCCGGTTAAAACTAACGGCAACATTAAAACCGGCAGGAATACAAATGCGAGGCAGCAAATACAAAAAAGCCCGCAGGTGCGGGCTTAAAAGTCAGGGTTGTTCTACTGCCATCCAGTAACCGGCAATATTGAGGAGCCGGCTTTCTGCCCATACTGTCACCTTTAATACCATCAGTTCCTTTGTGACGATTGTCGGAATCACATCATACCTGATAATATCGGGTTTGCCGTCTTCGTTTGTGGCAGGAGCTTCAATTGTTGTAACGCCCAGGACAATTTCCGGGGGATTTGTGAACTCTTTAGTAAAGCGGATATTAATATTAAACGACCTGTCACCGCTGCCTTTGTGAAGGTTCCAGCCGGGGGTTTCGTAATTCGCCCTGAACTGCCCTGTTTCAATGTTCTGTGCAAAAGTGACAAGGCTGAGTATTAAAAATAAACCGGTTACAAGAATTGTTCTTTTCATATTTTTTTCCCGGGACTATCTGCCGAGCTCGTCAAGATAGTCTTTCTTTTTAAGTAATGTATCTTTGTCTTCTACGTGTTTAGGATCGGGAACGCAGCAATCAACGGGACATACTGCGGCACACTGCGGTTCATCATGGAAACCGACACACTCCGTACACTTATCGGGTACAATGTAATAAAAATCGGCACTGTAAAAACCTGAGGCTCCGCTTGGTGCATTATCACCGTCACCATAAGTTTTGCCCGCCAGTTCCCAGTTCACACCTGCTTCATAAATAGCTGTATTCGGACATTCAGGCTCGCACGCACCACAATTAATACATTCATCAGTTATCATTATCGCCATATCATTTCCTCCGTTTCGATATTTTATTTATTTCTGCTTTAATAATTCAAATATAAAAATTATCAGATTAATTCTGCAAGTCCCGGCTTAATTAGTAAGGCTGCCCGTGGGAGCCGGAATTTTTCCGCCGCGGTTAATAAAATGAGCCGAACTGAGTGTGCTTACGGGCATCACGGGAGCTTTCCCGAGCAGACCGCCGTAATCCACAGATTCACCCACTTTTTTGCCGTACACAGGTATTATTCTTACTGCCGTGGTCTTGTGATTGATCATTCCTATTGCCGCCTCATCCGCAATTATACCTGCAATTGTTTCAGAGGGGGTATCTCCGGGAACTGCAACCATATCAAGTCCTACAGAACAGACGGCTGTCATCGCTTCAAGTTTCTCAAGAGAGAGGTAACCTTTCTCAACAGCCCTGATCATGCCCTGATCTTCACTGACCGGAATAAAAGCGCCGCTCAGACCGCCCACAGATGAGCTTGCCATGAGTCCGCCTTTTTTAACGCAGTCATTAAGCATAGCCAGAGCAGCCGTGGTACCGGGTGCGCCCACATCTTCAAGACCCATTGCCGCGAGGATATCGCCGACACTGTCACCATCAGCCGGAGTGGGTGCCAGTGATATATCAACAATTCCGAACTCAACTCCGTTTCTTTCGGCAACTTTTCTGCCTATCAGCTCACCGGCACGGGTGATTTTGTATGCCGTTTTCTTAATTGCCTCTGCGAGAGTCTGGAAATCAGCATCCTTATTTGCCTTTATTGTATTGAGAACCACACCGGGTCCGCTTATACCGACATTCACCACAGCCTCAGCCTCTGAAACTCCGTGGAAAGCGCCGGCAATAAAGGGATTATCCTCTACTGCATTGCAGAATACCACAAGTTTTGCGCAGCCTATTGAGAGGTTATCACGGGTTAAATATGCAGTTTCCTTAATTGCATCAGACATTATCTTTATTGCGTTTATATTTATGCCGGCCTTGGTTGAGCCGATATTAACGCTGCTGCAGACCTTTTTTGTTGTTGAAAGCGCCATGGGGATTGATTTCAGAAACTCGCGCTCCCCGTTAGTCATACCTTTCTGAACAAGGGCAGAATATCCGGCAATGTAATCAATCCCTATTTCAAACGCCGCCTTATCAAGTGCTTCGGCAATTTTAACATACTCTTCTGCATTGAAGCAGTCGCCAATCAGTGAAACGGGTGTAACCGATACTCTCTTATTGGCAATTGAGATTCCGTATTTTCTCTCGATAAATCTTGCGTTTTCAACATGCTTTCCCGCGAGTCTTGTGATTTTCTCATAAATTTTACTGCAGGTGATATTCACATTTCTATCGATGCAGTCCTTGAGATTGATACCCATTGTGACAGTACGGATATCAAAATGCTCAATTTCTGTCATCCTGATAGTTTCCAGTATTTCTTCAAACTCGAAATTCATCTTGTAAACCTGTTCTTAATTCTTTTATATACGAAACATGTAAGCGAAAATATCTTCGTGCTGAATGTAGATTTTTACATTAAGCTCGGCAGCAACTTTGTCAAGTTCGTCATGAATTTCGCGGAAGTTTTTCGGTGAATTGGTTATATCAACCATCATGATCAGAGTGTAAAACTCCTGCATTATTTTCTGGGAAATGTCCTGAAGATCACAGTTCAGATTTGCCAGACAGGTGGATATTTTTGCCACGACGCCGGGCCTGTTTAATCCGAATGAGGTAAGAATAATTCTTCCCATCACTTTTTCACCGGTTGTATCCGTTGATCCGGCGTTGAGTTTCATCACCTCATTTTCAACATATTTTTTGATGTTTTCGGGGGTGGCATTAACGCCAAGTTCCGAAATGGCCTTATTTGAGAGTTCCCAGATTAGCTGGTCTGTTACTTTCAAGGTAAAAGTCCTTTATAATTATTTTCAATTTCTTTCAGATATGAGTTCAGCAGGATATTGTTCTTCTTAATTGCAAATTTTTTGCTGTTCTGTAAATTTCCTGCATAGAATCTTAAAAATACGAAATAACCGTTAAAAAAACTGTCTAAAACTCTTTCTTCGATAAATGAGTTAATGCTCCAGTACAACCCTGCCGCTGCCCATGCCATTGAGATCATTCCGCTTATGTATTCACCGGTGTATATCTGTCCCGAGCCGGGAATTATGTATGATAACACCTGCGCAAGAGTTTCATTGTAAGATTCATCATCATATCTTGTAAGGTAAGACCTGATTACAGCCCCGCGGGCTCCTGCTGAATCAAAATAAGCACCGGCGTTTTCGATATCACGGTCAAAAAAATAAGCCCAGCCAAGCCAGAAGTTGAGTTCTTCAATCTGTTCCGTTTTTTTATATGATTTTTTGAGCAGATTGAGCCGGTCAGCTGCATTGGCGTTCCTTTTTTCAAGTATCAGAATCCTGGCGTATTCAACCGATGCCCTGAAAGCTTCATCGGGATTTTTGCTCTCACGGACTGCCGTCTGGTAATATCTTCCGGCATTAGCAAGGAATCCTCCTGCCTTGTAACAATCTGCAATGCTGAGGTTCGCGTGGTATTTATGGCTGCGTGATTCATCAAAAAAGAGGAGCCTTTTATATTCTGTGACAGCCTGAAAATAATTTTTTGCCCCCTTAAGCGAATCGGCATATTCAAGCTGTGACTCAGGATTCTGCGGCAGTGTTTTACAGTGAAAGAAGAGAAGCAGTAATAGACTGAAGGCTGCAGTTCTCATTTAATGACCTCCAGCCCTTCAGGATTCCTGATCTCATCAGAGTAGAGCATTTCATCAATGAGCCGCTGAATCTCTTCATCCTTGTTATTGTTATACACTTCAGCAGAAATGTAAGAGCCGTAAATGTTCCCCGCGTAAAAGAATGCGGCAAGCCCGCCGAATATCCACCCCCGGATGTTGTTCTCTGATTTGAAGTTATCCCAGGAGAGGTAAGTCATCAGCCCCGTCATCAGTAAAGAAACAAAACCATCACCGTAGAACCCGGTATAGATTTTTCCGCTTCCTGGTAAAACTGTGGAAAAGAGGGCTGCGGCAAGGGGACTTCTGTAATCAGGCGAGGCATTATGCGCTGTTATTCTGAGGAAATTCTTCCTGTTCTGTTCGCTGAAAACTTCCGCTTTGACGGGTGCGTCATGATTGATGTTCATTACCGCAAAAGTGAGATATTTAAGCCGCAGAAAGACAGGCTGATCAGAGAGTGCATACTCAGAAAGACCTCTTGGAGGGGGCATGCTGCCGGGGGAGAGGAGATTTCCGTAACGGTAATAGTAATCGGCATGAGGTTCATATTCTCTGCTGCTGACGGATCTAAACAGATACCCCGCTTCTTCGTACTTATCTGCATTCATAAGAGCCACACCGGTTCTCAGGATAAGAGAATCACCCCAGAGCGGAGAGTTTTCAAGTCTTTTATATTCAATTGAAGCACGCAGGAAATCGGAATCCCTCAGGAGATAATCTGCAAATCTGAGGATGTTCATATCAGAGTTGTAAACTGCAGGCTGCTGGGCTTTTACAGGCAGAATGCTCAATATCCATGCAGTGAAAATCAGGCGAACCGGAATACTTAACCGGAAGAGGGGACTCTCAGGGTGCGTATTTTTCCGGCGGATCATAATATCTGTTATTTTTTATGATTGTGTAATTGCGGGTGTCATTAAGGGTGTTGGTGTCCCTGAGGAGCCGGTCAGCTCCCATGAGAACTCCGTAGAAGATACCGTATTTTCTGATCGACTGAGCCATAAAAGAAGAACAGGAGGGTTCAAACCGGCATTTATCACCATCTGCGTCCGAAATGAAAAGCCAGTAACCCATTAGAAAAAGTTTGGGCAAAACCGAAGTGGCCGTCTCATTTTTCAGCGAATAATCACGGTGCCTGTGCTGGGCAAAGGAGTAATCATATTCTTTTCCGCCCCATATCTCTGTTTCCGGCTGGGCGGAAATATCCCGGCAGGCTATTAAGAGGAGGATGGCACCGGTAATAATTTTTATCATGTTTTAGGGCAGAATTAATGTACGGATAATAAAACCGCGCCTGAACAATAATGCCCGGCGCGGTGTGATAATTTTACGGAAAAGGGATCAGGAAACAGATTTCAGAAGTTCTCTCGCAATTACGATCTTCTGAATTTCTGATGTTCCCTCATAAATCTCGGTGATTTTGGCATCTCTGAGAAATCTTTCAACAAGATACTCTCTTACATAACCGTAACCGCCGTGCACCTGAATAGCTTCAAGTGCGCAGTCAACTGCAATTTTGGAAGCATAAAGTTTTGCCATTGCAGCTTCCTTAACAAAAGGTCTGCCCGCATCTTTCATAGCGGCTGCCTGTAAAATGAGTAATCTTGCTGCATCAACCTTTACTGCCATATCGGCCAGTTTGAACTGGATTGCCTGATGATTTATAATCTCAGTGCCGAATGATTTTCTCTGTTTTGAGTATTTAAGAGCTGCTTCAAGCGATGCCTCTGCAATGCCAAGCGCCTGTGCGGCAATACCGATTCTGCCGCCGTTGAGGGTTGCCATTGCAAAGTTAAATCCCTTGCCTTCTTCCCACACAATGTTTTCTTTTGGCACTCTTACGTTTTCAAAAGAGAGTGAACATGTATCAGAGCTTCTGATGCCGAGTTTGTCTTCCTTTTTAGCCTGTTCAAATCCCGGCATCCCTTTTTCCACAATAAAGGTAGTGATGCCTTTGTGGGCTTTGGCTCTGTCGGTTTGTGCAACCACGAGGTAATAATCGGCATTTTTTCCGTTAGTAATCCAGTTTTTCATACCGTTTATAAGATAGTGATCACCGTCTTTATCAGCAGTTGTGTTCTGGTTGGTGGCATCGCTTCCTGCTTCAGGTTCGGAAAGACAGAATGCGCCGAGTTTCCTGCCCGATGCGAGTTCGGTAAGGTATTTTTCCTTAACATAATCTGAGCCGTAATGCTCAAGTCCCCAGCATACGAGTGAATTATTTACCGACATAATTACTCCAACGCTTGCATCCACTTTGGAGATTTCTGCCATCGCAAGCACATAGCTGACTGTATCGAGTCCCGCTCCGCCGTAATCCGGCGAAACCATCATACCCATCAGCCCGAGTTCTCCCATTTTAGCAATAATTTCATGGGGGAATTCTCCGGTTAAATCCCTTTCAACTGCTGAAGGGGCAATTTCAGCGTGGGCAAAATCACGCGCCATCTGCTGAATCATTATCTGTTCTTCGGTGAACTCAAAATTCATTATTTATCCGTGAATTTTTTGGTTTAAGAAATGTGAGTTTGTCTTTACTTAAATTAGTGTTATTTGAAATAATTTACAATCGTAAAAAAGACGATTTTTTCTGTTATTGCGCGGTTTAATTTTTCTGTGATTAAAAGGCGGGTGGGGATTCTGCAGTTTCTAAGAGCTTTTGTTACTTTTGCCCGTAAATTGTCACTGATAATAAGAAACCGTGAACAGTCTGAGAGAGAGCCGGTAATATAAGTATAACCGAATGGTGTGCCGGCCTTGTCAGAGTGAACCGAATTGCCTTTATTTACATCATATTTTTATAAAAATTAAATGTTTATGAATAACGGAGAAATAATGTCACATCATAAAGTTTTTATTATTGGGTCGGGTCCTGCAGGGCTTACGGCTGCTCTTTACACGGGAAGAGCCAACCTTAATCCCGTGATTTTTGAGGGATTACAGCCGGGGGGACAGTTAACCATCACCACAGAAGTGGAAAATTATCCTGGGTTTGAGCATGGAATTCAGGGACCTCAGCTTATGGATGTAATGAGAAAACAGGCTCAGAGGTTCGGGGCGCAGAGTTTTTACAAAGAAATTACAAAAGTTGATTTCACGAAACACCCTTTTGTTCTTGAATCGTATGACGAAGTTTTTACTGCCGATTCTGTAATAGTTGCCACCGGCGCAACTGCCAAACTGCTCGGGCTTGAGAGTGAAAGCAAATATATGGGCTGGGGTGTTTCTGCCTGCGCAACCTGTGATGGTTTCTTCTTCAGAAATCAGAGAGTTGCAGTTGTTGGCGGCGGTGATACAGCCATGGAAGAAGCAAATTATCTTGCCAATCTGGCATCTGAAGTAGTTCTGAT
>JABWCA010000355.1 GCA_013359345.1 Ignavibacteriaceae bacterium
TAGACCTGAAGCGTTATGAATGCCGCCTGAGGAAGCTCAAATCTGATTTTTGTTTCAGGATTGAACGGGTTGGGGTAATTGGGATAAAGAGTCACAGATTCCGGTATCTCACCGGCTTCGGTTTCAGCCTCCTGGCTGTATTCGGAGGTGCCGTCATAATCTGTCTGCTTCAGTCTGTAAGCAAATTTGCCGAAGCCTTTCACAACATCGGTATAAGAGTAGTTCTTTATTCCTGATGCCGTGCCTCTTCCTTCAATGAAAGCTATCTCCTGCCAGTTGCCTGCAGCGCTGCCCGTCAGTGCCTTTTTCTCAATGAAAAAGCCCTTATTGTTTGTTTCTGATGCGGTGGTCCAGTTAAGTGAAACCATCTTTCCGTAAGGAACGGCGGTGAATGATGTTAATTCAACAGGAGTAATCTGATTTGTTGATGCCTGCTTCAGTATGATATTATTATCAGGATCAAAAGTTACGCTCAGCGGCTGCCTGTTGTAAAAATAAAGGCTGAAAGTCTGATTGTTTGCATCATTTGTAAGTGTCACCGTGGTATCTGTTGAGTTGGTGAAGGTTATTCTGAGCTGAACGGGCATCTTAAAGAAACCGGTGTTGGTTTGTGTCTGCCTCGCATTGAAAACCACCTCCCAGAAATTTCCGCCTCCCTGAATATAATAATAGTTACTGTAAACCGGGTGGTTCGGCTGATATATCCACTGGTCAAAGAACCATCCGAGGTCTTTGCCCGAGGCCTGCTCCATTTTCATTCTGAAATCAATGATTGAAGCCGATTTGTATTTGATTGCAGGATCTTCGGCGTAGTTTTTAAGACCTGTGAAAAACGGCTGATCCCCCATTACATAACGGAGCATAAAAAGCACACAGGCTCCCTTTGAATAGGTTATGGCAGTATTGAACAGCGTGTTTGTGTTCGGGGTGTTTATTGCCCAGTCAGGATTTGATATTGCCCAACCCGGGTTATTATTGAGGTAATAATTTGCCTCGCTCTGTATGTTGTTTCTGTATGAAGAGGCGCCGTACATTGCCTCTGCCCAGAGAGCCTCAGAAAATGTTGCAAAACCTTCATTCAGGAATATATCTGCCCATGTGTTGGGTGATACCATATCACCGAACCACTGATGCGCAAATTCGTGAACAAGCAGATACTCAGACCAGCAGCCGGGACAAAGAGAGGTGAGCGTCTGGTTTTCCATACCCCCCCATGCAAACTGATTGTTAAGAGTGGCATATCCGTTTTTCTCAAAAGGATGCTCCCCGAATTTTGCAGAGAATACATCAAACAACTGAACAATCTTGGTTTTGATCGACTGCGAAATGTTTTCTCCGGCATTATAATAAAGTCTGATGGGTGTTGGGTTGCCCGGGTTGTTCGGGTTATTCCAGTAAAGAATCTCGAGCCCGTAATTAACCTTTGCCGATATCACCATGAGATATGTTGCAATGGGGTCACGGCTTATCCAGTTGTAATAGATAGTGTCGCCCGTTTTAACCGAGTCCGCAAGCCTGCCGTTTGAACCGAGCTTAACTGTTGCAGGAACTCTCGCGGTCAGATTAAGGGTGGCTTTATCTGAAGGCCTGTCATAACAGGGGAACCACTTTCTTGCGCCTTCAGGCTCCGCATCGGTGAAGACAAATCCGTTTGAAACATAAAAGGCGTTATCGGTTACATTTTTGTGCTGATAAGCAATGTTAACCTGAAGCTGCTCACCGGGATTATAGGTGCGGTCAAGCTGTATGACCAGGAGATTGTTAACATGAGTGAAAGAAGTGCCTGCTCCCGCAACAGAGTTTATCTGAAGAGAGGTGTTAACGGCATTCAGAGTGACTGAAGAGATTGCTGAATCTGCTCTGAGTGTGATTTCAGCCGTACCGTTAAAAGATTTCGGGTATGGAGAAATAAAATTTGAATAGAGGTCCAGATTGAGTTTGTAGTTCAGCACATCAAAACTGTGTCTTATATCTTCAGTGCCTGTTACTCTTTCCGGCAGTTTTTCCATGCTCTGTTTTTTCTGAGCACAGAAGATGTGTCCCGGCGTCTCACCTGATGAATTCTGTGCAAATGAGGCGATCGAAATTATTAAAATGAGGGCGATTGATAATTTCCTGATCATTGCATCCGGCAATAAAAAATGAACAAAATAGTTAAGCAACTAAATTAGCAAAAGGATTACTTTAATTAAAGGATTTAAAACGCCATCAAACAGTATTTGTGATTTATTTACATCTGATTTTACCCTCTGTCTCATTATCCTGAATAGTCTCTGTCTTTTCAGAGCCCGGAGGTCTCAGGGGTTACGGAAGATATATTACAGGAAAATTCACCGTTCAAAATAATTTTCCTCCTGCCGGAATGTGCAATTCTGATCATCAGAATGCCTTTTCCTTTGGCAGATTCCGATTTTTTCCGTAATTTTGCACCGCACCCTTAGCTCAGCAGGTAGAGCATCTGACTCTTAATCAGCAGGTCGCCGGTTCGAATCCGGCAGGGTGCACCAACCTTTAATTATTCCCCTGTATCTTCATCCTCATCCCGGTTAATTTCATTTTAGAGCATGATCAGTCACACCGTTACCGCTGGTTAATGTATTGATTTGTTTATTAAAGATCAGTCATATATTTTCTTTCAGTGATTTTCACATTTTAATCACCTTTTACAGTTCCGTAATTCAGGAATAATTTAATATCGGAGGCATTTATGGCAGGCAGCGAAATTTCTTCTTCCGGAAGCTCTCCGGAATTCAGTGATGAAAGTCTGATCAGAAAAATTCACCGGCTGAAAGAGTTATCTGAAGGGTGTGAGAATGATGCACTGAAAGAGGAGTTGTCTGAAATACTGCAGTCAGTAACTCAGATCGTCGGTCGCGGACTTGAGCCCGGGGATGATGAAGAAGCCCGCGATAATCTTAAACGTCTTGAGCTTGCGGTTGATACCGTAAATCTTGCATGGTGGTCTATGGATGTGCCTACCGGAAATGTTCTGTTCCATAAAAGAAAAGCCGAAATGCTTGGTTACAATCCTGCCGATTTCACCCACTACACCCATTTCACTCAGATTTTGCATCCTGATGATTA
>JABWCA010000356.1 GCA_013359345.1 Ignavibacteriaceae bacterium
GTACAATCCCTCACACAACAATCGCCGCGCACCCGTTTGAGCTGTAACCCGGGATGTCTTATCAGAGAATGGCAACAAATATTTAGCAGCAGGTAACCTGCAGGAACAGACATCCCGGGTTTTAATTTTTTTCCTGGCGCAGGCTCAGATTGCCAATTCAATTTAAGACCTTGCAGGTTCAGTCTGCAAAATGCAAACAAACACAAGGCGCTTGCCTCCGCGTTGATATAACCTGCAAGGACCGGAGCAACCGTACAACTCGTCGCCTTTGAATTCCTTTTTCCTCAGTATTTGCCAGTATTGTTTGATTCCTCAGGAATCACTGCTCTTGGTGAAACCTGATGGAACCAATCAAAATAAATTCGTGAAGTTTTGTGAAATTCGTGTGGGAAAACGACAGGCAATTTTGACCCCGGAGGGGGTCACACAATACTAGCCGAAATCCCCGCACCTATATGATCACGACTCCGGCCGGAGTCGCACAAACCCGCATATACCATTTCATGCAACACGCAAAGAACAATTGCCGCGCACCCGTCAGAACTGAAATCCCGGGTAACGAAGATAGTCATAGAAACGGATGGCAAGTTCTGGCATACGGACATTAGCGGAAGAAAACCGGAGAGGGATGTGATCAGGGATAAATATTTGATCTACATAGGGTATAAAGTGCTAAGATTCCGGGGGAGAGAAATCTATCATGATCCGGAGAGATGCATTAATCGGATAAAAGATGAAATTGCCAGGGCATCTTTGGATAATGAATCTGCAGATGCCGGAAAAAGTATAATATCTGCACTCTGATTTTATAAGAAGAGCAGGTGAATTGCCCCCCGCAATCATTTAGGAAGCATTAAATCAATAACATAATTTCAGAGATTTATCATGAGAATTAGAAGAAGCGGAAAAGTAGGAATGAACCCGGAAGAATTTTTTGAATACCGGAGCAAAATTGCAGTGCAAAATTTAAATGTTTCACCGGGCAGCCTGAAAGCGGTTATCAAAGACGATAATCTTTTCCTTGAGGTTGAGGGACAGAAGAGTGATCTGTTCCGGATCGAAGAGATATTCATCAAGAAGTTGTTCAGATGGTTTTACACAGGCACGGAAATGGTTAATCTTCTTTCAACTGAAGCGAAACTTCATGTGGTAAACAACCTTCTTTCAGAGATCAGCTACCGGGGCATCAAATATCCGGACAATTATGTGAAACTCAGGGTTGAGAATGGATCTGTTTACAGTATTCTGGCAAGTATCTATGAGACCGTGGAAGATACAGAATTTTATGAAGCTGTCAGGGATTTTGGTATTACATATGTGGAGCATAGCCCATACATTACAAGATTTATTTCAGATATCCGGCTTCAGACTGAGGCAATCGTGGATGACAGAATGGGATACGCTCTCAACTTCACCAATTCACAGACTGGATTTGCTGCCCTTTCAAGTTCGGTTTTCGCGTTCAGATATATATGCAGAAATGGTGCCGTTACCACTGTTGGGAACAAATCGGTGATTTATCACGGAAGGGGTGCTTTCGATCGGTTTATATATTCAATATCCGACCTCAATGATCTTTTTAATGAAATCGTCCCAGAATTTGACAGAGGATTGATCAAAGCGCGTACTATCAAGTATAAAAAGGAAATGCATCCTGTGGTTCAAAATATTATTGGTCCCGCTATCACTGTATTCGAGACCAGGAAAATGATGAAAGCCCTTGAACGATGCACAAATCTTTGGGAGATTTATGACCATTTGACCACATCTGCCAAGGAAAAGGGAATTTACGAGAAATTTCTGCTTCAGGAAGCCGCCGGAAATATAATCTGCCAATTAGTCAGGAATCCGCAAGAGGCAGATAAATCCGGACTGAAGAATTAATTCCGGAGACAGGGGGGTATTGATTCAGATCGCAGCAAAAAACTTTAAAATGAAAAAACCCGTCGTGTGACGGGTTTTAATCTCTGCGGGGCCGATCCCGATTAATTGGGAGGACGACCTCCTCCCGAAGGGATGCCTTCGGCATGCGCTAAGGCAGGCGTTCTAACCCAACTAAACTAAATAAAATGAAAAAACCCGTCGTGTGACGGATTTTAATCTCTGCGGGGCCGATCCCGATTAATCGGGAGGACGACCACCTCTACCGAAGGGATGCCTTCGGCACTAGTGACCAGTCAGGTTCTGAATATACTTCCTGCTTTTCATTTTTTTAATCTGTATCTCTCTTTTCATTGCCTCTCCTTCAGTGTACTCCTCAATGTAAATGATTTCCCAATGGCAGGCTCTGGAAGTGAATGCTGTTGTACCTTCGTTATGTTTTATCAATCTGCTTTCAAGATCAGAGGTGTGACCAACATAATATCGGTCGATAAAGACGGAGTATATTATATGAAAGTAGTACATACAAGATTTAAAACAAAAAAGCCCAATTTACATTGGGCTTAATCTCTGCGGGGCCGATCCCGATAAATCGGGAGGACGACCTCCTTGTGACAGGCAAGTGTTCTTACCAAACTGAACTTTAACACCCTATTATTTTCTCAAAAGAGATTTCGGAGGAGTCGGTGTCCTTTATTTGACTTGATAGCCTATTCAAAAGGACCAGAAACACATCATTTATTTTTTATCTTTAATCTGGCTAAGTGATTCTATATATTTTCTGCTTTTCTTTCGTTTTATCTCATTTTCTCTTTTGATGGCATCACCCTTAGTATCAAATTCTTCGCTGTAGTAAAGCTGCCAGTCATTAGCTTTTGACGTGAAATTTCCCCAGCCTTGATTATGTCGCTCAATTCTCATTGCAATATCATGAGTGTATCCCGTGTAATATTTGTCGATCAACTTAGAGTAAAGAATATAAACAAACCACACTTTTAAACTTTTTTTTGTGAAGGTCTAAAATAATAAATATTTAATGGATCAGGATTTCTAATCTATAATTGAGAAGATGTTCCAGATAAATCCGGACCGGAGAATTAATTCCGGAGGCAGGGGGGTATTGATTCAGATCGCAGCAAAAAACTTTAAAATGAAAAAACCCGTCGTGTGACGGGTTTTAATCTCTGCGGGGCCGACGAGGCT
>JABWCA010000074.1 GCA_013359345.1 Ignavibacteriaceae bacterium
AGGGGCAAATGATTACCAGTGTAGACCAACTGGGAGACTTTGGAAACGAGATTTTCACTTGGCAGCCAGGAAGTGACAAACCGACGCGGGTCGAGGTAGGTTTCTGGTCGAAGGATGTGGACGGCACCTTTTCCCTGAGCATTCTTCCTATCGAACCACAGGTCAACCAGGACATCGAACCGGGAGAACAGGTCAATCGGTGGGTAGAACTTGATGCAGGAGCAACCGGAGGCACGCCAACGGTGGTTATCACGGCTCCTGTTGAGGCATTGATAAGCAGCAGGGGATTAGTAGTAAAGTTTGTCACATAATATGCATTCTGTGACGGCACATAAGCCAGACCGCGCTGATTTGATGACTGACCTGCGTTGAGAACAGAATCCACTTTCTGAAGTGTGGTTCTGTTCAGACGGTAGATGTAACCGCCTTCATGACCGGCAATTATATACTGCCCGTCAAATGCAAGGTCTCTGTAACCCCAGCCGGTGGTGGTGTTCTGGGCAACAGAGTCAATAAGCACTCCTGCAAGAGTATAACGGTAAAATCTGTTATCACTTGCATCAGTGCTTGAAATACCTGCGGAAGAAACTATAACGGTATCACCCACAACAACAACACCAAGCACCAGAACGTTAACTGTATTAAAATCATATAATACGGTTCCGTTCATTTCGGTGTGGTTAGGTGCATAAATTGTTTTGGGATCTCCGGGTGGGTTTCCGCTTTCATCAACAGTTATGGCTCTCTGTGAGTATGCAGTACTCATAAGAGCTATAAGCAGAAGAAGAATCATTTTACGCATAATATATCTCCATAATGAATAAATTTAAGTTCATCAGTCATATTAAGGCAGCAACCAAATAATGGGGAGGGAAAATTAAGGCCCCGTCAAACTGACAGGGCCCCGGAAAAAATGATGATTACTTGTTGAGAATCATTTTCTTAATATCGCTGAAGCTGGATCCGTCAATACCTTTTGCTTCCATTTTTGCAAAATAAACACCTGACTGTAAACCTGCAGCGTTGAAGTTTACATTGTGTGAACCGGCGGTTAAGTTGCCATTAATTAAGGTTGAGATTTCCTGTCCTAAAACGTTGAATATCTTAACTGTAACTTTTGCATCAACTGCGAGGCTGAAGCTAAGTTTTGTTGAAGGGTTGAACGGGTTAGGATAATTCTGGTTAAGAGCGTATTCATTAGGTCTTAAAACTTCGGTTTCAATAACATTTGAATACTCTGATGTACCATCAAGGTCAATCTGTCTTAATCTGTAGCTATAGGTACCGGGCTGTACGTTTTTATCCTGATATGAATAGCTTGATGTGTTTGTTGTTGTTCCTTTTCCTGAAACAAATCCGACTTTAACAAATGAACCGTTGGCAGCTTTTCTTTCAACTTCAAAACCGAGGTTATTGGTTTCTGTTGCAGTTGACCAGTGTAATGTTACATTATTCTGGTTTACAGATGAATAGAAGGTTGCAAATTCAACGGGAACAACCACTCCGCCAATCTTTACGAGATCAAGGAAGAAAGCACCGCCGTTGTTGATGTTATCAATCACCCATGATCTGAAACCTACATAGATGTTTGATCCTGCGGGTACTGAATTCGGGATAGCATATTTAAGCATTCTCCAGCCTGTATCAGGACCGACAGGGAAAACCAGAGCCGCAACAGTTGTTGTATATGCAGCTGCATTGTTCTGAACGGTGGTTGAAATTTTGATGTCCATATTGTCTGAATAGGCAGAACTGTATTTTCTGAGCCAGAACATGATGGAGTCACCGGGCTGTACGTTGAGCACCTGTGGTGAAGCCAGCCAGTGATCATTGTTGGTTGCAACGTTGTCATAGGTGGTGTAGGCCATTTTTGAGCCTGCATCTGCTGTGGCAGGAGTTGCAGTTCCGCCTGTCCATCCCGGAATCGGTGTTGTTCCAACGTTGATGGTTGTCCATCCGTCACTGCCCTGAACATTAAATTTCAGCCAGCCGGCGGGAGGAAATGAAGCTCCTTCAAATGATTCGTTAACCTGATTATCGCTTTCAGTCCAGGGACCATAAACGAAAACGGGAGAATTATTTGAATTAGTCCTGTTCAGATTTGTTTTGGACGCATTCTGGGCTGAAGCTGAGATGCTCAGACCAAGAACAAGAAGAAGAATTGTAGCGAGGAACTTCTTCATGAGATCTCCTTTTATGATGATTGATAGTTATTTAATTTATAAAATTTTGCTTTCGATACTTACGGGTACAATTTACCCGATATTTTAACCTCAGTTTACCAAAAATATTTAAAAAATGCAAGCCTTTTTGACCTAAATAATTTCTTAAATTTAAGATTACGAACTTTGCTTTTTAATTATGACCCAAAACTACAACATCAGGAAAAAAGCAGCCGTCATTTCAATGTGGGGCGGCGTATTCATGCTGCTGTGCAAAATGACGGCATTTATTATAACCGGTTCAGCAGCAATTTTTTCTGATGCACTTGAATCAGTAATTCACATCGCAGCCACAGGCATGGCTCTGTTCAGTATTATATACAGCGCAAAACCTGCAGATAAAGATCACCCTTACGGTCATGGTAACATTGAGTATTTCTCAGCCGCGGTTGAGGGACTTCTCATTATTCTCGCCGCAATCGGTATTATATATTACGCTGCAGAAGCTCTCATCAACGGGATCGAACTGAAACAGCTTGATATTGGTATCTATGTAACGGCATTTGCCGGAGTGTTCAACTTCTTTCTCGGTTTCTATCTTGTGAAAGTCGGGAAAAAGACCGGATCACTGATTCTGGAGGCAGACGGGAAGCATATTCTCACCGATTCATACACCTCAATCGGCGTTGTTGCCGGAGTAATTGTCGTGTTTTTCACCGGGCTTGAAATTCTTGATCCTCTTGTGGCTATGGCGGTGGCTACAAATATTATTTATACCGGTTATTCACTGATCAGAATTGCTGTAAGAAGGCTCATGAATGAATCTGACCCCGACCTTATCACCGGTATCTGCAGTAAACTGAATCAGATACGTAAATCATCATGGGTGGGAATTCACAGGCTGAGAGCATGGGAATCGGGCGATAATGTGTTTATAGACTTTCATCTTATACTTCCGTACTATTTCACAATAAAGGAAGCGCATGATGAGGAACTGAGAATAAGGGATGCGGTAAAGGAAATTTTTAAAGATTCTGAACTGATTATACATCAGGATCACTGCAACACAGGCATGTGCAGGTTCTGCGGCTATGAGCCGTGTGAATACAGAAAATCGCCCAAAGTGATAGAAGGACGATGGGAACCCGAATATCTGACGGCGCTGAATGATTTTGGCACCCTTATAGAAGAAAAATGATATTAATTATGTATTTTTCAATATTATAATAAGTTAATTAACCGTGAGACGGTTATTGTTTTCATAATCAAAGCGGATTAAAAATGGCTGATTTAAGAACGGATTATCTTGGTTTAACTCTGAGAAATCCTGTAATTGTTGCGAGTTCAGGCCTGACAAAAAATGAAGAAAAAGTAAAAGCCTGTGAAGATGCGGGAGCAGGCGCTGTAGTATTAAAAAGTCTGTTTGAAGAGGTAATCACTGCAAAAAATTTCGGAAATGAGTATTCGATGGAAGATCATCCCGAAGTGCTTGAGTATATACAGTCAAATGCAGGGTTTATCTACGGGTCGGCAGATTATTTCAGGCTGATAAGCAATTCAAAAAAGAACACT
This sequence comes from Ignavibacteriaceae bacterium, assembly GCA_013359345.1. Classification (GTDB taxonomy): domain Bacteria; phylum Bacteroidota; class Ignavibacteria; order Ignavibacteriales; family Ignavibacteriaceae; genus JABWCA01. The sequence continues at coordinate 3,735 of JABWCA010000074.1, forward strand.
TCAATACCCGTGATTGCGAGCATTAACTGTGTAAGCAACGGCGGTTGGACTTCTGTTGCAAGAGAAATTGAAAGCAGCGGAGCTGATGCTCTTGAACTGAATATATTTTCAGTGAGCACAGACAGCAATGCAAATGCTCTTTCTGTTGAAAAACAGTATTATGACCTTGTTGCTGATATCAGGGCAAAAGTGAAAATTCCGATAGCAGTCAAAATCGGGAAACATTTCACCTCACTTCCCAATTTTGTTGTAAATCTGGAAAATGCCGGCGCAAACGGAATAGTGCTGTTTAACCGGTTTACCGAACCCGAAATTGATATTGAAACCTTCTCGCTGAAATCACACTTCTCATTCAGCACTTCAGAAGAAGTTTATCTCCCTCTGAGATGGATATCAATTTTATACAGGCAGGTAAAAGGTTATTTATGTGCCACAACCGGTGTAAAAAGTCATGAGGATGTGATAAAACTGCTGCTGGTAGGGTCATCTTCAGTGCAGATAGCTTCACTGTTATACAGGCAGGGTCTCGGTGAGATTGAAACGATCCTGGGCGGCCTTAATAACTGGCTTGATTCGAAACAGTTCCCCGATATCAAAAGCATCAGGGGCAAGCTCAGTTTTATAAAATCATCAAAACCCCTTGCGGCGCATTATCTCAGGGCGCAGTTTATTGAAAAAATTTCTGAAGTTGAATAGAACTTAAATTAAAAAGGGGCTCAGCGCCCCTTTTTTTTCAAATTCAGTGCTCCCGCATGAATCAGCTCAGGTAAGATAATCGTTTCTCAACGAACCCGTGTAAATAACATGGGCAGGGTCAAACTTTTTGCTGCATTCAACTGCCGTGCGCTTCCTTTCAAACAATCCGAAAACAGAAGAACCGCTGCCGCTCATATTTGCTGTATATGCACCGTTCTGAAGCATGGTCTCCTTAATACGCTGAATCAGGGGGTATTCAGGGAAGACAATCCTCTCAAAATCATTCAGAGTATCCGTTTTGTACTGTCTCCTTTTCAGACGCAGAGAAGTAAGTTCTCTGAGATCAAACGGGGCGTGTGATGGCCTGCAGTTTTTGTAAGCCCATGGGGTTGAAATATGTATGCCCGGATTTACAATGAGAATGAATGATGAATCAAGGCGTAATCTGCACTCTTCAAATATTTCACCTCTCCCTGACGCAAAAAGAGGACCCGGTTTAATGAAAAAGGGAACATCAGACCCAAGCTGAAGACCCATTTCCCTGAGCCCGGCCTGATCAAAAATTCCACCGTTGAGTTCATTCAGAGCCAGGAGCATCGCTGCGGCATCAGAGCTTCCGCCTCCCAGACCTGCTCCCATGGGAATTCTTTTTATGAGGTGCGTCCTGAAACTGATAAAGTTTTCACTCCCTGTTCTGGCCGCAAAAAGGCGGGCTGCCTTTACCACAAGATTTGATCCGGTATCACTGCTGAGTACGGGAGAATCAGTGCTGAAACTGAACGAATCGGCAACTTTTAATGAAAGGGTGTCATATAATCCCGCAACGGGATAAAAAATGGTCTCGATGTTATGAAATCCGTCATCCCTTTTTGAAGTGATGAAAAGTCCCGCATTGATCTTTGCAGGTGCTTTAATCTCTATACTTTTCATCAATAAATTCCCTGAGCTTTTTAATATGATCTGCAGTTGAACCGCAGCAGGCGCCAATCATTTTCAGATTCTCGCCTAAAAACCCGCTTATTCCGCTGATGTATTCATCGGGTGTTATGCAGGAATGCATCTGAGGATCAGTTATTTTCCCGGTGCCGCAATTAAGATAAAACCCGAAAGGAGGCAATGGTTTGTAAGCATTAAAAAGATTGCTGAAGGCCGTTAAATTAACGCAGTTAAATGAGATAAGCAGCGGCTCAAATTCCATTACCATTGTGATGGCATCTTCAACAGATTCACCGCCGAAAAGCCTTAAATTTTCGTCAAAATAAATACTGGTAATAAACGGAATTGAATTTGTGCCGCAGTACCTCGAGGCGATCATAAGTTCATCAAGGTGCCCCATTGTCTCATTGAGTATAATATCACATCCGGCTTTCATAAGCTCGTCTATATGAAGCGCATGATTCTTTTCAAGCCGTGTGAGGCTCAGAGTTCTGCGGGGCGAATAACAATCCTCAGCTGGAGCATTACAGCCTGCCACAATAATGTCTTTAGCGCCGGCAGCTTCCTTTGCAAGATCAACGCTTCTGTTAACCAGTTCAATCCAGTTATATGAATAGCTTGAGCGTTTTATTGCTTCCGGGTTTGTTCTGAATGTATTGGTTGTTATTATGTCAGCACCGGCATCGGTATATGATTTATGGACTTCAAATACCGCATCGGGATTCACGAAACTTAGCACCGATGACCAGAGTTCAGGGTCAATTTCAAATCCGGAGTTCTGGAGCACTGAACCGCATGCTCCGTCCAGAAGGAGTGGTTTGCTTAGATTTTTAAATCTGTTTTTCATCAGGATTTATCACGGGTGTTATTATAGTAATCAACTGCAGCTCTGAACATTCCGTCAAGATCAATCATATCAACACATTCAAGGTTATAGGGACATGATTTTTTCCAGCAGGGGGAGCAGAACAGATCACGGGGGTAAAATTTAACTCCCCGGTCAAAGAGATCAATCTCGGTGTGGCAGCTGAGCCCGAACCAGACAATCGTATATTTTTTAAGGGCAATTCCCAGATGAAGGCCAAAAGAATCACCTGTTATAATAACATCGGCGAGCGATTCATAACAGGCGCCTTTTCTGACTCCGTCACTTACAGGGGTGTTGATTATTTTGCCTGAAAAGGCCGAATTGATATGCTCATTGCGTTCTTTATCTTCAGGCCCGCCGAGCAGCATGATCCTGAAGTTCGTTTCGTCAATAAACTTCTGAATGAGTTTTATATGCTGATCAACCGTCATTTTTTTATTGGGGAAGAGAGTTGAGCAGCCTGTGTTAAAACCGACTACAAAATCACTCTCTCTTATGCCGACCAGAGACCGGAAATTCCGGATATACTCAAGTTCATTTTCGGTGAATTTAAATACATAATCACTGCGGTCATAATCAATTTCCATCGTTTCGGCGACATAGTCAGTTTTGGTTCTGGTGTTCACCCTGAATTTGAGATGATCATCCATTCCCAGCCTGTAATTGTATACAGCACCTTCATTTACCGGAATTATTTTACCTGTGCTGCTTAACCCGAATCCCATTTTCTTTTCAGCTTTTATCTTATTAAGGGCTGAAGCGGCCTTCTGTGATTTATCCAGATTAACTGCAACATCAAACTCAATATTTTCCAGTATAAGAAGTGATTCATAACTGAAGACGTGAACTTTATCTATATACTGATTATTGAGCAGCAGGGGAGCAGAAATTTTTTCTGTCAGCCAGTGTATCTCAGAAACGGGATATTTCTTTTTAAGGGCAGGGAGCTGTGATGTGGTCATCAGAACATCACCCATTGCATCCAGGTTAATAATCAGAATTCTTGTGCCCGCAGGGTCATGTTCCCTGCATCCGTTCGTAAAGCAGTCATGATCCGGAAAGCATGGTTTATATCCGTTAAACCGTCTGCAGCTCAGGTACTTTTTATCCATTCAGGTATTTCTCTAAAAAAGGTAAAAATTTATTTTCAACATCTTCAAAGGTAACATTATCAAGGTTCGGCTCCAAAGTGACAATTTTTTCAAAATCAGAGCGGTAAGGACTCCATATCATGTCATTTGTCATATACCTGACATACAACCCGAACAGAGGCACACTGAATGCCGAGGCAATATGCACGGTTGATGTATCAGGTGTGAAAATCATATCAAGGCGCTTCACCATTGCCGCAAATTCATCAAAATCAGGAGTGTAAAATACTTTTTTCTTATCGGGCTGAATCTCGAATGCGAGTGAGAGGTCACGGGTTGACGACATCAGGAGCACGTTCAGGTTGTAATCTTCAAGTCTGCGGAGCAGCAGTCTGAAATTTTTCACTCCCCAGAATCTTGCCATGCTCCCGGCAGAGATATTAATGCCGAGCAGAAACTTCTTTTCTCCGAACTTTTCATCGAGCACCTTGGCTGCCCTTTTTTCTGAGTTTTCCTTAATTCTGTAAATCACATTAACATCATCCTTAGCTCCGTTTATTCCCGCAGCAGCTGCAATATGCAGCAGCCGGTCGATAACGTGGTTTGTTTCTGAATCAAGACGTTCGGCAGTGAGTGTGTAAAGAATGCTGTTATCCTTTTTAAGTCCGATAATGTGGGGCACTCTGAACTTAGCGAGCAGATAGCTCACGGTTGTGCTGACATCATCATGCAGATCAAATACTGCGGTGTATCCTGAGTTGTTAACATCGTTTATCAGTTTCTTCATGAAACTGTAGCTTTTTTCAAAGACAATAACCTTTGAAACATCGGGGTTGTTTTCAAAAATGAAATGGTTATATGTGCTTGCAAGTATATCTATGCTGCAGCCTGTGGCGGCTTTTACATATCTGATAAACGGCGTGGTGACAAGGGCATCACCGATACGGTTAAGCCTGATGACCAGGATTCTTGATCCGGGATTAAGGTTCAGCGCTCCGGGATTCTGTTTTTTCCCGGCGCTTTTCATAAGGAGCTTGTAAATAAGAGGCTTAAAAGTACGTTCAAGATTTTTCAGCATATTATATACCTTTAATAAGTTTATCAACAGAAGCGGAAAACATTGTTATGTCAATGTTTTTAAAACACTCATGATTTCTGTTGCATTCAAGCAGATTGCAGACTATACATTCAAGATCCTCAAGCCGGAGCACGATAGCAGTGCTCCCTAAGGGAGCATGAAACGCGGGATCAGTCGGCCCGAAAAGTGCCAGAACAGGAACCCCGAGAGCAGCGGCAAGATGCATTGGCCCGCTGTCATTAGAAACAACAAATTTGCATGCTTTAAGAATTCCCCCCATGTTAAGAAAATCGGTTTCAGGTGCAAGAACGGCTTCATTTTTCATCAGAGCCTTTATCTTCTCAGCTTCTGCAAAATCAGAAGGCCCCCAGAGTATGACAACTTTATAACCCCTCTCACCTGCAAGAAAATCACCGAACTCAGCAAATTTTTCAGGATCACACCGTTTTGAAGCCCACCCCCCGCCGGGAATCAGTGCAACTGTATTGCCTTTTTCGGCCGATCCGCTTATAAAATCCTCTCCGTATTTTATATGGTCATCATCAAGCCACACACGGGGCAGTGATTCTTTTGTACTGATGCCTGCCCCTTCAAGAAGTTTGAGGTGAAGGGTTCCCTGGTGGTGAAGAGTTCTCTCTTCGGGTCCGAAAAGATTATACGCATATTTCCTTCCCCGGTAAGGAAATCCAAGCCGGTAGCGTGCTCCGCTCAGAAAGGTGCAGAGAGCAGTTCTCGGGTTTGAGTAGGTATCTATTATCAGATTATATTTTTCTTTTCTGAACATCCGTATCAGTTCCGCATTCCCGGTTTTATCCTTATGGAAAAACTTTATTTCCTTTATCAGGGGATTAAAGCGGAGAACGGGTTCGCAGAATGGTTCTGTCAGGAAATGGATTTCAGCTCCCGGAAATGCTTCAGCAAGACTTTCAAGCATTACTGTTGAAAGAATTACATCGCCTGCACCTCTGAATTTTATTATCAGAATCTTCCTGACATCTTCTTTTTTGATATACATCCCGCGTATAGCTAAATTTAGAGTTAACAGAAAAAAATTTAAAAGACTAAATTTAAATAAACCTTATAACTTAGTTTCCTTTTTTATGCCTGATGTTATCGAATTATTAAAAAAGTCGGCTGATTTCCTTGAAGAAAAGGGGATCGAATCGCCAAGACTTAACGCTGAAATCATGCTTGCTGATGTTTTGAACTGCCGCAGACTGGATTTGTATCTTATGTTTGACCGTCCTCTTGATGAGCCTGAACTTGAAAAATTCAGAGCTTACATAAGAAGGCGAATAAAATTTGAGCCTGTGCAGTATATTGTCGGCAAGACCTGGTTTTACGGCGAGGAATTTATAGTTAACAGCAATGCACTTATTCCGCGGCAGGAGACTGAATTTCTGATTGAAGAGATATTAACCGATACCCCGGCTGATCTGAAAGTGAATATCCTTGATATCGGCACCGGAACAGGAAACATCCCCATCATACTCTCAAAGCATCTGCCGGAAGCCGTTATAACATCTATTGATATCAGCAAGGCAGCTATCAGTCTGGCGGAAGAGAATGAAAAAAGAATCTGCGGAAAAGACAAAATCAATTTTGTAAATATGGGTGCTGAGGAATTTATTAGTGTTCCGGGTAAAAAGTTCGATATAATTGTATCCAATCCTCCTTATGTATCGGTTAAAGAATTCCCGGCTCTTCAGAAAGAGATAACCGGGTTTGAACCGGATATAGCTGTGACTGATAAAGCCGACGGGCTGAGTTTTTATCGTCTTATAACAGGTGCAGGGAAAAAACTTCTGAACCCGAGGGGGAAGCTCTACTTTGAACTGGGAAAAGGGCAGCACACACAGGTTGCCGGATTCATGTCAGATAACGGGTTCATTGATGTATCGGTAAAAAAAGACTATGCCGGAATAGAAAGGGTTATTAAAGGAGAGATTTATCACGTTTAAGACCGCGGCCGGGTTAAAAGCAGGTTCAGCAAAGATTTGAATCATAACTGCGGCAAAATAAATCAACAGAATCAGGCAATAACAACTCTGTTAGGATGTTATAAGCCGTAAGAGGTAAAAGCACAGTTCAGTAAAGATTTAAGGTATATGAGAGCATTAGTACAGAGAGTCTCGGAAGCGGGTGTGTTTATTCCCGATGAAAATTACAGCAGAGAAACAGGGCACGGAATGGTGATTCTGCTCGGTGTGAAAGAAGGTGATACCCCTGAAGATGCAGTATTTGTGGCAGATAAATGCTGTAACCTCCGAATATTTGAAGATTCTGAAGGTAAGATGAATATATCGCTGAAGGAGACCGGAGGTGAGGTGCTTATCATATCTCAGTTTACCCTTTACGGAGAAACGGCAAAAGGTAACAGGCCCAATTTCACTCTGGCAGCCAAACCCCCTCTTGCAAATGATCTTTATGAGCTTTTTGTTGAAAGGGTGAGGCAGAACCTGGGTGCTGAAAAGGTTAAAACAGGCATATTTGCAGCAATGATGAGTGTTAAAATAATTAATGACGGACCGGTAACAGTCATTGTGGAATCAAAATAGATGGGAAAGCGTATTCTGCTCCTCTTTGTTGACGGTTTGGGAATAGGCAAAGCTGATCCTCAGTTAAATCCTTTCTTCAGATACAAAACCAGGCTGTTCAGTGAGGTGTTTCATGAAGTGCCGCATACAGGGAAGCAATATCTCCGGAATGGGGATTTGTCACTTTTCCCCGTGGATGCATCTCTGGGTGTGCCGGGCATACCGCAAAGCGGAACCGGGCAAATAAGTATTTTCTGCGGAGTGAACGCGCCTGAGATATACGGTAAACACTACGGCCCCTATTCTCCTATATCGCTCATACCTCTTATTTACGAAAAAAATATCTTCACAGAATTTATCAGACAAGGGAAGAAACCCTGGTTTGCCAACGCATACCCCAAACCATTCTTTAAGTATATGCACTCGGGGAGAAAACTTAAAAACGTCACGGCGCACTGCATTGACGGTTCGGGACTGCCGTTTAACAAAGCCGCCTCGGTCAGAAGCGGGAAGGCGCTCACGGCTGAACTTATGAACGACAGATGGAATACCCGCCTTGGCTATAAGCTCCCTGTAATAACGCCGTTACAGGCAGCACTTAAACTTATAAAAATAGCTCGGCGGAATGATTTTACCTTATTCGAATATTTTTATACCGATTATATGGGGCACGGGCGGGAGTATCTTCCGATGGAAGAATTTATGAGTGTCTTTGATCAGTTTGTTTCAGGAATAATAGAAAATCTGCCTGATGAAATTGAGTTTTTAATGGTCTCTGATCATGGAAACTTTGAGGATATTTCTGTTAAAAGTCATACATTAAATCCTGTAATGGCAATATACAAAGGTGAAAGATCAGATGAAGCCATTAACAATATTAAAAATCTTACAGATATTAAGCCTTTCTTAACCAATACTTTGTAAAAATGCCGCAATTATTTGTTAAATATAAAGTTATACCCTCTGTGCTCTTCTTTTCTCTGGGTATATGCAGTGCATTTTTATTTCAGTCCGATACCGTCACATTTCTGATCACATCAATCCTGCTTTCAGTGCCGGTTTTCATTCTCCGCAGCACCCGGTACACCGTGATTCCTCTCTTCCTTTTGTTTTTTGCAGCAGGCAATTTTCTTCAGAGCGGGAAAGTGAGAGAAAATCAGGAGAATTTTATAACACAGTTCGCTGCCAACAATATTAAGCTCACCGGCACTGTTCATAATATTTCACCTTATTCAGGGGATTCATCTGCAGATCCGGCAGAATTAATAATCCGATTTGATTTTTATGTGCGGTCTTATCAGGGGCAGGAAAATTCAAAGCAGGTGCTTAAGAGCGCGCCTGTTATCAGCGGAGAAACCAGGCTGACCGCCAGAATTTATCCCGGCTCATTACGTGAATATGATTCATTGTACAATATTATTAAGCCAGGCAGTTCATGTTTTATCAGAGGTGATTTCCGTAACTTCAGCGGAAAAAGGAATCCCGGAGATTTTGACTTCGGATTTTTTTATCGCAATGAAGGCTATAAAGGTATAATAAACACCGATGAAATAATGGTGATTGCCCGGGATTCAGGATTTGCAGCATCTGTTGAGAATACCGTCCGGGAGATCAGAAATAACATCAGGGGGAGAATTTACAGGTACTTTTCAACGCAAACCGCACCGGTTCTGAGCGCTCTGATTATCGGAGATAAAAGCGGTTTGAACGATGAAGTTAAAGAAAGCTTCAGAAAAAGCGGTGTGACTCACGTTCTTGCGGTTTCAGGTCTTCACGTGGGATTTATAATATTAATCCTCGGGGCATTGCTTAAAAGATTCAGTCGATGGGTGTACATACCCGGTCTGCTTACAGGCGTTGCCGTATTTGCCGTTATATCAGGCATGCAGGCGCCTGTGCTGAGGGCTTCTGTTATGGCTGTGACATTCCTTCTTGCAAGAGAAACCGGCCGCAGCAGCAACGGTTACAATAATATTTCAATTGCGGCACTGATAATACTTGCCGTTAATCCGGCAGAACTATTCAAACCCGGGTTTCAGCTTTCATTTGCAGCTGCCATATCAATTATTTACGGAAACAGCCTGGCTAAAAGGATTGAGGAATATATAAGCAGAAAGTATTCGCTTAAATCTGTTCAGGAGAGAGTTCATCCCGGTTCATTATGGTTAAAGATTTTAAGATCGGGCATTTTCAGATATATAGTATCATACCTGATTATAACATCAGCAGTTCTGCTGTTTACCCTCCCTCTCATAGCATATTACTTTGGTGAAGTTTCATTAATCGCCCTTATATCAAATGCATTGGTGATACCACTTATCAGTCTGCTGCTCGCAGACGGCATTACAGTGCTTTTCTTTTCAGTTTTCTCTTCGGGTGCAGCTTATATATTTGCAGCAACGGGGGAAATGCTGCACAGCCTGACTTTATATATCATCTCAAAGCTCTCAGTGCTTGAAAATCTTATACTTGATCTCAGGCAGTTTTCACTGACGGGGGCTCTGATTTATTCTGCCCATCTGATAGTTCTCATCTTTGTTATCAGCAAAGGGAAGATGTTATTCAGGTTTACTGCAGTTCTTCTGATCGTGGTTTCATTTATGGCATGGCACATGCTGACAAAAAATGACCTTCCCGAACCGGGTAAACTGAATATCATTGCGGCCGACGTGGGTCAGGGAGATGCGGTAATGCTTGTCACCCCCGCAGGAGAGACGATTATGATTGATGCAGGGGCTCTTAACCTTTACAATAATGCCGCAAAACGTTATATTATTCCTTTGATGAACTATCTGAGAATCGGGAAAATTGATCTCGGATTCATCTCTCACTGGGATAACGATCATGCGGGGGGCTTTCTTTATCTTGCAGAAAAGGGATTGATAAGAAAAATTATAGTGCCGGTGCCGCCTGCCGAAGATGATTCTGCGGCAAATATGTATCTTGAATTTCTGAAAAGTAAAAATGTTGAAACGGAATTTGCCTCAGACGGATTTTTTAATTCCGGCGGGGTTCATTTTACTGTTTTCAGTGCAGATAAGGATGGCATCAACCGTGATTATCTCTCATCAAATGAGGCATCACTCCTTATAAAGGCTGAATACGGGAAAACATCCGTTCTGTTTACCGGTGATTTGCCTGCGGAATCGGAGAAGAAGGCTGTGAGAAATTTCGGGGAGTTTTTAAGATCAGATGTGTTGAAAATCAGCCATCACGGAAGTAAGACTGCCACATCTGAGCTGTTCATTGAGACAGTTAAGCCGGTTTATGCGCTGATAAGTGCAGGCAAAGGAAACAGTTTTAATCATCCCGCACCCGAGGTTACTGAACTTCTGGTTAAAAAAGGAATTAATATCCAGCGGACAGATCTCTCCGGGTGCAGAATTCTTACATCTGACGGAGAAAAAATTTCAGTTAAAGAGTGGAGATAAAAGTTAATGCTTAAAAGAAAAGTGACAGGAATTCTCGGAGGCGGCCAGCTCGCCAGAATGTCGGCTTTTGCCGCTCTGAGAATGGGTTTTGATGTTGCGATTGCAGAGAAATTTGCTGATTCACCCGCAGGCATGCTGACCAGAAAGGAATTTGCCGGCGACTTTGCATCTCCTGAAGTAATAAATGGTTTATGCGGCATAAGTGACATAATCACTCTTGAGAATGAGTTTATAGAGGCGGGTGTCCTGAAAATGTATGAGGATAAAGGGATACCTGTTTTCCCTTCATCCGGAACCATTGGTATGGTGCAGGATAAACTGATACAGAAAGAGACTTTCAGGAATGCGGGGCTGCCGCTGCCAAAGTTTGTTAGTGTCACCGATAAAGATACTTATGAGAGTATAAGTGAAGTTCTGGGTAAAAAGTTTGTCCTGAAATCCAGAACTATGGGTTATGACGGTTACGGCAATGCAACAGTACGAAACAGGCGGCAGTTTGCTAAGGGAATGCAAAAGCTCTCATCCAGAAGCGCGGGTCTTATGGCTGAAGAGTTCATAGATTTTAAAAAAGAACTCGCCGTGATGATAGCAGTGAATGAAACGGGCGTGGCAGTCTATCCCGTGGTTGAGACAATTCAGGAGAATCATATCTGCAAGGTGGTTAAAGCACCGGCTTCAGTGGATGAGAAAACAGCCGCCAAAGTGAAAAAAATTGCGCTGAAAGCCGTTAAAGCAATTAACGGAAAGGGAATTTTCGGGCTGGAGCTCTTTATTGACGGCAGTGATAATGTTTTTATTAATGAGATTGCCCCCAGACCTCACAATTCGGGGCATTATACAATTGAAGGCTGTGTCACCTCCCAGTTTGAAAATCATATCAGGGCAGTGCTCGGTTTGCCTCTGGGCAGTACGGATATGGTGAAACCGCACGCAGTGATGGTTAATATACTCGGCAGGAATGCGGGTCCCGGAGTGATCTCAAATTATTCAGAGATTCTTCAGGATCCCGGCGTGCATCTTCATTTCTATTCCAAAGCGGAGACCCGGAAGGGGAGAAAAATCGGACATATCACCGTAACGGGTGATAACCCTGATACAATACTTAAAAAAGCATTAAAAGCAGATAAAATATTAAAAGCAGGAATTGAATAATGGAAACAGCAAAACCGATGGTTGGCGTTATAATGGGAAGCGATTCAGACTACCCTGTGATGGAAGAAGCCGTAAAAATACTGAAAGAGTTTGAAATTCCTTATGAAGAGAGAGTGGTATCGGCGCACAGAACCCCTGATCTCATGGCCGAATATGGTGCCAAAGCGCATAAACGGGGGATAAAAGTGATTATTGCAGGTGCAGGAGGGGCAGCCCATCTGCCGGGAATGATAGCAGCGCACACCCCTTTGCCTGTTATAGGTGTGCCGGTTAAGTCAAAATCGCTTGACGGACTTGATTCGCTTCTATCAATTGTTCAGATGCCGGGGGGGGTACCTGTTGCGACGGTTGCCATTAATATGGCGAAAAACGCGGGAATTCTGGCAGTTCAGATTCTTTCTGTTAAAGACAGAG
>JABWCA010000357.1 GCA_013359345.1 Ignavibacteriaceae bacterium
CCGTCGGTTAAAACCAACGGCAATAGATGGCAGCAAAACAAGAAAGCATGAGCTCTGGGTTCAGGAAGCAAGAGGCAGAAATAACCCTGAAACTTGAACAATTCAGATTGACCGGCTAACCTGATCCCGGACGGGATCACATAATACCAGCAAAATGTACCTTCCCCCAAATTTTCAACTCCGGCGGAGTTGAACAAAAATCTCCCGGTTATACGGGCAGCAATCAATGTACCGCCGCGCTCTGTCCGGTGATTGTTCATGCTGAAAAAATGACTGCACCTTTAAAATCCTTTAAATTCATCTCAGCAAAAACATTTTGCATTGCAATAGTGTACATTATTACGTACATTAGACTTAAAATCAGGATAATTTATGAATACTATATCAGCCACTAAAGCAAGAGAAAACTTCTTCAAACTGATTGATGAAACCGCAGTTTCGGGAAAGTCTTTACATATTTCCGGAAAAAGAAATAATGCAGTCTTAATCTCTGAAGAGGATTGGAATTCAATCCAGGAAACGCTGTTTTTACTCTCTGTCCCCGGGATGAGGGAGAGTCTTTTGGAAGGTAAAAATACTCCTCTTACGGAACTTAAAAAGGAATTGCCCTGGTAATGTGGGATCTTTATTTTACATCTCAGGCAGAAAAAGATTCACTAAAACTTAAAAGCAGCCATCTGAAACAAAAGGCAGAGAAAATTCTGGAGATTCTGAGGGAAGATCCGTTCCGGAATCCGGCGCTTTATGAGAAGTTAGCCGGGGATCTGTCCGGATTATTTTCCAGAAGGATAAATATTCAGCACAAAATTGTTTATCAGATTCTTACGGAAGAAAAGGCTGTAAAAATTTTAAGCATGTGGACTCATTATGAGTGAATGTTACACGACATATGAGAATGTGCTTTTACCTCCCCTGTTACTACCGCATCAGATTACCGGCCTAAGACAGAACAACTGAAATTCAATTTCTCCCTTACTGATCCCTCAAGAAATCAGAACTGTTAAGCTTATGAGACCGGATGTAAACCGCTGATCCGTCACAAGATAAAGGTGGCCGGAAACTCACTTTTCAGAATTTTGCATAATGTATTTTTTTCAGATCCACTGTATGGGTTAACAATACAGATTCAGATTAATATCCGGCGGGAATCAAAGAAATCAGGGATAAGGTAAAAAAGTGAGGCTTATTGAGCGGAGAAATCAGATATAATTTTTTGCAATGATTTGTAAAGTAATTGAAGATCATTTTTACATATATCGTATATTATCTCATAATCAAGGTCTTCATAATGATGAGAAACAAAATCCCTGAAACGAATAATCTTCTGCCAATCAATCTCGCTGTAACGATTTTAAAAAAGGGGATTGATTTTAAAAATTGCCTTCGTTTGCTCCCCTATAATCTGAAGCCGCATTGAAATTGAGTCCAGAATTGTAATGCCTTCAGGAGAATCAATCAGATCGGAAGGATTATTTATTCTCTCCATTCTTTTCAGAACAATATCCACTGAATCAATAATCAGTTCGATTTTCTCCCTGATCAGCTCATCAGACATAAACAATCTCTTTTTCGATTCTCGTCAAAAATTTCTCCCTCATCGTATCCCTCTTCCTGACGAGATCAATTTTCACAGGGAATTGTTCTTCAAGAAAAATGAGTATCCCTGCCAGACGGTTAAAATCTGGGGTATCAATTTCAACCAGCAAATCTATATCACTGCCTGCAGTCTGCTCATTGCGGGCATACGAGCCAAACAGGCCGAGATTCATTAATCCGTAATTCTCAGTCAGAACCGGCTTTAACGCACTCAGACGGTCTATAACTTCTTGTCTTGAAAGCATCTTTAATTGTTATTTGTTTTGGTCAAAATGTAAGAAAGAAATACAAAATACTCAAATTTGAGAAAGGATTTTATGTTCAGTAAATCCTTCCGGCACGCGGAGGAAACGGATTCCTCATTCGGCGGACAGGTTACGGATTGACGCGGATTTTTATTCCGTTCTTCGTGCGGGAGTGCGCAGTGCGTGGTTATGCAGCAAAACAATAGCAACGCAGATTCCTCCTTCGGCGGACGGGGAGCAGATTTAACGGATTTACGCGGATTTTATTTTAGTAAAGTAAACTTTAGTTTGCTCATTTATGCTGAAAACGCAGGAAGAAAAACGCAGACAGGCATGACCTTCAGGGCTTCGGGCATTCTGATGAACAGGTGCAATATTTACAACCTCTCATACCATTCCCTGAAGGTCGTGAAAAGCAAAACGGTAATAGTCAACCCTGAGGGAATTCTATGCAGCTGTCTATATATCTCATCATTCATACCTCCGCTCCCGTTACCCTCAGGGACAGGCCATAGTCTGAAGATGCGGCTGTACTAAATTGCAGATGATTACAATGATTGCAGAAGCAATAACAGAATGCTTGTGAGTAGCTCCAGATGTTAAATGCCTTAAAATACTTATAAATCAAGACCTGATTATGCTTCGCAATCAGGTCTTGATTTTATGGGGTGCGCAGAGTTTGATGTCTTTTAATGCCCCTTGCAGCTCAAACGTGCAAAAGGTAAAAAAGTAAAAAGGACAAAAGGTTATTTAGTCCTGAGAAGGCGAAAGCCCAGGGAGTTGTTCCTGTAATCGGGGTAGTTGTAGTTCCGATACGCCGGCCGAAGGCGACCGGCGTAGAAGTACCAGCTCCCGCCCCGGTAGACGCGGCCGCCACCGGATGAGGGGCCCTTTGGGTTAGTCTGTGATTCTGAACTGTAGTCTCCATACCAGTCCCAGCACCACTCCCAGACGTTTCCGCTCATGTCATATATACCAAGTTCGTTTGGCTGCTTCTGCCCCACAGGGTGGGTTTTGCTGCCTGAGTTATTATCGTACCATGCAATATCTCCGGCATTACTGCTGCCGCTGTATGTGTAGCCTTTGCTCTGGCTCCCTCCCCTTGCTGCATACTCCCACTCTGCCTCTGTGGGCAGGCGGTAGCCGTTGGCATTCATGTTCATGGTTATGTTATCTCCGCTGCCGCTGCAAACCTTCTGCAGGCCATCCTT
>JABWCA010000358.1 GCA_013359345.1 Ignavibacteriaceae bacterium
GAGTTCATTCCTGTGTTTCTTATCAGGCATCCGCGAAAGGAACGAATCATTTTAATAATAACCGGTTTAGGTGAGCACAGATTAAATGATATGCGTAACATAAATAACTGCTGTCTTGCATCCGGCACGCATTAACCGGATATCTCTTTTGTGTTTTCTTATGACCAATTAAAGATAATTTCAGAACAACAACCATCAATAAAAAGGAAATAATATGTTCAAAACAGCGCTTGCCGTTCTGATTTTATCGGTTATGACATTTTCACAGACAGATATTTCTGTCGGAACAAATAATTCAAAATTCACACTGCCTGCGGGCCGGAGTTCTGAGTACGATGAAGAATCAGGAATGCATCTTGCCGGCAGCGGTGACGGAAAAATTAATCTGCTCATTCAGGAAATTCCTGTAACTGTGGGACAGGTGATTGAAGAGTTAGCGCTGAGCTTAAAAGTGCATTAAAGGAATTTCAATTTGAAAGTGACCCGATCATGAGTAATATCAACGGAATTGACGTTTATAATCTGGCAGGAACAGGAACTGACCCTGATAAGAATTCCGGTACATTAGTATTGTTCAAGGTGTTTGATGTGGCCCCTGGGGTTTCCGTTGCCATGATAGCAGAATATCCCGGCACCGGGATTCTGAATTAATTCAGACTGTTGAAGATATTGCCGGATCACTCAGATTTTCCGAATAAACTGCATGGTTCGGCAATGCAGATTATCAGATCTGTCATAAAATAAGTTGAAATACAAATTTTTTGAGTTTAGTTGTTATGCTATATTTTCATATGAGATTTTTAAGAGTTACAATAAATTCTCAATAAAAACACTGAATCAATTATGATAACTGAAACTTGTAAAAAAAATAAACACGAAAGGAGCTCAGATGCTCAAAACTATTCTTGCTTCACTTCTGTTCACGGGTCTCATATTTGCACAACAGACTCAGGTGGCCGTTGGTGCATCAAACACCATATTCACATTTCCTGAAGGCTGGGAAGTCATTTACGATGCCGAAGCTGAAATGCATCAGGCAATAAACAGTGACGGCACGGTGACCATAATTCTCCAGGAGCTGCCGGCAACTTCAGATGAGATTGTGGCAGCATCAAGAGATGGTATACTTAACACATACACCGAAGTGGAATTTGATGAAGATAAAAAAGATAATTTTGGCGGTTTTGATGTAACTCTTATGGCAGCCATGGGAACAAATCCTGATCTGGAAAGCAAAGTTCTTATAATGGTGGCTGTTTACACCATTGATGAATCAAACTGTGTACAGTTTATGTGTGAAGTGAATTCCGAACCTCAGGAAACTACTATGTCTCAGATCAAAGATATAGCCACCAGCATCACTAAAGCCGATTAAATCAAAGACTAAAAGCAGAGGGATGTTATTTCCTCCCTCTGTTTTATTTGCAGGAGAATAAAACCTCATACGGAGTAATTCTGTTGTAATAATAAAGCAACAGAAAAGTAATTTAAACCGCTTTATATAGTTCTTTACACAACAATTAAATTTCAGGTCATCAGAATATGAACAATCAAATTAAATTTTTAATGGTTTTTACATTTTTATTTACCTGCTCGCTTTCAGCTCAAACCGGGTATCAGCTTCTTTCTGAACAGATAACCTTTTCAATTCCGGACGACTGGCAGATAACCAAGGATCCTGAAAACCTCATGCTTGAGGCAGTTAATGCAACAGGTACTATAAAGGTAACCATCTGGGAGGTACCCGTTGATTTTGAAACTGTCCTTTTTACTAACGGAGAAGGTATCGGGTTTGACTATCAGATTGCAGATGTCGGTGATTATAAAAAAACTGAAATCAGTGCTTTTGATGCTGCCATTTCTGATCTGAAAGGAATAAGTAATTCTGATAATGAAGAGTACAGAATTCTTTCCGTTATTTACAAACTCGAAGAATCCCTTACTGCAACCTTCAAAGCAGAAATCAGTTCAAATGCCACTTCAAAAGAAATCAAGCAGGCGGAAAAAATAGCCTATACAGTACAGAATATGAAATAGAGTATCGGGGGAGCATCGTCTCCCCTTTCTTTTTTTATATCATACCGCCCTCAAATCGTATATTTTCCACAATCCCCTTACCATTAACAGTAAAAACGGGATAACTTTTTGCTGATTTTCCGGGATCATTATTTATAACAATCAACCCGCAATTCCCTGCTGATTATTTGTCATATCTTCCGGAGCTTATAACCTCTCTTATACACCGCTGATTTAAATCACAATTCACGCAGGAAGCAATTTCAATTAATGAATTTATTGGCTTTTGAATCATTATAGTTATATATTCATATTGCTTTAATAACTATTGAGAGATTGGTATGAAAATATTGGTTTTTCTCTTCGTTTTTTCGGTCACAGCATCTTCACAGATATTATTCCTTTCCGGCGGGGCTGATTACAGGTTCAGTTCAGCTTCCGGTCTTGATAAATTCGCAGAACGTTATAACACGACCCGCGCAAACATCCTCACAAAAAAAATGGAAGCTCCGGGCACTTTTAACGGATGGTTCCTGAACCTTTCAGGCGGGATTTCTAAATTATCATTTGATATTGGTTACTCTCAGCATTCGGGGAAAATGAAATCAGAGACAGATCCGCTTCTGACTACAGGAGGAGGTACGGGAAGAAATATCGACCTGACCATGAATAATTTCTGGTTTGGAACCGGCTTTAACATTGCGGTCACCGAAAGATTTATTCTGATATTCCCTAATTTTGAAGCTGATATCCTTTCAATGAGTTTTAAAACCACAACAAACACTGATTCTAAAGAAGGAGATTTCGGTACAATTGCGAATGCAGGAATCAGTATGAAGATAATAATCGGGATCATACCGGGTCTGGCTATTTCTGTACAGCCTTCCTATAATTTCAGTCTGCTTGACAGCGAGTTCAAACCGATCTACGAACGCACAAATACACCTTATGACCCTGATACATTCGATACAAAAGGATCATTCAGCGGATTTCATCTGAGAATTGGAGCAGCACTTTATTTTATGGA
>JABWCA010000359.1 GCA_013359345.1 Ignavibacteriaceae bacterium
TGAATCTTACCTGAAAGAGTAATTGCATTTGAGGAGAGAAAGATCGGTCGATATTTACCTTTCTCACCATCTGCTTGTTCTAACTTTTCTTCATCAATTTGGTCTGCGTCACTAATAACGTCGTAGACGTCTTCAAAATTGTCAGCGAGAATAGAATCATCTTCGGCTGCGACGCCATCACTTCTAACGATGATCTTTACTCGGTCGGGAGGAGTATTGGTAATCATATGTGACACTGCATTGCCTTGATTTTCATATCCGGGGGCAATGTCGTTAAGACGAAGAAGTCCATCTTTAAACATGCCTACTTTTTCACCATCCAGAACGAATGCTTCATTAGTATGACCAAGGCGATTGACTTTTTTACCATTCAACTCATTAAACTTCTTAACATAATAATGAGCAACTGCTAAGGTGGTTTCTTTATTACGGAAATAGATATCGTAATCTTTTACTTTCTCTTTAAGAAGTAAAGAAGCAATTGAAC
The DNA here is from genome assembly GCA_013359345.1 of Ignavibacteriaceae bacterium. Classification (GTDB taxonomy): domain Bacteria; phylum Bacteroidota; class Ignavibacteria; order Ignavibacteriales; family Ignavibacteriaceae; genus JABWCA01. The sequence continues at coordinate 488 of JABWCA010000359.1, forward strand.
CGCCAGTAATGATGGTATTCTTTCTAACGAGCGATTGAACATTTTCATCGTCGATAGACTTAACCCAATCGTTAAATTTCGCCGTAAGGATTGCTTTAATGGCTTTGCGGTTCATTCCTGTCTCCCCTTATTTCTTTCCTTTAGATTGATTGTCAAAAGACCATAGAGGCTGTAAATTAGTATAGTGGCATGCCTGTTTAAATTCAACAGGATCGGAAAGATTAAATTTTGACAGAGGAATAATGAGTGATTTAGCTTTAGTTACAGGTGCAAACGGATTTGTTGGCAGTCATCTTGTCGACAGGCTTCTTGAAAAGGGGATGAGAGTAAGGGTGCTTGTAAGAAAATCAAGTGATATGAAGTGGCTTGCCGGAAAAGATATCGAAATTAATAATGGCGGGCTGTTTAACAGGGATGAGCTTAAAAATGCGCTTGAAGGTGTATCATACATTTTTCACGTTGCCGGCACAGTTAAATCCAAAAAGCCTGAAGGTTATTTCAAAACCAATGTTGAGGCAACAAAAAATCTTCTTGATGCGGCACTTGAGTATAAAGATAATATTAAAAAAGTTGTTGTTGTCGGGAGCCAGACTTCGGCAGGACCTTCCCCGGCGGGAAAAGTGGTAAATGAAAATGACACACCCTCACCAATAACAACTTACGGCCGCAGCAAACTTGAGCAGGAAAAACTGACTCTGACCTATGCGGATAAACTTCCGGTTACTGTGTGCCGTTCTCCCGCAGTTTACGGAGAGAGGGATACCGAAGTATTCATTTTTTTCAAAACTTATGCAAGCGGTTTGTTCACAACTATCGGATTTGATAAAAAGAGACTCTCGCTCATACATGTATCCGATCTTGTGGAGGGGCTTTACCTCGCAGGAGTGACTCCCGCATCATCAGGGCAGGTTTATTTTATCAGCAGCGAGGAGCTTTACACATGGGAACAGATAGGTGATCTCACAGGAAAGGCGCTTGGCAAAAAGGCAATACACCTTGCAATTCCTCACTTCATTGTTTACACAGTTGCGGCGATTGCCCAGTTTTTCTCAATGTTCAGCTCAAAAGCAGCAACTCTTAATCTTGAGAAAGCCCGCGATATTGTTCAGCCGGCATGGACTTGCGATACCTCAAAAGCAGTTAAACAGCTCGGATACAAACAGCAGGTCAGCATTGAAGAGGGGATAAAAAGAACTATTGAATGGAGCAGAAAGCAGGGATGGCTTAAATAGAGCAATCCTCTTAATTATTTTTAGCGCCTTCTTTTATCCAGGTTCTCACCCCGAGAATCTGGTTTTTTGTCATCGGCGGGTAGCCGGTTGGAGGCATCGGCAATCCACCGCTGATTCCTTCTATTGACCATACGAGCCTGCTGTTCTGCGGCTCACCGGGCAGCACGAGCGAGAGATCAGAAGTTGTGTTGATGTAGGACGTGAAACTGAGTCCGCCTGCACGCGTTCCGTCATCATGACAGCCCGAATAGTTACATTTAAGATCAAGCACGGGCTGGATATGAAGTGCAAAACTGACCCCCTGAGATGGAATAACTCTTGAATCTATATCCTGCTGATTAATAGTATCCTTACATCCCTGAAAAATCACCCCTGTTAAAAAACTCAGCACCAGCGCGTATGGGAGAAGTAAAATTTTATTGATTCGCATTTTTATCCGTAATTTTAGCTCATTTCATAAGCCGTCTTTATTAACAGCTTCACAAAATCATTAAGATCATCAACCGAAAATAATTCTATTTTGCGGGTTATTCTATCCTTTTTTTTCAGACCTCCGGTATCAGTCAGATTCTCCCGGAGCGGGTAATCACCTAAAGCAAAGCCGAGGTCAATTCTTGTTTTAGTTGCCGGCTTGATCTGAAGGAAGACATTCTTTCTGTAGAGGGGTACAAATGTGGATGCCGGGCATATCTTTACATCTGATCCGTGTGTGATTGCATAATCAAGGATCACATATAATATCTGCAGCAGGTTTTGTCGGTCAGCGAAAAGATCCTCAATCAGCTTTGCAGGCTTATAAGCATCAGCTCCAAGCTGACCTGTATGTGCGGCGGCTATCACAACTGCGGGATTCATGCCCAGACCAAATCTCTCTTTAACGATTTTTACAAATTCACTGGTCTTTACACCTTTGATATCTGCAGTCAGTAAGAGCCACTCATCAAGGTTTTTGCCCGTGTTCTTTTTCAGATTTTCAGCCATTTTCATCTGATATTCAACAACAGGGTGCAGGGCGTATCTGTAATTTTTAATTTTATTCATCGGGAACTTCGTTTATTTACAGATCGTAAAATAAAAAATTTAATAACAAAGTGAGACGAAATTGAAAATCGGGATACTGATTTATTTGCTGTTACTTCCTTTCGTTGCGGGTATTGCCCAGCAAAAAGATACCTTAATCAATAATGCAGTTCAGGATACTCTTACACCGGCACATCTTTTTGACATGCTGAGTCTGGAAATCAGGGAATTGAAATATGAAAAGCAGCAGGCGTTTCAGATGCTGCAGGAGGTGCTTTTTGATCTCCGGAA
>JABWCA010000075.1 GCA_013359345.1 Ignavibacteriaceae bacterium
TTCCGTTACCGTTTACAAACCCGATTGCTGAAAACTCCTGATTACCTGTTCTTTTCTGAACTTCAAAACCGTAGTTGTTGATTTCTGATGCGGTAGACCAGTTGATCTGAATGCCCTCAGGAACCTGAATGCACGAAAGTGAAGTGAGTTCAACCGGGATTATTCCCGAAACATTGTAACGAAGCAGCCTGTTATTTGCCCAGTCTGCAACCCAGAGTTTCCCGGCCACATTGTCAACAAATGCTGCTCTGGGAGTTCTTAATGAATTTTCAGTCGGAGGATTAAGACCTGTGCCGGTGAGAAAATCAGGCTGCCCTAAAACGATATCAGCATTTGCTCCGTTCGGGAGAGTTGCAGCGTTCAGGAATATAAAGAGTCTGTTGTTTGATTCCTGCACAACGTAGAGATTTCCGTTGGCATCGCCCGTTACGTATCTTACGTTACCAAAACCGTTCTGGGTTGTATTGCTGGTATTTGTTGTGAAATCAGGCTGACCAAGAACAGCATCGGCTGCAGCACCATTGGGTTTGTTTGCGGCGTCATCAAACCTCAGAACGCGTCTGTTTGTAAACTCGCTTACCCAGAGTCTTCCCTGAGCATCCATGTAAACGCCGTTTGCGTTATTCATTTTTGTGGCTGATAAACCTGAACTGCTTGTGATAAAATCTGGCTGACCCAAAACGCCGTCAGCAGGAGCGCCATTTGGTTTTGAAGCAGCGTTAAGGTATTTGGTCACTCTGTGATTATTGAAGTTTGACACCCAGAGCGTGCCGTTGCCATCCATAAAGATGCCCGCGGGTCCGTTAAGTTTATCCTGGGTTGTGGCTCCGGTTCCGGTAATAAAATCAGGCTGCCCGAGAACGCCGTCTGCGTTTGCCCCGGAAAGTTTGGTGGCAGCACTGTCAAATCTCAGCACACGGTTGTTTGTATACTCGCTGACCCAGAGCGAGCCGTTATTATCAACTAAAACAGAGATAGGGTTATTCATTTTGTTTGCGGCAAGCCCTGATGTTCCTGTTGTAAAATCAGGCTGACCAAAAACTGCCTCAGCATCCGATCCGTTAATATAAGCGTTCACTGAGTTCCATCGCAGAACCCTGTGATTGCCTCTGTCGGCGACATAAAGTTTGCCTGTGGCATTGTGGTAAAAAACTCCGTTGGGGCCGTTGAATTTGGATGCAGAAAGGCCGCTGAGGGGGGATATAAAATCTGTTTGTCCGAGAACGCCTTCCGCTGCCTGACCGTTAACAGGCTGGGCCATAAGGCCGGCACTCATAAAAAAGGCGAGAAGAAGAGAAAAAATTGAAGCAGCAATCTTCATTTTACACTCCGTTGGTTAATAAAATCTAAAAATGAAAACGTTTACATAAAAATGTAAGGGGTTACATTCAAATGTAAGCGGTTACAAATTTATTTTCAAGACATTTCTGAATATTTTTAAATATTTGATGGTATTATGCGGCAGGCGATTGTATCTTTACACTTTTCAGTGAGATCGTCTGGTTTGATCAAACCCGGAAAGTGATTTTATTATGACTGAAAAGTGGGAGAACAGGAGGACAAAACAGATTTAAAGGGGCCGGCTTCTGATACCGGTCAGTTAAGTATTTTAACCGAACCTCTCAGAACAGGGGCAGCATGAATCACTGTTTTTCCTGAGGATTTAATTTTTTCAGGGCTGGTAATCATATTAAAGAGATGTTCAACAGCAGTTACGGCGAGTGAGCGAATATTGCCATTAACAGTAGTAAGCTGCGGGTAGAGGAGAGAAGCGGTTTCTATGTCATCAAAGCCGGCAATTGAGAGTTCATCAGGAACAGAAACATTATTCTCGCGAAAATATCTGAGGGCACCTATTGCACAGGCGTCATTTGCGCAGATTATAACCGATGGTTTGAAACTGCCGGCTGCAAGAACGGAGGCCGTTGCCCGCCCCGCGGCACGGGTAAAGCCGGCATCATAAATTTTATATTCATCTATATCTGAGCTGTTGTCTTCAACCGCCCGCATAAATCCTTTAAATCGATCACACGCATCAAGGTTTTTCTGATCGGCTCTGAAATAAGCAATGCGCCTGTGACCCATTCTGATGATTTGTTCTGTGAGTTTTCTTGAACCTTCAAAATTATCAATCGTAATAATATTCGCGATTTTCTTTTTTGTGAAGTCGCTCAGGAATATCACAGGCATCTTTTCAGTCAGTCTGCCGAGGATTTTTTCATCGATTTTATAAGGAAAAAATATTGCGAGAGCATCAACTTTGCTTCTTAGTGACCTTATTGCATCCCTCAGTTCATCCACGCTGTCATGCACACTTGAAATGATGAGATGATACTTTCTTTTCTGAATCTCGGTTTCAGCGCTGTAGATAAGTTCAGAGAAAAATTCACCATACACCACCGGGAGTATGAAGCCGATAATTTCATTTTTTGAAACGCTCAGACCGCGGGCGTTAGAGTTAGGGTAGTAATCAAGTTCTGCAGCAATCTTCTTAATCTTTTCGGCAGTCTTGCCGGTAACCAGCGGACTGCCGTTAAAGACTCTTGAAACAGTTGCAACCGATACCCCCGCTGCAGCTGCAACGTCATAAATAGTGCTGTTTTTACCGTTGACCAATATTAACTGTCTTTCAGGAACTGCATTAAAAAATCACGCTTCATCATAAGCCAGAACAGGGCTGAGCCATCTTTCAACCTCAGCCAGGCTAATGCCTTTGCGGCGGTGATAATCAAGCACCTGATCCTTGCCAAGCTTGCCTGTCGTAAAATACTTCGACTCCGGATGTGAGAAATAGATTCCGCATACAGACGCGGCAGGGTACATAGCCAGGTTCTCTGTCAGATAGATGCCGGTCTTTTCTTTAACTTTAAGCAGTTCAAAGAGAGTGGTTTTCTCAGTATGATCAGGGCAGGCCGGGTAGCCCGGAGCAGGTCTTATGCCTGCATACTTTTCTGCAATAAGGTCTTCATTTGAAAGCGTCTCATCAGGAACATAGCCCCAGAACTCTTTCCTTACCTTTTCATGCAGATACTCGGCAAATGCTTCCGCAAGACGGTCAGTAACGGCTTTTGCCATTATGGAAGAGTAATCATCATGTCCTGCCTCATACTCTTTTACAATTTCATCAAGCCCGATGCCTGCTGTAACGGCAAATGCTCCTATATAATCTTTAACGCCCGATTCTTTAGGGGCAATGAAATCAGCCAGTGCAAAATTGGGCTGCCCTTCTGATTTCTGAGTCTGCTGCCTCAGAGTGTGGAATACTGCCGAAATGCCGGTGCGTGATTCATCAGAATAGATTTCAATATCATCATTGTTGATCGTGTTTGCAGGGAAAAGCCCGATGATTCCGTTTGCTTTAATTCTGCCTTCGGCTATGAACTTATCAAGCATGGCGTTGGCATCATCAAACACCTTTTTCGCTTCTGAACCGTAAGAGGGATCATCAAATATTTTCGGGTAGCGTCCTCTCAGTTCCCAGGTGAGGAAGAATGGTGTCCAGTCAATATATGGCCTTAACTCACTCAGAGGGAAATTAAGAAACTCTGTTATTCCCGGTTTAACAGGAGTTTTGGGAGTGCAGCCGTTCCATTCAATCGGAGTTTTGTTTTTTCTTGCTTCGGAAATCGAAAGAAGATTTTTGGCCTGCTGCTTTTTCTTATGTTCCTCACGCATTTTTTCATATTCTGCCGCAACCTCTGCCGCAAATTCGGTGCGGGTTTCAGGATTAATAAGTTTACCGGCCACAGGCACGCTCCTTGAAGCATCAAGCACATGCACAACGGGCTGTGAGTAATTAGGAGCAATTTTCACGGCAGTATGTATCTTTGAGGTGGTTGCCCCGCCAATCAGCAGAGGTATCTTCATTCCACGGCGTTCCATCTCTTTGGCAACATGCACCATCTCATCAAGCGAAGGAGTGATAAGTCCGCTCAGCCCGATAACATCAGCATTTTCTTTCACTGCGGCATCAAGTATCTTTTCAGCGGAGCACATAACACCGAGATCAATAACTTTATAGTTATTGCAGCCCAGCACAACACCCACTATATTTTTACCGATATCGTGAACATCGCCTTTAACGGTTGCCATGAGCACTTTGCCCTGCTCACTTTTTTCGGGGCTTTCTGCCTTTGCCGCTTCAATATAAGGGATCAGGTATGCAACAGATTTTTTCATCACTCTTGCGGATTTAACAACCTGAGGCAGAAACATTTTGCCGGCGCCGAACAGATCACCCACTACATTCATGCCATCCATAAGAGGACCCTCAATAACCGAAAGGGGCTGATCAAACATTTGACGTGCTTCTTCGGTATCCTCATCAATATGATCAACAATGCCTTTAACAAGTGCGTGTTTAAGTCGTTCGGTAACGGGCAGCTTTCTCCATTCTTCATCTTTTTCGGCCGCTTTGCCGTGTTGTTTTACATTCTCCGCAAAAGAAATGAGCCTTTCGGTGGCATCTTTGCGTCTGTTCAGTAAAACATCCTCAACAAGTTCAAGAAGATCTTTCGGGATTTCCTCATACACTGCAAGCTGGCCGGCGTTCACAATACCCATATCCAGACCTGCTTTTATTGCATGATAAAGGAATGCAGAATGCATGGCCTCTCTCACCACATCATTTCCTCTGAAAGAGAATGAAATGTTGCTTATGCCTCCGCTCACCTTTGCGTACGGGAGGTTTTCCTTTATCCATCGTGCGGCTTCAATAAAATCAACTGCATAGTTGTTATGCTCTTCAATTCCGGTTGCCACAGTCAGAATATTGGGATCAAAAATTATATCCTGAGGCGGAAAACCCACTTCATCAACGAGTATTTTATAGGCTCTTTCACATACTTCAATTTTTCTCCTGAAAGTATCTGCCTGCCCTGTTTCATCAAAAGCCATAACTATAACGGCAGCCCCGTACTGCAGAACCTTCCTTGCATGCTCTCTGAAAACCTCTTCTCCCTCCTTCAGGCTGATAGAATTAACTATGCTTTTGCCCTGCAGACACTGCAGACCGGTTTCAAGAACAGACCATTTTGAAGAATCTATCATTATGGGGAGTTTTGCAATATCCGGCTCGGAACCAAGAAGATTCAGAAACTTTCTCATTGCCGCTTCAGAATCAAGCATTCCTTCATCCATATTCACATCAAGCACCTGGGCACCGCCCTCAACCTGATTACGTGCTATGGTTAATGCTTCCTCGTAATTTCCGCTCATTATAAGACGCGCAAACTTTTTGGAACCGGCTACGTTTGTTCTCTCCCCGATATTAACAAAGTTTGTCAGGGGGGTTACAGTGAGAGGTTCAAGTCCGCTGAGCCTGAGGTAAGGTTCAAACTGAGGAATCTGTCTTGGCTTAAATGTCTTTACAGTTTCTGAAATCGCTTTAATATGATCAGGTGTGGTGCCGCAGCAGCCACCCACAATATTGTAGAATCCTTCATCAGCAAACTCTTTGAGAATGCCTGCCATGGTTTTAGGCGTTTCATCATACTCGCCGAACTCATTAGGGAGTCCCGCATTGGGGTACACACTTATATATATAGGTGCTTTCTGAGCCAGTTCCTGGAGGAAGGGTCTCATCTGAGTTGCCCCGAGTGCGCAGTTAAGCCCGATGCTGAGTAAGTTCTTTGTATGAAGAAGTGAAATCAGGAAAGCTTCATTTGTCTGACCACTCAGCGTTCTGCCGCTCATATCAACAATAGTGCCTGATATCATCACGGGGATATCGCACCCGGTATCGTGGCAGTATTCTTCTATTGCAAATATTGCGGCTTTGGCATTAAGGGTATCAAAAATTGTTTCAACCAGAAGAACATCGGCACCGCCTTCAACCAGACCTTTTGTCTGTGTGTAATAAGCATCAACAAGCTCATTAAATGTTACGCTTCTGAATCCGGGATCATTAACATCAGGAGAAAGAGAGGCGCTTTTGGTAGTCGGCCCGAGTGCACCGGCAACAAATCTGGGTTTATCAGGAGTCTTCTGTGTGTATTCAACAGCAGCCTCTTTGGCAATTTTTGCTGCCTGATAATTAATTTCCCAGGCATAATCCTGGAGTCTGTAATCGGCCTGAGAGATTGCATTGGCACCAAAAGTGTTTGTTTCGATAATATCGGCCCCTGCTTCAAGATACATTTTGTGTATGCTTTGAATGATATCAGGCCTGGTAATCGAAAGAATATCGCTGTTGCCTTTAAGCTCTCCCGGGTGATCTCTGAACTTCTCGCCCCTGAAATCTTCCTCGGTCGGTTTATGCCTCTGAATCATGGTGCCCATGGCACCGTCAATAACAAGAATTCTTTTATTTAATAATTCACGTAATGTCTTTAAAGTACTGCTCATCTTGCCTTCTGAAGTAAGTTCCTGAATCCTTTTTCTGTATGAAATTTCACTGAAGCGCAAAGTTCAGTGCCGGAGAACATCAAAATAAACCTCCGGTGTGATTTCTGTAATGTTAAAAAGGGATAAATGGGTAATTCAAATAAAAATAATTTAACTTTGTAATTTAAGTAAATTAATTTTTAAATAAACCGGTCAGATCTTAATATGATAGTGGTAACAGGCGGCGCTGGATTTATAGGAAGCGCAATTGTTTGGGAACTTAATAACAGGGGAGAAACAGATATCCTTATTGTGGATGAGCTGGGAAGAGATGAAAAATGGAAAAATCTGGTTAATCTCAGGTATGTTGATTTCATAAATAAACATGAAATGATGCAGAAACTTGAATCGGGCACCTGCAAATACGATATCGAAACTGTGATTCACATGGGGGCAAATTCATCAACCACAGAAAAAGATGCCGACCACCTTATCAGCAACAATTTCAGGTATACAAAGCTCCTTGCAGAGTTCTGCGTTGAAAACAGAATACGCTTTGTTTATGCCTCATCTGCAGCCACCTATGGTGACGGCGATTCAGGATTCAGGGATAATGATAATGAGTGCTTAAAGCTTAAACCCCTGAATATGTACGGATATTCAAAAAATATGTTTGATGTTTATGCCTTCAGAACCGGCCTCATCAAATCAATTGCCGGCATGAAGTATTTTAACGTTTACGGCCCCAACGAGGCACACAAGGGCGATATGAGAAGTGTGGTTCACAAGGCTTTTGAACAGATAAGGGATAACGGTTATGTTAACCTTTTCAAATCACTCCATCCCGATTACAAAGACGGTGAGCAGAAGCGTGATTTCATTTATGTGAAAGATGCAGTTGATATGACACTCCATTTTGCCGAAAACACACAGTGTAACGGATTATATAATATCGGGTATGGTAAAGCAGCCACATGGATTGATCTCGTAACCGCTATTTTTGACTCTCTTGGAATTGAAAAAAGGATAAATTTTATTGATATGCCTGATTATCTGGCCCCTAAATATCAGTATTTTACAGAGGCAGATATTGAAAAACTGATATCAACAGGTTACCCCGGACCTAAATGGGATATCAGGGCCGGAGTTACCGATTATGTAAAAAACTATCTTGTCCCGGGAAAATATTTAGGTGAATAATTAAAGCCGGAAGTGACGATGACTGCTATAAGTCATCGTCATCTTCATCATCTAAATCATCTTCTTCGTCAAAGTTAAAGTCTTCCTCGTAGAAATCCTCTTCCTCTCCCTCTTCATCGTCAAAATCTTCAAAGTCTTCGTCATCGAAGTCTTCATCGTCAAAATCGTCATCAAAGTCATCTTCATCCATATCATCAAAATCATCAAACTCATCTTCTTCATCTTCGAAGTCATCATTAAAATCATCGTCATCATTGGATTTCTTGGGAGAGAGCGATAATTCATCGGTCAGACCATAACCTGCCGCCAGCATATTTCTTAATTCTTCAGACTCGCTGTTGAGTCTTTCGAAATCCCAACTCATAAAAAACTCCTTATGGGGTTGTTTTAGTTTTTGATTTGTAAAGTGAAAAATCTTAATTAAATCTTCTACGAAAATAGAAATAAATTACATTTAAATAAAAAAAAATCACTCTTGTCTTATTAGAGCTTTTTTGCTATGAAAAGTTTAAAATTTTTTGCCCCCCGGTTTAAAATGTAAACAAAAAAGACGGGAGAAAATTCCTGCCAAATTATCTCACCGGAGAAATCTTTACGTCTGTCTTAAATCATCTTTATTTCTTAACTTTAAGAACAAAATTTTTTTGATTAAAAATCCCCCGTATAATATCAGGAAAAACCATGAAGAAATTATTTCTGTCGCTGATTTTAATGAGCGTCACAATTTTAGCACAAACCGACCCCCTTACTGTGGATGATCTCTGGGGAATGGAGAGAATAAACGGATTTGAGCTTTCACCTGATGGTAAAAAGCTTGCTTATGTTTCGGCAGTTTACAGTATGGATCTGAACAAGGGCAATTCAAATATATATATTGCCGATTCAGACGGTAAAAATCTGACGCCGTTCAGGATGACAGAAAAAAATGAGTCGGGCATTAAATTCTCACCCGACGGCAAAAAGGTTGCATACATATTTGAGGATCAGATATGGATAAGCAACACTGACGGCAGTGATGCGGTTAAGGTTACTGATATGTACACCGGCGCTTCAGGAATTGTCTGGTCGCCCGATGGTAAAAAAATTCTCTTTATCTCTTCTGTTTATCCCGATTGTTTTGATCAGGAATGCAATAAGAGGAAAGATGAGAAAAAGGAAAAAGACCCTGTAAAGGCAAGCATTTTCACTGAACTGATGTACAGGCACTGGAATGACTGGAGAGGAGATAAAAGAAGCCATCTCTTTATACTTGATATTGATAAAAAAGAAGTGATTGACCTTACAATGGGCAGCTCTGCCGATGTTCCCCCGATAGCCCTTGGCAGCGCAACCGATTATACTTTCTCACCCGACGGTCAGGAGATCGCCTTTGTGATGAACACCGATAAAGTGCTGGCCCTTTCAACAAATAATGATATCTTCATTATCAAAACAGCAGATATCAGCAAGGATGCGCCCACAAAATTCACCAGAGTATCTGCAAGCAAGGGGGTTGACTGCAATCCGCAGTACTCACCTGACGGCAAATATCTTGCATGGGCTTCAATGGAGCGTGCCGGTTTTGAGGCCGACAGAAAAAGACTTATGGTGATGGAAAGAGCAACCGGCAAAATAACTGATCATACCCCCGGATTTGAACTTTCGGTTGATGAAATTTTATGGGCGGAAGATTCAAAATCAATCTATTTCACCGCAGAGCAGGAAATTCACAAGACGGTTTTTAATGTTAAAGCTGGCGGCGGAGAAATTTCGCCCGTGATCAAAGGCCACAATCTTGATAACCTTGCAATAGCAAACGGAAGATTCTATTTCAGAAAACAGGCCACCAATCTCCCCTTTGAGATATTCACAACCGATATGAAGGGTGGCGATGCAAAGCAGCTTACATTTGTCAACAAGAAGAAACTCGACAGAATACTCATGAACCCGGTCGAAACTTTCTGGAGCAAAGGTGCTGACGGAACCCCTGTGCAGTCGGTTATGATAAAGCCTCCTCACTTTGATCCGAAACAGAAATATCCCATGATTTTCCTGATCCACGGTGGTCCGCAGGGCGCATGGTCAGATGATTTCCATTACAGATGGAACGTACAGCTTTTTGCATCGGGCGGATATGTGGTTGTTGCACCCAACCCGAGAGGAAGCACAGGCTACGGTCAGAAATTCACTGACGAAATAAGCGGTGACTGGGGCGGCAAGGTTTATACTGACCTTATGAACGCTTATGACTATGCAATAAGAAATTACGCTTTCATTGATTCAAACAACACTTTTGCCGCAGGTGCGTCATACGGCGGATACATGATTAACTGGATTGCAGGACACACCGACCGTTTCAACGCACTGGTATCTCATGCAGGTGTTTTCAATCTTGAGAGTATGTACGGAACCACCGAAGAATTATGGTTCCCTGAGTGGGAAAATAAAGGAACCCCATGGGAAAACCGCGGGCTCTATGAGAAATTCTCGCCCCACAGATATATACAAAACTGCAAAACCCCGGTGCTTGTTGTGCATGGCGCATATGATTTCCGTGTCCCCGAAGAGCAGGCCTTCCAGCTTTTCACCTCCCTTCAGAGACTCGGAGTTGACAGCAAGTTCCTGTACTTCCCCGATGAAACGCATTTTGTATCAAAACCGCAGAATGCAAAATTATGGTGGCAGACAGTATTCGGCTGGTTTGAAAGATATTATAAGACCGGAAAATAAAGAGGTTAAAAATGGATAAAGAATCCCGCGGGTTCGAACTCGATGACGAATTTTATGAGTGGCACGACCTCTCTGAGTTCAAGGATGAAAAGCTGCCCGTATACTCAAAAAACGAGTATGAGGAGAAAAAGAAATTTGTGGAAGCTAATTTCTGGGAAAAACTGGAAATTATCAGCGGAAAGCTGGCCTTCATCCGCGATGCCATTGCTCTGTTCAGATATATGAAAGACGGGCAGGTAAGCTGGCAGAAAAAAGCGCTTGTTGCCGCGGGACTCGTTTATCTTATAGCGCCGTTTGATACAATACCTGACCTGATTCCCTTTGCCGGTTATCTGGATGATCTTGGTGTGATCACAGCGCTTGTTAAATTCCTCGGCACGGAGCTGGCTGAATATTATGAGTAAAAGCTTTGAGCCCAATTACAGGGTTGTCTCATCAGAGATTTTATATAAAGGGAAAGTTTTCGATCTGCAGCTTGATAAACTTGAATATCACAGCGGCAATCATGGTGAGCGGCAGATAGCTGTTCATCCGGGCGGAGCGGTGGTGGTTCCCGTAACCTCAGATAATAAGGCTGTTCTGGTGCATCAGTTCAGATACCCGCATCAGAAGTTTCTTTATGAGTTCCCTGCCGGAAAGCTGGAACCGGGCGAAGACCCTTTCATTTGTGCAAGGCGTGAGCTTGAGGAAGAAACAGGTTACAGATCGGATAAAATAATATATCTCGGAAAGGTTGCCACTACTCCCGGATTCTGCACTGAGCTGCTCCATTTGTATCTTGCTCTTGATCTGGTACCGGGAGAGACACGGAGAGAAGAAGGTGAATACGGAATGGAAATCCACGAGTTCACATTTGATGAAATCGATTCTATGATTCATACTAATGAATTTTACGACGGCAAAAGCATTACTGCCTACACTATGTCGAGAATATGGTTAAGTAAAAATAATTCAGCAGATGCTTAAGACTCTTATTGTTAAAGATTATGCTCTTATACGTTCAGCCGAAATAAGTTTCGGGAGCGGACTCAACATTATAACCGGCGAAACCGGTGCCGGCAAATCAATACTGCTTGATGCTCTGAACCTCCTGCTCGGAGAGCGGGCATCTGTTGATTCGGTGAGAAACGGTGCGCAGAAGGCCGTGGTTGAAGGCATTTTTGAACCCGGCAACAACAAAGCAGCAGAGTCACTGCTTAGTGATAACGGTATTGAACCGGGTGAGGAACTTATAGTAAGAAGGGAAATATCTGTAAAAGGCAATAACCGCTGCTTTATAAATGACACCCCTGTAAACCTCAACACTCTCAAAGAACTCGGTGATCTCCTTGTTGATCTGCACGGGCAGCATGAGCACCAGCTTCTCCTCAAACAGGAACATCACTGTTCCTATGTCGATTCTTACGCATTGAACTCAGCCCTTATCAGCACATACCAGGCAGAGCTTAAAAAGCTCAGGGATCTTATTCATGAAGAGACTGACCTCATTTCAAAAAAAGAGAAACTGGAGGAAAAGAGGGACTATCTTTCATTTGTTCTGAAGGAGATAGACAAGGTAACTCCGAAAGAGAATGAGGACACCGAAATTGAAGAAGAGCTCAACATTCTTGAGAATTCCGAAAGAATACTTGAGCTTGGGCACAGCGCCACACTCAGGCTTTATGAAGACGATAACTCCGTCCATTCACTTATTTATTCGGTAATCAGGGATTTTGAGAATCTGAATGCAATTGATAACAGCTTTGATGAAATTCTGAAAGAGCTCAATTCGGCTGCAGCAATTATTGATGAGGCATCGGCATACCTTCGCAAATACACATCGGCCATTGATATGGATCCTGCTCATCTTGAGAATCTTCGCGACAGGCTCAGCGCCATTAACCATATCAAGAAAAAATATGGGAGATCAATACCCGAGCTGATTCAGTACCGCGAGGAAATAGCGGCTGAACTTGTTCTGAATTCAAATTTTTCGATGATGATTGAAAGCATCAGGGAAAGCATAAGATCACAGCGCGAAAAATGTTTTGAAGTTGCATTAAAAATTGAAGCTGCAAGAAAAGAAGCCGCAGTTAAACTTGAAATGAAAATTCTTGAGCAGTTAGAAACGCTCGGAATAAAAAACGGGAAATTCAGTGTCAGGATTGAACGTGAAACCGCCCCTCTTGATATGAAGTTTTCAGCGTCTGATGACTCAGGCAACTTCAGGCTTCTGCCTGACGGAATAAACCGTGTTGAATTTCTTATCTCAACAAACCCCGGTGAAGATCTTAAATCACTTGTTAAAGTTGCTTCGGGGGGTGAAGTCTCAAGAGTGATGCTATCGCTCAAAGCGGCGCTTGCAGAAAATGACGGCGTGCCGGTTCTGGTTTTTGACGAGGTTGATACAGGAGTGAGCGGAAGAATTGCGCAGAAAGTAGGCGCCTCACTCAGAAATCTCGCTCAGTTTCATCAGGTTATTGCAATAACCCACCTGCCGCAGATTGCAGCATATTCTGAAAATCATTTTATTGTCTCAAAAACAGAAAATGAAGGAGAAACCGTTTCGGCAATAACGGAACTCACGCCCGAAGAGAGGGTAACCGAAATCGCCAAGCTTATAAGCGGTGAGGAAGTAACACCAGCAGCGCTCGGCAGCGCACGCGAACTGATTAACTCGGTAAACGGCTGATGTTCTTCAGAGATCATGCCGGTATTTACATTCACATCCCCTTTTGTGATCATAAGTGCATCTACTGTGATTTCTACTCGATAATAACCTCCGATAATATTCAGGCATATCTTAAAGCACTTAAGAAGGAGATTGACTATTACGCTGAAAAGTATCAGAACAGGAATAACTATGTTTCGGTGTTTTTCGGCGGCGGCACACCTTCACTCATGGAACCAAAGTATCTGGGTGAAATACTCGATCACCTGCACAAAAGATTCAGCATTAAACAGAGTGCCGAAATTACCATGGAAACTAATCCCGGAACGGTGAACAGGGAGAAATTCAGGGAATTCAGGCACGCCGGAATAAACAGGGTGAGTGTGGGGATCCAGTCGTTTGATAAAAAGGAACTTGAATTCCTTACCCGTATACACGATGCCGAAACGGCAAAAAGCGCTGTTTATGATGCGTATATGGCGGGGATTGAAAATCTCAGCCTTGATCTGATTTTTAATCTTCCGGGGCAGACCTCAGAAATCTGGCTTAAGACTCTCTCAGAAGCAGTGAACCTGCCGGTTAAACATATTTCGGCCTACAGCCTGATTCTTGAAAGAGGGACCATTCTGAATAAAATGGTTCTGAAGGGTGAGATTGACCTGCAGGGGGAGGAGATTGATGCAGATCTTTATGAAAAGACTATCGGGTTCCTGGGTGATTACGGATTTGAACAGTATGAGGTCTCCAATTTCGCAAAACCCGGATATGAATGCGTGCATAATTCAATTTACTGGCAGGCAAAGGAATATCACGGATTCGGTACTTCAGCCCATTCTTATTTTGATGGTAAACGCAGATGGAATGTTTCCTCGCTTAAGTTTTACATTGACGCCGTTAATGAAAAGGGACATGCCATTATAGGCGAGGAGGAACTTACCTTTGACGAACGGAAAGAAGAATACCGTTATCTTTATTTAAGGCACACAGGATTAAATATCCGTGAGTATGATGAGCTGTTCTCAGAAGATTTCATGACTAAAAATGAACCGCTCGTTCTCGAACTCATTAATCACGGCCTCGCAGAATATGACGGCGTTACCCTTCAAATGACGGGTAAAGGTTATGCGGTCTGTGATGAGATTATTGCAAGGATTGAGTAGAATACTAAACTGTCAGTTTTTGAATCCATCTATCAAACCGGGGGCACTTCTCACGAATCTTTCCAATTGAACAAGTTTTAAGAATTTGCTGACTATCCAGAATCTTTCCATATCCCGGAAAGCACTTTTCAAGTCTTGCAGAAGGGTGAGTTTCAGGACCATCATTTATCTCCTCAGGCGTTGAATAGCTTGATGCCTCACTGATAAGATTCCGGGCTGATTCTTTTCTTTCAGGGTAAATCCGGAGCAGTGAATCCGGACATGAAAACAAGAGTGCTTCAAACTCAAACATCTGGATGTATGGAATGAACTTTGCACTCCCGAGCTTATTACTCATGTGTTGTTCCGCCATATTCGCTTTTTGCAGGTCTGACTTCCCTGAGATATCCATATCCCCGAAGAATTCATCAGGCAAAGCATAATAGTCAATAAAAGTCGTCACAAAGTGATATTGGGGGGATCTAAGTAATCTCTCAATCTGATCGGTCATTTTTGTAAAATTTAATCCGCCGCCTTTATAATGCTTTCCACTGGGATTAACTTTTGTTGTGTAGGTCACAGGTTGAATGTTTGTATTGAAGTTTTCAAACAGCCAGGGATCAAGATTGTTTTTCACAAAGCGTTCCTCGGTTTGCCCTTCCACAAGTACTGCAATAAACCTGTGATTCATGGTCTTCCGCCAATCAGGTTTTTTTCCCACAATTCACCAACAGCATAATCCTCCAGCCATTCTTTCAGGGCCTCTTCATTAAGTCGGTTAAAGAGTGACTCCCCATTGTTCCTGTCCACAACAATGATATCTTCAGTTGAAAACTGGTTGATAAATGTAACAGACTGGGTACTGCAGATGATCTGAGTTCCTTTTTCTGCCGCAGATTTAATCAATTCAGCAAGAACAGCAAGCGCAAAGGGATGAAGGCCGAGTTCAGGTTCATCAATGATTATTGCAGCAGGCGGTTCAGGCTGAAGCAGCAGAGTTGCCAGACAGATAAACCGGAGTGTGCCGTCAGAAAGATGATGGGCGTTAAAATACTGGTCGCTGTTTCTCTGCTTCCATTCAAGACGAATGTTTTCAGGAGATAGATTTTGCGGAGCAAGATCAAAGCTGTTAAAAAACGGGGCGACAAGTCTTACAGCTTCTTCAATCTTTTCATATCTCCCGAAATGTTTTTCCTTCAACAAATATAAAAATGAAGCAAGATTTGATCCGTCAGCCCGCAAAAATTTATTGTCGTCAATCTTACCTGAGCCTTTTAATGGTGAACTGAAACCGGTGTCATGAAAATGATATACAACCCATGAACTGAGAGCTTTAAGAATATAGCTTGCGACCTCATTGTTTTTACTGATAAGTTCCCACAGGTTTGTTTCATGGCCGGCATTTGCAATGTCTGTGACTGAGGTAAAATAACCAGTCTTTTCACTTTGGAAATAAAAATTGTCATTGCTATCAGGAGCCAGGGTAAATTCGTAATGGTTGGGGCTAAAATACAGAGAACCGGAGAGTGTCATGCTGCCCTTTTTGCCGTTGTGCAGAAAAGCATCAGTGCCACCCCTTGAGGCAACATAATTTTTCAGGTTCTTTTTTATGATCATGTTCATCAGAGACATAAACTGAATGAAATTGGATTTCCCTGCGCCGTTCTGACCTATCAGTATATTTATCTGATTAAGCTTGAGGT
>JABWCA010000076.1 GCA_013359345.1 Ignavibacteriaceae bacterium
TTCCTGATAAACCATCGTTTTTTCTTCGTAGGTCAGAACTTTATCTGCCATTACAGCCTTTATTATTGGTTCGAGTGACCTAAGCGCCTGATTTTTCTTTTGCTGCAAATATTCTCTGTGATACTCTTCCCTTGACGTTTTCCCCCGGAGCTGATCATATGCTTCGTTCAGTTTCTTGAAGAGTTCAGCAATTGAATAGCCGCCATGCGATTGTGAAAAACTGATTCCGGTGCTTTCACGTTCTCTCCACTTATCGAGATACCGCTTTATCTCCTCAAAATGATTTACAATGGTTTCATTTGTTATTTTATCAGCCAGCGCGGCTTCAATGAATAATCTTGTGAAAAGATTATCAGACTTCAGAACCTGCCAATAGGGCCATATTTCATCAACGGGGATATGAAGGTTACCAGATTTGGTTACTTCTCTGATCTTGATATTAAGATCGGAATCAGTTGCATTTCGGGCACCGTTCCCGGGATCTTCACTGGTCAGTTCAAAGTCTTCGTTTGACATATAGTTTTCTCAGTGTGAATAAAATTTAATTCTTTGATCTTGCTAACCTGAATCCGTTGGTATTCTTTTTTACCTGAGGTTCATTTCCGTATCTGTGTGTCACTCTTGAATATAAAGGAGCATAACTCCAGGCACCACCCCTGAGAGTTCTGCTAATCCCTTTATCCGGTCCGTACGGATCGGTCTGGTCATAATCAGGGTATTTCTTATTATACCAGTCCCAGCACCACTCCCATACATTGCCGCTCATATCATATATGCCAAGTTCGTTGGGTTTCTTCTCCCCGACAGAATGTGTTTTGTTATCAGAGTTGCCTCCGTACCAAGAGACGGCATTTACATCAAAATCACCGCTGTATTTGTTAGATGAAGATAATTTACCACCTCTTGCAGCAAACTCCCACTCAGCCTCTGTGGGGAGTCTGTATCCGTCCGCGGAAAAATCACAGGAATACTGACCATTGCTGAATCTGTAAACGGGGGTAAGTCCTTCTTTCATGCTGAGTTTATTACAGAAATCAAGAACCTCCAGCCAGCTTACATTATCAACCGGATTATTTTTACCTTTGAATTCAGCCGGCTCAGAATCCATGACAGATGCCCAGAGGGCCTGGGTCACCTCGTATTTAGCAATATAAAAATTGCTCACGGATACCAGCCTTACGTTTTTCTCATCATCATCACAATCTGACCCCTGCTCAGAAGTGCATCCCATGTAAAAATTTCCACCTTCAACAAAAACCATCTGCTTGGAATCTATAGTTTTTGTAAGAAACAGATCATATAAATAATAAATGCCCCCACCAAGAACGAGCAGTATAATAAAATTCCTTAAAGCACCTCCTTTTTTCTTAACCGGCGGTGGAGGGGGAGTAACCTGAACTGTTTCAGGTCTGTTGTTAATTTCTTTTTCAACATTGGTTTCAGGAGTAAAAATTGCCGCTGCGTTTGATGTTTCTTTTTTGGGAAGGCTGGCGGAATCGGAATCATCCCGAAGAGAATCATCACTATCCATATATTGTTTTATCAGCAGGTCAATTTCCTTTAGTGTCAGCCCGGCTTTAATTCCTTCTTCATAAATGAATCTTTTTTCTTCAAGAGTCATAACTTTATCAGCAAATGCAGCTTTAATAACGGGCATTAGCTGCGCTGATAATTTATTTTTTTTATCAGTCATCCATTCCTGAATGTAATTATCTCTGTCTGATTTATGCTTGATCAGTTCATAAGCTTCATCCAGATTGCTTTTAAGTTCTCTTATTGTATTTCCCTTATGTGAATCAGTAAAACTGATACCTGTACTTTCTCTTTCACGCCATCTTTCAAGATAGGCGTTTATTTCAGAATAGTGATTTTTTATAGTCTGATTTGAAACGGAGTCATGATTTTCAATATCGAGAAATAAGCGCTCAAATAAATTTTCTGATTTCAGCACACTCCAGTATTGCCAGATTTCATCCTTTGGAATTATAAGATTACCGCTTTTGGTTACCGCTTTGATTTTTTCATTTATTTCTGAGGCAGAAATCTTTTTTTGTGAAGATTCGGTTCCCTCACTGGTTAATTCAAAATCATCAAAATTCATAAAGTAAATTCCTCTGTCCGGGTAAAATATTACCGGAGATTATTGCCGTTTATACCGCCAAATGTGTTAATTCAATAAGCTAATCTCTGATAATAAGTTGTCCTTTTTTTTTCAGTGAATATGTTTTTCCATTACCTTTTATCGCAAGAGCTGTTTCAGCAAGGGTGAAATTGTTTCCTGATCCGGATATGTTAAACGCGAGTCCAAGAATTTGAAAACTGTTGCTGTCATTGGGCGAAATATCAAAAAGAGGGAGAATTTCCAAAGAGTCAGAAAAACCTCTGGGGGTGATAAAAATACCGTCTGAGTCTTCTTCAAACAAAGGCATCTGTTCATTGCGGGAAGTTAATATTGATTCAAGGTTCCTGACTTTAAGATAAATGCAGTCATTCAGGAAATTCTTTTTTGAAATCCTGCCGCCCTCAGCACTCGCAATGTACCTGGTGATCAAAGGGGAATTGCTTTGGTTATGCCCTTCTGATTCTTTCTTCCGGTAAGCTGATGAATCGGTGTAATCATTCAGAGCTGCATATTGATTTGTCAAATTGTTTGAATGAGGAACAGTTTTGGTAAGTTCCGGCGTATATTCAGAGGAGTACCCGCTATTTCTGATCTCACTTTGCCCGGAAATCAGAT
The DNA here is from genome assembly GCA_013359345.1 of Ignavibacteriaceae bacterium. Classification (GTDB taxonomy): domain Bacteria; phylum Bacteroidota; class Ignavibacteria; order Ignavibacteriales; family Ignavibacteriaceae; genus JABWCA01. The sequence goes on from JABWCA010000076.1 coordinate 2,738, forward strand.
TTTCAAGGTGGCTGATTCTCTGCTCCAGATCATTAATCCACTGATCTTTTCTCTGAAGCTCAACGCTAAGATGGTTAATGTGATCACCCAGATTAAATAGTTTGTATAATTCTGACTGATCAGATGAAATAGTATATAAATTATTTATAGTGTCCTCTTTAAATTCCAGAAATCTGGTTTCCAGAAGACTTACAGCAGATGAAACAGATTGAGAAATTATACCGTTGTTACTTAAGGTTTCAATCTTCTTATCCATTTCTGTGAGGCTGTTAATGATTGCTTCTATTGAAGGGATTTTCTCCTGAAATTTTAGAAGTTCTCTTCCCATTTCCTGCCTGGTAATTTGAAGATCTCTCCTTATCTCATTTTGGTCCGACCTGATAATTGATTCCCGGTTGTCTATTTTAGAATACAGGACCATACAAATATATCCGATCAATTCATAAGATTCTGAGGCGGTTAAGTTTACAGCATTCTTTAACAGGCATTTATATAGAATATCAAAGGCAACAGAGTAATCTTTTTTTTGAAAGGCTTCACCTGCCTTATTGATTTCATCCTGATATTTCTGCATGCTTTCCCCAGATCTATTGCTAAGCGAGACTTTTCATTTTTTTTACCAACTGATTAACACGGTTTCTCTTAGACTGAATGTCATCAGCTCCGTTATTATTCAATGCAGGATTGACTATGTAACTTTTTTCATTTCCCGACTGATCTTTGGCCGAAACCTCCAGCATCCCTCCTTTTGAGTATTTATAGTTGATCTTAACCTGCATCTTTAACGAATTATTTAATTTTATTCTTCCGATTTCTTTGTAGTCAAATACCGATGCGAGTGTACCTTTTTGTCCCTCATCACCCTGTACAATTCTCAATTCGGTTTTTTCAGGTGCCGTGAACTCCTGTTCGAAATTAACAGGCAGAAGTTTATCCCGCTCTATCATGACATAAATTTTATCATTTCCGTTCTGCCGGACTGCAAGCCCGAGTGCCTTTGGGGAGACATCTTTCACCTTATCAGAATGAATTGAATAAAAGGCGGCTCCTTTGGAAATTGCAAGATCAAAATCACCTGTCACAATATTCCCGCTGTAAAAAGTCTTTACGAGATTCTGAATCATTGGCATTCTTGATGAACCGCCCACAAGCACAAACTTATCCACATCGTTCCAGCCAAGAACATTTCTTTCCCGCTTTGCCTTTTCTATAACGTTATTACATTTTGCTTTGCACTGCTGCAGCAGAACAGTTGAGCGTAAATTAAACTCCTGCCTTGTGAAATTAAAGCTCATCTCTTTACCAACCACATCTGCAGGAATTTTGATAATAATCTGTTCTTTAGAGGAAAGTTCAATTTTTGATGCTCTTGCGATATCAAGAATTTTCTGCTGGGCAACAAAATTAAAAGCGCTTTCGCTGACACCATTATCCTTGAGTTCATCAATGATGTATTCTTTTAAGTTCTCATCCCAGTTTTTGCCGCCAAGCATATAATCGCCGTCACTTATGAAAACTTCAATAGAGCCGTCTGCATAACATTGCATCAGGGTTGTATCAAACGTTCCACCGCCAAGATCAAAGACCTTGATCAGCGATTTATTATTCTGACTAATGCTGTGAGATATTGCCGCAGCAGTTGGTTCATTGATTATATCCTTAACGTTTAGCCCCGCTAATTCACCGGCAAGTTTTGTACTGTGTCTCTGCAGGTCATTAAAATATGCCGGCACAGTAATTATGACATCCTGCGTTGTAAATCCTTTGTTTTGTTTCAGCCACTTATTGGCATCCTGAACAAGTTTATACAGGAGTACGGCTGAGAGTTCATCAGAGGCATGTTTTTCCCCCCATATAGTTTTTGAATATTCACCCGGATCAGAACCGAGCGGTTTTCCTATCTCCCTTTTAATATACTCAATAGCATTTGCGGGGATCTGTTGCTTTTTTCTTGCAGCATCCTCACCGGCGTAGATACTGTCATTATCAGTCCATAAGACTGAAGGAGTGGAAAGATTGCCGAAGGAATTGGGAATGACAACTGCATTCCCATTCTCTATGTATGAAACGGCACAAAACGTTGTGCCGAGATCAATTCCAAGGGTTTTGTTCATTAATAACTCAGCTCCATTACTCCCGGGGTATGAAGTTCCCACCCTTCGCTGCCGTTTCTTTTTACATAAGCAGGAAGAATAACATTCTGAATTCTATCGGCAGGGTTTTTCTGAGTAATATCGTAAACCGCTTTCAATATTTCAATTTTCCCGGTTGGCACATCAAATCCTGTGAATATCACGTTAAATTCAGGGTCTCTCGGGATAAGAAAGAAGCCGTTTTCATCAAGTGAAAACTTTGGTTTGTTTTCTGCAGGATTGGTCATATAGCTTTCATAATTATTGATTGAAACACGGTGCATTTTTTCTTCAAATTCACGTTTGGCACCCCTGTCTCTTCCGGTCTGACTGTATTCACGGACCAGTTTACCCTCAAGTTCCTTAATTGTTGGCGGTGGCGGCGGAGCTGAAGGAACGGAGCGGGCGTCTGAATTTACTGTGGAAGTGTTCTGCTCCGGCACAGTGAATCCCCGCCCTGTTTTGGATTTTAATTCGGCCACGTTTGCAGCAATTGAGTGAATCTCTTTTTTGATTTCCTCTGTTTCTGTTTTTAAGGCATATTTTCCGTTGCTCTCACGTATGTAGGTGTTATAACTTGTTTTGAGTTCTTCGAACTTCCTAATGATTTCTTCTCTCTCTTTTTTATTTGAAATTCCAAGAAATATCGCAAACCCTGATAAGCCAAGTGAAATCACTGTTGAAATTATCAGGTAGAGAAGAAAATTATCTCCGCCTGTACTTTCGGCTTCCTGCTCAGTACCGGTTTTATTTTCTCTATTCTGAACAGGAGTCTGGGTCTCAGATGACATTTCCGGAACTACTCCAAATATTGTATTGAATTGGCTTTGGATGGTTATATATTTTTTTAGATACTTACCATCAATATTTGCCGGATTATCCGCATTTTTATTATATTCCGGCGACTTTAAAAAGTCTTCAAGTTCTTTTTGCAGCTCTTTTAGTTTACTTAAAAGCAGATCAGACTCAGATTTCAGATTTGGCGTGAAGCCATCTGGATTTTGGAGATAGTTAATAGCCTTCTTTACCTCGTCAATATAAAATGCTATGGCTTCTTTAACCTTCATCCCTTCTTTGGGATTCGGCATGGTATATACTTGTTTTTCCTTTTCTTCCGGTTCATCTGCCATCAAATTTGCTGTGCCGGCAAGAACCAGCATAAGCAGCAGAAAGTGAAATATTCTGTAAAATTTCATAATAACCCCTATAAAGTTCTGTGAATTAAAAGATTAATTAATTCCTTAACCTCAATTATAAAAAGAGGTTCCGGTCTCATTATTTGTGCGGCATCAGGCTGATTGTATATCTTTTGGAGCTCTCTGATCCTGTTCTCAATTCTCTCGGAAAGATCGTTGAAAAATGCATCATCAAGATCAATCCGCTTAAACCCGATTTTTCGCAGGGTTTTATTAAGAACATCAATAAAGGCAAGCAGGTTTTCTCCGATAACCCTGCTGTTTTCATAACTCCTATCACCATCAGTATATACAAAGGATCTGAAATTCCGCACAAGGTCAAATATTTGTTTTTCTGTTTCATCAGGATCATCAGAATTGTCAATCGTGGTCTTATAATCAATAAATCTACTGTTCTTATCAGTAAAATTCTCACCGCAAAGGAATCGTCCTTTGGCAATCGTGATTTCCCTGAACCCAGGATCATCAAGTTTAAGGAGTCCGTAGACTGCCTCTGATTTCGGATTATGAGTAAGAACATTTTTTTGAGAATTTATTGAGAATTTACCAAGAATGGAAGTTACGAGTTCCTGTGAAATCATACCATAATTGATATCCCCGGCATCAAGCCATGTCAGGAAAGCGGAGGCACCACCGCCCCAGCATATATTAAGATTATTGTTTGATATAGGCATTCTGCCTTCCGCACGCAGTTTATCAACAAGCATTGCGCTGTAAAACATCAGAGATGAGAACTGCACGGCAAGTATGTTAAGGAATGGAATAAAATGGGGATTATTCATCAGAGAGGGAAGCTTTTCCCTGATCTCATTCTGATATTTCTTCAGCATATAATTCAGGACTGATGAAAAATTGGAATCTTTATCATTGATATCCGTATTTGTGATTGCTCTGCTGAGAATCTGCAGCGGATCATCTCCCTTGGTTTCAATCCCTCCGAAAATTTCTCTTCTCAAAGCCTCGCTTTTTCTGAAGCACTTGCTGATATAATCACCCGCAATAAGAACGGAAGTCTGATATTGAATAGCTGCATCAAACCATACGGAAATATCGCTTGTTCCGCCTCCCACGTCAATACAGATTGTGCCCGGAGAAAATATTGCAACATTTCTTTGCTTGTTGAAATAAATACCGACGGCAACAGATTCCGTGAATTTTTGATTTCTAAAGTCACCTGCATTAATTTGTACATTATCAAATGCACCTATTCTGTTTATGTTGCTTCTCCATACTCTCTGGTATGACTGCATATCCATTAAACTGAAAGCAAGAGGATAAGAAACGTTGAACTCAAGACCAGTTGCACCGTTAAACACCGCTTCGGCACCAACCAACATACAAATATGTTCAATGAACGCCTCCTGGTGCCGTTCAATGCCGCCCCATTTTATATCAGATTTGACGATCATTGATTTATCAAAATTCGGGGAGGTTGATAAAAACTGGATGGCGTAATCCCGCAAAAGAGCCTGAGCCCTTCCTTCCTGGTAAATTCTGAGAAGTGTTACAAAAGGAATATTAAGATTTTCTGACGGGATAAAATACTTGAACCCGTCAAGGACCTCAGAGTCTTTTGGGATTTTTGTGACGTATACCGGCAGTGCATTGATTGTAAGTTGTTTCGGATTAGAATTGCCTTCCTTGTACCAGATATTTGTGTTGGATGTACCGAAATCAACTGCTACACTCCAGTGAGAGCCACTCTGAGGAGTGACACGCCTTAGCAAAATTGCACCGGCATCTTTTTTGCTTCCGCTTTCTTTATCCAGATAAGTCATAAAAATCACATCCGGGAAACGGCTGAATTCCTGCACAATATTATCATTATTTATGTTTGATGCTTCCGACTGAATTTCAGGATAATAAAAGTTGAAGGGGATGAAGCCGTAATCTTTTGCCTGATCGTTATAGATGAAATATCTTCCCCATCTTCTGTCATAAAAATTTGGCCAGACTGCCAGGGCAGGATTGTAGTTTTTATCAAGAAGTATCCCTCTTCCCGCTGAGCCCTGCCCATTATCGTCCCCGTAAACTTTTGAAATCAGTATGTAGCGTTTCTGCCCCTTAAACTCAACAGGAATTTTAATTTCAAACTCAATGTCATTTCCTTTTTGCCTTAATACGGGATTAAGTTTTGAAATGATCTCTTCGGATCCTGAAAAGCATTCAAAAAACTCTCTTCTTAACGGAAGTGAGTATTCTTTAGCCTGTCCGTCAATCATAGGCGCATCAGAGAGAAGTTTGCCTCTGTCGTTCATATAAAGATAATCACTGAGGAAATAATCCTCAGGTTTTACCCAGAGTGTTCTGTTTGGAAGTTTTCGTCCGTTTATCTCAATGCCGGAACTTTTCCACGATCTGAAATCAGGAATATTTTCCTTGCGGATCGTATCAAACACAACCAGTTCATCCGCAAGCTTGAGGGTGTTTTCATGAATTATTATGTATTTTTTTCCGTTTCGGGAAGTGGTTGCGAGATAAAGATCGCTGGCTTCACTACTCTGAGCAGCCTGAAGCGGTTTGGTCAGCTCAAAATATACATTCAGAACACCCGAATTAATCAGGGCACTGCTTTCATCAATGGTAAGTCCTGTAGCTGCCTGATATCCGCTTAAATCTGTCTGCCAGTCTCTGAAAGCTCCAAGGAGCTTGAGGATAATTAATTGAGTCTTGGGGTCCGATTCAGGGGTATTGTTAAAAATCAACTTTTGAATAGGAGGATTCCCTCCTGTACCCTCAAGCAGTGAATCAAGCCAGAATTTGATTCTTGAACAATTTGTATTGTCAGTGAACTCAGTAATAGTATTAAACTCTGAATTTACAGGAATGCCTTTTCTTATCATTGAATCGAGAACTGGAGAGTAATCTGCAGCGGTAAAAAAGAGAGTTTCCGGGCTGCTGCCACCTATTGCCCTGCCATCATAATAGACAAGAAACAACTGATTGTGCTGGTAATTCTGACCATTGGTGCCAAGATCAAGCGGTTCAGGTGAAAGCGAATGAAATGCCCTCCCGAAGATACTTCTTTGTGTGATTGAGGCTTCAGTGATGGTCAGATTAAACCCGTTGAGTTTATTAAGAATGATGGCTGAGATCAATGACCGCCATTCTGATTTAACCCTTAAGTGCAGCGGGTGTGTTTTCTCAAACAATGCCAGGCTGAATAACAGGGGCCGCGCCCAGACATCAGGAATTGAACTCACACCTTCTTTAATTGACGATTCTGAGACATCAATTCCGTTACTGACATCCTGCAGTATACTTCTTGGTACCTCGCCCCATTTTTTAGGGTCTACGCGTCCAATGTTTGCATTCCGGGTTAATTTAGGCAAGTAAAATGACATATGATTCTCCTATTCCAATCCATAATTATATTTGCTGAATTTTTCACTCCCTTTATAGGCAAGGTTCACAAGCCGTTGAAGAGAACCCTTCGCATCTTCGGATATGCTTTGCTCGTTAAATTCTTTGATAAGTTTTGTGTAATGATGATTGGATTCAGCAAAGCCTGAAAACAGATTTGAGACTGCAGTGCCATTTGAATTCCAGTTATGTTTTATATTGTTCATCTTAAATAACTGGACCTCCTCAGGCAGTGAAATCTCATCAAGCCAGTTAAAGAACAGCTTGCTGAAATCCTGCAGTTTGGTCAGATTATCCTTAAAGTCAGCAGTATTCAAAGGAACCTTTTTCTTCTCGAAATTATTTTTATACCAATTGAGTGAGTTGATGTTTTTTAAGTTGTTATTTATAATTTCATGATGGAAATAGTTTTGAATTGCATGCATGAAGGTTGTGAAGTAAATGTTCCTGCGGATAAAATATTTTGAAGCAGGTTCTGTTTTATCTCCAAATGAAGGAACCGGCAGGTCTTCCCAATGAATTAAATCTTCCTTATTGCGCTGGGCAATAAAATATCTGTTTGCTCCATTAAAATCGCTGAAATTCTGACTATAAAAATCAAGAGCAGCTAAAGCAGAAACCATCTCTATTACATCAGCTTTGTTTTTCTGTGTAGCTGATCCGATGCTGAATTCACCAAGATTAGTACTGAAACTGTTTCCTATCAGGTAATAATAGTCAACCCCTAACTCCTTTGAGAAATAATATAAAAGAGCAGCTTTTGAAGCAACAGGGAAATTGCTGATATCCACAAACATTTTGGCTGATTCTGACTGAGAGTCTGTCGGAGGATTAAAAGAAAAATAGGGCAGAACCAGGGCTCCTCCCACCACTGCTTTTCTTTTCTCTCCGGTAAGCTGATTTTCTTCTGCATCTCTTACCAGTTTAGTGAGCGTGGGAAATCCTGCTGCACCCGTGCCTCCAAAGATAGATCCAAAGAAAAAAGCTTTGAAATCTCCGGCTGTCTGGGTCGTTTTCATATCCCGCCAGAATTCGAGCCATGGAGCTTCATTTTTATTTAATATTGCCATTACCAGTGCACCAATTGCAGGATGTCCTCTGAATCCCTGATCGAGCGGAGTATCAAGTTCATTCTGGGTATATAGGATATCAACAGCATCTCTTTCTTTTTTATCCAGAAGGTTATAATTAATAAAATCTCTGAGCGTCATTCCTGCCCTCTCAAAGATTGTCCATGTATCAGGCGTAAATATTTTGATGTCTGTTTTAAAGAGTCCGAGAGCAATATTCTCCTCCCCCAAAACGGCACGTAATTCGTTATATCTGCTGATCAGCTCACGTGTCCTGGTCAGATTACCGTTTGATTTATCAGGATCAACAAAGATAACTCTTAATGTTGATGGTCCTAAACCCATTGAGCACAGATAGACAAGCGACTCAATTGCTTTTGCACCCGTGCCGCCTATTCCAATTGCATAATTTACCGACATATTGATTTTCTCCTGATTAACCGGCCATATATGGAATATTTTCCACATTTGAGGGTGATGAAATGAAAGTTGCAAGCCAGAAGGCAAGCAAAGTATTTAATATCTGAACAACAAACATCAGCATTGAAGATACAATGTCTATCCCTTCGGAGGCATTAAGGATAAAAAGTACAACGGCCGCAATTACTCCCACCATTACACAGGATATAAAAAATGTTGTGTATTTGCTCTTAGCTTCATTCTGTTTGGAAAGGACTTTATCGTCTGAGCCGTATACAAACCATAATGAAACCAGAAGGAAGGTCAGAAGTGAAGCGATTCCTGACACCAGTTGATATTCAAAATAGAAATCTTCGGATGATTTTTCTGCCAGTGTGATTGAATCACTGAAGAAGCCTCCCAACAGCAGACCGGTAATTAACCAGAATATTACTATAATTACCAGAGCAAGCAGATAGTTAACAGGTGATTTTCTCATTGTTTATCCTTTTTAAGGTTTAATTACTGTAATGATATTTGCAATTTTAGGTGTTGATACAGCCCATGATCCGCGTATCAGCCCTTCTATAAATTTATCCAGGTTAAGCGTATTTTGTGGTTTGTTCATTGAATTCGGATTTTCTGATGAAAACTCATTAACCCATTTTGGCAGCTCAATTTTACTGTTTGGATTTATTGATATAACCGAATGATAACTGATAAAATTGTTGCTTTTTGACTGCAGCAGTTTTAGTTTTATATTTAATTTATTGCCCGTTATTGATGTCTGTTCAGAAGTGATATCATTAGTTAATTCATTTCCGGACCAGGTTTTATCCTTAAATTCCTTTTTATAGACATCAAGTCTCAAATTTTCAGGTGTGATATATACTCCGAATTCTTTAAACCCAAGATCAAAAACACAATTCAGGGCAGCATCACCATTCAGTGAGACCCATGCAGTGCCGTTTTCCTCTTCAACTCTCTTTATGCTTATATTTTTATCGTTCTTATCTTTGGTTACTGAATTGAGATCTGATTTAGTGATATATCTCCCTGAAATGAGCAGGACATTCTCTTCGGCAAGTCTCCCCTTGGAAGCAAGGGTTTCGACTATCTTGCTGATATTCTCTTCCTTACCTATAAACAACATATAGAAAGGACGGAATGAGTTTGTTTGACTTTTTATGCTCGTATATTTATAGGGAGCTGTCAGTGCGTCATAAACTGTTCCGTTATATTCACTCCTTATTCCAGCTATTCCTACATCAAGACCCTTTGCGAAACAACTGTCCCTTATCAGCTTCACAACAGAATTGACGTCTCTCTGATCCTGGAACAGGTCTGTAATTATAATACTTACTTTCTTTGTATCGTTTTTCGACAGCACGCTGTCAATGAAAGTATTTCCCTGAGAATAGAACTGGGGGGTTTTACAATTCAGGTATTCTGTTCTTGAAAGTTTTTGAATTGAATTACCAAAACTGAAGAAATTAACCGTCCCATTTTTAAATGCAGTGTTTAATACCGACTCAAGCTCACTCAGAGTGTTGATGTAGTTTGAGTTGTTGTCAGTGACAAAACCTGCCATAGATGGTGTTGCATCAATATAGATATCTGCATTAATCTGGTCACTGTATTTCATTGGGGTATCATTAAAATCAAGAAGTGTGAAACCGGTATCTTTGGGCCCCTTTGAGCATCCTGACAGAAATAATGTCACAAGGATTGCTAAAATTAATTGTTTGCCCGGGATTCTGCTCCCTGCCGGCCAGAATGGTGAGACATTAAAATACATTTTGTTACCTATTCTTATTGATAATGACTACTACTGTAACTCCGGAGAGCAGAATTACTATGATTAATATAATCCACAATAAGGATTTACGATTACCGGATTTTTCCGGGACAGTTTTAACTTCCTGTTCAGGATTTTTCTTTTCCTTTTTTATCGTGGGTTTGGGCTTTGACGCTTTCCCCTGAGAATTATATTCTATACCCAGCTCATTTAATAACTGGGCAACAACGGATGCAGAGATAGCGATGCCTACATTATCCACACCTTTTTCTGCACTTTTTGCAGTGTTTACACCTATGATTACGCCGTCAAAATTGAAGAGGGGTCCGCCGCTGTTACCGGGGTTTATTGCAGCATCTGTGAGAACAAGGTCTCCCTTAACACTGCTTACCACGCCTCTGGTCAGAGTACTTGAACCTTCAGATGAGTTATTAATACCGTAAATATCAGCCGCTCCCGGAAAACCAAGAGAAAAAACTTCCGTTCCCTGCGCGGGAGGTGTCAGAAGTAATGTGCCGCTGAGCCGTTTTTTTATTTTATTCGGTGAAACTTTTAGAATTGCAAGATCTTCATGAATTTGATGATCTGAAAGAGAGTATACTACTTCAGCAGTAATCTGCTCTGACTGATCAGGAAATCTGATTATAACCTGGGATGATGAACCCACAACATGAGAATTTGTGACAAAATAACCTTCGTCACTTATAAGAAAACAGGTGCCTGTGGTTCCTTCCTGAGAATAAACCCTGCCGATTATCCTGTTAGCTTTTTCAACAGTTTGCGGATCAATATTTGCTCTGACAGATGACACGATTGCCAGGCATACAATAACATATTTTAGCATGTAATTAATGTTACAGGACTCACCCCTGTTAACACCCTGTTTAATTCTCTCCTGGTGAATTATTCTTTTTATTTCCTGGGAAATAAAGCTAGGCTGAATAACTTTGAACTGATCATCAATAATCCGGGAGATCATTCTGCTCAGTTCAAGATAACTTTAGGTGATTTATGGTTAAATCTACGTCATAAAATGTCCTTGAAACAGTTTATACAAATTCAAAGTCGATAAATCGAATTTTGAAGTAAATCTTTGTCTAAAATTATAAAATATTTTACGGGCAAACAAGAAAAAACTGTTTCAGCAAGGCATTGGATCATTATTATATTTAAATTAGCTGATATTTTTACAAAATTCATTTCCGCTAATCAGTGAGTACACTGATTTTATTGATATCCGGCTGATTCTCCTGATGAGAGTTAATTAATAATGATAAAATAAGGCGAATGGATGTTAAGCTGTCAGGATTAATTTGTCTAAAGTGTTTTTCTAAACATTAATTGCTTCAATATAATTTTAGCTATTCTTCAGCAGCATTATTTTCATAAGGGATTTTATATGAATAATGAAGGAATTGAACTCACTCCGCAAGAGAGCAATAAAAAAAGCCCACGTAAACAGGATCTCCATGATCTGAAGAAAAGAACGCAAGAGATAACTAAAAGCGGCAATCTGGAAATCCCGCATGATCAAGTGTGGGCTTACTGGCCGGTATTAAACTCTCCTGATTATTTCGAACGCCTGTTTCTTGATATTAATCTGGCAGATCATATTACTAATGAAAAAGTCAGTCAGCACTACCAGGAAATTAAAAATTATCTCGAAAAATGGAGAGAGCGTGAAGGTGCGGGAATAAATTTCGCCGAAGCACATGACGGGTATTCACTTACAGATATTGTTAAGAAACTGATCGATGCATTTAACCAACTCAGGGATAAATCAGGGCGTCAGGAATATCTGGAGCGCCATTCCAGGCAAATAAAGGAAAATGCAATAAGAACACTCCTTCCTATCATTAAAGCTGTACTCGCAGATAAAATTCTTACTTATGAAGAAAAGATGACTGTTTATCAGGAGGGCATTTTTCTCGGGCTCGATATAAGAGAAATTGACAAAATCCTTAAAGAAGAAATGGATAACGACCCGACCATAAAAGATGCTACAGACTCTGGTACTCACAAGAGTGATTTATTTGAACCGAGCTATCACCAGGCTGTTTCGTATTTAGGTTTATCAGAAAACAATTCATTTGCTGAAATGAGAAACGCCTATAATGAGATGCGTGATGAGCTTATCTTAAATCTGAATTCTAAAGCCCGGAAGATAAGGGATGCAGCCAGAGATGAACTCAATATACTTGATAATATGTATGCGGTTATACTTAAAACAAAAAAAGGACATAGTTCCAATATTAAACAGACTGCTGAATTATTTAATGAATTTATCCTTGTTAAAGGGGGGATTTTTTTTATGGGCAGTGATCACTCTCAGGATGAAGAAAAACCTCTTCATCGGGTTGTTCTTGATGACTTTTATATCTGTCGTAATCCTGTTACCCAGGCTTTATGGGAGAAAATAACAGGCAGTAATCCATCAAAATTTAATGGAGATTTTAAATTACCCGTTGAGAAAGTTACATGGTTTGATGCAGTTAATTTTTGTAATCTTTTAAGCGAGCATGAAGGTCTGAAAAAGGTGTACTCCAATGAAGGTAAAGTTTTCAGGATGGATACCGGAGCAGATGGATACCGTCTTCCAACTGAAGCTGAGTGGGAATTTGCCGCAAGAGGGGGGTCTTTAAGCAGGAACTTTTTATTAAGCGGAAGTAATAATCCCTATGATGTTGCATGGTTTAGGGATAATGCTGATGGGAAGACCCATCCTGTTTGCCAAAAAAGCCCTAATGAACTTGGAATTTTTGATATGAGTGGCAATGTGCTTGAGTGGTGCTGGGATTGGTTTGGAGGTTATGATATTCAAAAAGAAATAAACCCGTATGGCCCTGCTTCAGGGAGTTCAAGAATTGCT
>JABWCA010000077.1 GCA_013359345.1 Ignavibacteriaceae bacterium
ACTGATGACACTGCTACTTACTGTTGACACTGTCTCGCTGCGGCGAGCTGTTGTCACTGATTTTGTGGAGGTGGCGGGAGTTTCCCAAAGGGATGCCTTCGGCTCCCAAGGGGATGCCTTCGGCTCCCAAGGGGATGCCTTCGGCAAAAACCCGCGTCCGAAGTTAAGTTTCAATATTTCCGGAGAATGGAAAGTCTTTTTTCAGGAACGGCGACCTGTTTAAACTGATGACACTGTTACTTACTGACTCGCCGCGGCGAGCTGTTGCCACTGATTTTGTGGAGGTGGCGGGAGTTGAACCCGCGTCCGAAATTAAGTTTCACCGAACATCTACATATTTAGTCTGTCTATTGTTTCTCCCCCTGAAGCTCCGTCAGACAGGATATTCAGGGTTAATACGGTTGGGTGTTTTCGCTCTGTCTGCCCGTAATCTCGACTCGGCTATTCCGTCAAAACGACGCTCTTACAACACCCGACGGAAGTGATGCTGCAGAACGAGCTGCTATTTAATTAAGCAGCTAAGGCGTAATTAGATTCGCCAGATATTGTTTTACCGCCTTTTTATCGTGACATATCTGCGGTGACCACGACATGCAGTCCGATGCTCCATTAACCCCGTCGAAGCCAATTTCACCCCCAGATTATGAGTTTGAATTCCACTTAAGGTCATCAACGTTATTGAAGCTGTTTTCAGATCTTGCCAGTATAAAGAACAAGTCTGAAAGTCTGTTAAGAAATATAACTATATTTCCGTTAATCTCCTCATTAGCCTGCAGAGTCACAACCAGCCTCTCGGCCTTCCTGCAAACTGTTCTGCAGACATGAAGTATTGCTGCTCCTTTAGACCCGCCCGGCAGAATAAAGTTCCTCAGCTCCTCCAGTTTATCAGAGAAGAGATCTATCTGATTTTCCAGTTTTTTATAATCTTCTTCTGTAATGCGAGGTATGGTGAAGCGTCCGTTTTTATATTCAAGGGGAGTTGCAAGATCAGAGCCGCAGGTAAAGAGCGTGTTCTGAATTTCTGATAACAGCTTGTTTATCTCAGGTGATTTCACTTCGGTCATTGCCATCCCGATAAACGAGTTCAGCTCATCAACCGTGCCGTATGATTCAATTCTTACATCATCTTTTCTGACCCGTTTTCCGCTGAATAAACTGGTCTCACCCTTATCACCCGTCTTTGTATATATTTTAATCATCTTATCTGCCTGTCTGCATTACTTCAATTATTAAATTTCCGCCATCAGCCTGAACCAGTTTTGTGCCCGGTTCAAGGTATGCTTTGCGTATCACTCCAAGTCCAACCCATGAATCCTTACTTTGGTTCAATACCGATGAAGTTAGATATCCGGCGTCTTTTCCTTCGGAATCATTCAGGCGCAGGGGTGCCGGCAATTCATATTTCCCTGACAAAGCAACTCTTGTGAGGCTTTTCTGCACTTTATCATATGTATCAAGCCTTGCAATCACTTCCTGCCCAATATAACATCCTTTCCTGAAGTTTACCCGGTCAATTATCCCGACTTCATGCGGATTAAATTCCTCTCCCAGTTCATAAGACCAGGGAACCAGATTTTCGATTCTGAAGAGATCAAATTCATCTGCGGAAGCTTCCTGATATCCAAGCGTGCCGAGATAAGATTTAACCTGAGGCTCAGAATCCCTGCTGTAAATTATTCTTTTCCTGTTTTTGCCGGTTGTAATTATAATAAGAGAATCTTCACCGCTTAAGGGCTGCAAATCATACATATGATTTTCTGTGAAATTATCACCGTTAGTGAAGATCTCACCGATCACAATTTTTCCGGAGAGGTTTTCAACCGTCACGTCATCGGCTATGATAAATTTATTGAGCCATGATTCAAGAGCGGCAGCTCTTCCGGGGTGTCCGGTAAGAAGATAGTAATCCTTAAAGACGGAGACCTGAACAAGATCTGTGATCCTGCCTTTTTCGGTGGTGAAAATAGTTTCACGAGAGTAACCTTCACCAAGGTTTTTGAGGTCATTTGTGGTTATTCTGTGGAGAAAATCAAGAGTATCTGCGCCGGTCAGTTTCAGAACCGTATCGTTTTGCCCGGAAATAAAATATTTTACAAAGCTGTTCATGTGAGGTAAGTCTGATCTGATTAATAAAAATTATGTTCAGACTGTATAACAACGAAAAGTTGGGGGGAGGTTCAATCCCGCCTCCCCCATGGCATCAGAAATATCTGAAATATTTTGGATTACGTGTGTTTATATATGCCGTATCTCTCCAGAGGTAAAGAATGGAATCTATAAGAGTGATTTGCTGCAGTGTTTCGTAACTCTCCTTATAGATGTAAACATACTCATAGAAATCGGGGATCTTATCATCATTACCCGCAACCATTCTGTTCTTCTGGCGCAGATTTTCATAGTTCTGGATCAGGTGAGGTATACTGTCAACTCCGTTGGTCTGGAAGAGATTATAATCAACGTGACCGCCTCTTATAGCATCAAGGAACCTCACTCTTATATAGGGGACATTTTTGGGCGCCCACTTCTGCATCTCCATTTTATAGAACCCTCCGTGAGAAGGTAATTCCTTTGACCATAAAAGCTGAAAATCATTTCCTTTGCATCTGAACGCATCCACAAAGAAGAGGCCAAGTCCCAGCCTTGTGCTGTCAAGATCAGTAAAGCTGGCATCATAGCCGGTGAGGTTTTTAATATCAACCACACGCTGGTTAACCGAGTCTTTTCTTGATTTGACGATCAGGGCATAAACAATATCTCCCTGGGCATCTTTCTGGTAAATCACGGCTGCATTGGGTAAAGGATTGGTGGTGGCAACATCTTCCATCATCAGGTAAGTGCCGTCAGGGTATTTATTCAGGATGTGCTCCATAAGAGCAATCGTATCGCAGTCAGTGCGCTTTTTATTGTACTTCTTGCGCTGCTGAATATTATATTCCTGAATGGAAAGATCTTTCTGAGTGTCATAGGCAACATCGTCACCCTGCACTTTTGAAGGATCCTCTGTCGGTCCGCTGTCAAATGCGCCAAAATAGTACAGGCCGCTGCTGAGTATAATTACCGCAGCAATGACAACACCAATAATAATCCAATATTTCTTTTTCATAATTCCTTACTTTGAAAATTCTTCAAAAAAGTATCCTGAGCTTAAAACACCAAGTCTGAAATGATTGAGATTGAAATGTTCATTAGGTGAATGAAGGTTCTCTGTATTGAGACCTATTCCCATCAGAACAGAAGGAGCTTTTAATTCTCTTGCAAACAGTGCCACCACCGGGATACTCCCCCCCTCTCTGGTGAATACTGTTTTTTTACCGAATGCCTTCTCCATTGCTGCCGAGGCTGCTTTTACTGCTTTTGAATCTATCGGGGCCATTGCCGCATCAGCACCGTGCAGTGAGGTGATTTTAACCTTTACTGATTTTGGTGCAAGATTTTTGATATGGGCCGTAAAGAGTCTCGCAATCTTTTCGGGATCCTGATTGGGCACAAGACGCATGCTGATCTTTGCCGAGGCTTTTGACGGGATAACAGTTTTTGCGCCTGCTCCTGTGAATCCGCCCCAGATGCCGTTACAGTCAAGAGTGGGTCTTATTCCGGCTCTTTCAATAGTGGTGTAACCTTTTTCGCCAAGAAGCTCTGCAACTTCAAGTTCTTTTGCATATTTAGCATCTGAGTGCTCAAGCAGCTTAAAATTATCACGCTCTTTTTTGGTTGCCTTCACAACGTCATCATAGAAACCCGGGATCGTGATTTTTCTGTTTTTATCATGCAGCTTTGAGATGATATCCGCAAGAATATTAATCGGGTTGGCAACAGCGCCGCCGTATGTTCCTGAGTGGAGATCTCTGTTGGGACCCGTCACTTCAATTTCCATATAGCAGAGGCCTCTCAGTCCGTAGCAGATTGTAGGCTGTCCGGGAGCATAAAGGGCGGTATCAGAGATCATGATTGAATCAGCTTTGAGAAGCTTTTTATTTGCCTTGATGAAAGGTGCAAGATTAGGGCTGCCGATTTCTTCTTCTCCTTCAATAATAAACTTCACATTAACCGGAAGGCTGCCGGTGGTTTTAAGGAGAGCTTCAACACTCTTAATATGGGCAAAAACCTGGCCTTTATCATCGGTTGCACCGCGGGCATAAATCTTTCCGTCTTTTATAACGGGTTCAAAAGGGGGGCTCTCCCACAAATCTATGGGGTCAACGGGCTGCACATCATAGTGCCCGTATATAAGCACTGTGGGTTTTCCCTTTGCTCCCAGCCATTCACCGTAAACTACAGGATGCCCTTTTGTAGGGAATATTTCAACTTTTGATAATCCAGCTTCTTTTAATTTACCTGCAACATAATCAGCGCATCTGATCATGTCGGGTTTATTTTCTTCAAGTGTGCTGATACTTGGTATTCTCAGCATTTCTGTCATTTCATGAATGTAACGGTCAAAGTTCTGTTTTACATATTCTTCAAAGTTCATTCCTTACCTCACTGTTTAATGTTATATCTGTAGATAACCGGAACAAATTTCCGGAAATTATTGATTGTCTCCGCATCAAGAGATTCCAGAACCTTTTCATCAGGAACATAATTTTCAGTCCAGGGATCATCAATGATAAACATCTGATTTTTATCATTTATGGTAACCGACTCAATTGCGGCAACGTATTTAAATTTATTGTACCCCGGTATCACGTTATCGAGGTTAAACTTTTTAACTTCTTTAACACTCAGGTCTGAGCCGAGGTCAAGAAAAAAGATTTTACGGTCATTCCGGTCAATTCCCCATAGCCTCCCGTCGGTAATGTAAAGGCCGCAGATTGTTCTGATGCCGTATTCCTTTGTGCTTATTGTCTTTTTAAGTTCAGATGTGGTTTTATCCAGAATATAAATTTCGGTCTCCACTGAAGTGATCAGTTCATCAGAGATGGTTTCTATTCCGAGATAAAAATACTTTTCATCAACCGCAGCACCTTCAAATCCTATATTTTGACGCACAAAACGGTAAATCGATCCTGATTTATCAATATTAACGGGTTTTAATTCAGCTATCTGATTGCTGTGAATATCGTTTCCGCCGAAAATGATTTCATAGATGCCGCAGAATTCCTTCGGATTTTTTCCGTTCCCCTCTATTGAAAGAAATACTTTGCCGGCATACTTATCGTAAAAAATTTCTTCGAAGTCTTTTTTGGGAAATCCTGCAAGAAAAGAATCAGCCGCGGGGAGAAACTCAAGTGTGCGGAATGAAAAAACTGTGTCACTGCTTATAAAAAGCCTGTGAATTTTCCCGATATCATCAGCAATAAGATATTCTTCCGCATTGCCGGTGTTACCAAGAAAAGTTATGCCCGAGGTCTGAGCAGGTGTTACTTTACTGTCTTTTAACCATCTCGGGTAACGGGCGTCTAAGGAAATGTTTGTATCGGTTACCGAACATGAAACAAAGAAGAAAAGTGTCAGTAAAATTAATGAAGCTGATGTATATTTTATTTTCAAGAAAGATTTCATGCCCAAATTCATATCAATTGTAACTTTTAATTTAACAAATTTAAATTTCATTAAGGGCTAAAAATCAGTAACTTTGTTAATTAAATAATATTTTATCCGGATGATAGTACCTCTTTATATTTTACGAAATCTGCTGATCCCATTCTTTTTTTCCTGCTTCTCGCTGATATCAATTTTTATACTTCAGTTTCTGATGCGCTTTGCTGATCAGCTTGTGGGTAAAGGACTTGATACTCTGGTAATTATACAACTCATAGGGTATAATCTGGCATGGATGGTTGTGCTGGTTGTGCCTATGTCGGTGCTGGTTGCCACGCTGATGGCTTTCGGGGGGATGTCGCAGAATAATGAGGTTACAATTCTTAAAGCTGCCGGAGTGAGTATTAACAGAATGCTCACGGGGCCGGCAATATTTGCATCACTGCTTATCATTTTCCTGATTTATTTCAACAATAACATACTTCCTGATGCCAATCATAAAACAAAAAATCTGACCTGGGAGATATCTCAGCAAAAACCTGTGCTTTCAATCGTGCCCAACGTCTTTATGATGGATATTACCAACTATGCCATCCTGGCACGGGATATTGAGAGGGATAAAAATCTGCTTCTCAACCTTACAATCTATGATTACAACAACCCTGTTAAAATTAATATAGTCACGGCTAAAAAGGGCTATCTTTATTTCACGCCCGATAAATCAAAGCTGGTAATGGATCTTGAAGAGGGTGAAATTCATGAGAGCAATTCAGGTGAATCTGTGCTTTACAGGAAACTGAAATTCACTAACCACCGTATTCTTATGAACGCAGACAGGTTCAGCTTTCAGAGCATTGATGACGGGCACAGATCAGAAAGAGAACTCAGCGCTGCAGACCTGCACAAACGGGTTGACAGCATGAGAACCAACAATGCCGGCTATGATACTGATTACGATAACCAGATTCAGAAATATTTCTTCGGCGATAGCCTGGCGCCTGATTACAATCCCCCCTCAATAGGGACTGAGATTGCCTATGCGCGCACTATTAACCGGGTTAAGGATATAAGAAATGTTGTTATTTCCGCAGCTATGCGCTCAGCCTATGTTGAATCTGAAATTAACAGCTATCTTGTTGAAATTCATAAAAAATACTCAATACCGGTTGCCTGCCTTATTTTTGTTCTTCTGGGAGCTCCTCTCGGGGTGATGACCCGCAAAGGAGGGTTCGGTATGGCTGCTTCAATAAGTCTGTTCTTTTTCCTTATATACTGGGCTTTCCTGATAGGCGGCGAAAAACTTGCTGACCGCAATATCGTTACGCCGTTCTGGGGGATGTGGACCGCAAACTTTGTTCTCCTCGCAGCTGCGGTTTATCTGCTTTACAGATCACGCAGGGAATCTCTCACGCTTGATTTTTCATTCTTTAAGAGGTTCGTCCCGAAAAGCATGAGAGGGGAAGGAGAAGATAATTCTGAAAATTCTTGACAGATATCTGATTCTTCAGTTCCTGAGATCGGTTTTTTTCGGGCTGCTGGCATTCACGCTTCTTTTTCTCGTCATTGACATGATGGAGAACCTTGATGACTTTATAGATAACAACGTTCCCGGCGGCACCATATTCTATTATTATCTGGTTTTTGTACCCGAAATAATAAAACTTATGACACCTGTGGCGGTATTGTTCGGCGGCCTGTTTACTGCAGGAAAGATGTCAAATCAGAATGAGCTCACTGCAATCAAGGCAGGTGGAGTCAGTGTTTTCCGCTTTCTGCTTCCTTTTATCATTACATCATTCATCCTGAGTTTCGGCTCTTATTACTTCGGCGGTTATGTTGTGCCACAGGCAAATAAAAACAAAGCTGAAATTGAGGTGACTTACCTTAAAAGAGGGGTCGGAGGGCCGGGAGCAAACCTTTTTTTCCAGGATTCACTGAACAGGATAGTAAATCTGCAGTTTTATAATGAGGCGAACCTTGAGGCGTTAAGGGTATCTGTTCAGGAATTTGCGGCACCGGCTTACACTTCAATAACCAGAAGAATTGATGCCAACCGAATTCAGTATGACACTGTTCAGAAGGTCTGGGTTGCTTTTGACGGAACGATACGTGAATTCATGGGGATAAAGGAAAAGGTTGAAAAATTCAGCATTAAACCTGTCCCGTTTCTGAAGTTCAGGCCTGAGGATCTTTCAATTAAACAGGAACGGCTTGAAATTCTTACCACACCTGAGCTCATGAAACTGATTGAGGATCAGAGAAAGTCGGGTTACGATCCCAGAAGAATCGAAATTGAATATTACGCAAGATTTGCATTCCCTGTTACGAATATCATAGTGCTTCTTTTTGGCCTCCCCATCTCTGCTAACAAGCGGCGCGGAAGCCTGGCATTGCAGTTCGGCATAAATATTCTCATCACATTCATTTATCTCGGTATGACAGAGATAATCAAGGCTTTCGGGAAGAACGGATCACTCAGCCCCATTGTAACCGCATGGTTTGTAAACACTCTGTTTTGCATTGGTGCGGTTATAAATCTTATTAGAGTCAGGAAATAAAAAAAGCCGGATGCAGTTTCCCGCAGCCGGCTTATAATCATATCTTTTTTATAATCAGAATCTTAATCTTCCGCCGATTGCAAATGAGACTCTCTTTGCTGCTGAGGGTGAGAAAAGGTTCTGGAGTTCTGCGGTCGCCATATCAATGAGAACGGGACCCCAGGTAACACCGCCGCCAAGTCCCCAGCTGAACGGATCACCGCCGCCAAATGAGAAACCTGTTCTGAAGTGAGGAATGTACCAGTCTTCTGATTCCCAGTCAATTCCCAGTGAGAATCTCGGCTTGGTATTATTTCCCGGCACGTCATTGAAGCCCTGATTATAATCAAACGCTATCATGAATGACTGACCCGGCCAGTCAAAATCAACAAGCTTATCGAGCTGCAGGCCAACACCCAGTCTGAATGCACCCGGAAGATCAGTGCTGAATCCGTCTATATATCGTCCCTGACCCTTGATTCTGCTTACCAGAGTGTCTCTCTGCTTCTGATCAAGAATATCGTCTATATATATGGGGGCATCTGAATAATACTCAATGGTTTTCTCTTTCCATGACATTGTTCCGAGATCGGTGAATGCAATACCGAATGACCATACATCATCAACCTGGAAAGCAAGACCTAAATCAAAGCCGAAGCCGCTGCCGGCAGGTCTGGGAAAACCGCTGAGCTTTGTAGTCTGATTCTGTGTTGTGGAATCAAAATCCAGGGGCATTGCAATATCAGTTGAAAATGCACCCACAATGCTCATATCACCATTACCCGATATAGAAAGATCAGGATTGGTGGTGATATTAGTGTTCATCCTTCTTATGCCCATATAAGCAAAGCCGGAATAAAAGTTGAATGACGTTCCAATCGATATTTTCTTGAATACTGACTGATCGATAAGCTCACTCAGATCTGTTGCATAAGTGAATGAGTATCTCCTCAGCCATTGTGCGCTTCCGGTCAGTTTGTTAAAGTTATAAACTTTATTGACCGTGTTACCACTGAGAAGAAGATCAGCAAACGTATCAGGGATATCAAACTTCATTGCTGCAACGTCGGATATACTGAAGCCGAATGAACCGATGGAATTATCTGCTTTATAGTAAAATGAAAGGAATGCCGTGGTGGCAGAACCGATTATTTTACCTCCGTTGGCAAACAGATTCCTGAATCTGTCTTCATCCGCTCCCGTCAGATATCTTCCGGTGGTTTTACCCTGAGCGTTTGTTTCACCGCCAAAGAAGTAGTTATAATCATCTATAGTCATGAAATCAAAACCGGCACGTATGGCTAATGTACCCATTGTGCCTTCAAGTGTGTTATCTTCGCTGAACTGAAGCAGCGCGGGATTTGTACCAATTGCAAATACACCTCTCTGAGAGATTGTGTAGGTACGGCCCATACCCAGCGAAACGGGATCCTGGGCTCCGAGCGAACCTCCGCCGGTCTGTGCAAACGCCGGGAGGGCGGTAAATACTAACAAAGCTATAATCAGAATATTTTTCATTTTATACCTCCTCTCCTCTTAATTATCTTCAAGGTCAAGTTTATAATTAATCTGTCCCACAGCTCTGATTTTTATTGCATCAGAAGTGAAGAACTTTACAGGCTGATTATTTGACCTGGAGGTATTGATTTTGATAACAGGCACAATTCTGGTGGCTTTTGTAACCTTCAGGAACTCATTTGTTGTGAGTTTGATCTTGATGCTGTCCTTTTTAGCCTCCACCACACGTCCGTTTGCGTCTGTTGTGGCACCGCCAATAAGAAACTTGCCTGAAGTGCTTGTTACGAGACCATCTGTGCTGAAAAGCTCAACTCCCTTTGAATCAAGGAACTTTGCTGAAACTTCAACCGATGCGGGGAGCCCGTTTTCAACGGTAAATGTTATCTCTGCTGATTTTCCGTTTGCAATTCTTGATGAATCGGCATTGCCTATATCAACGCTGCTGGTATCAGACCATGAACCGCCGAAAATTCCCACATAAAAAGGAATATTCAGTTTGGTTTTGCCGTAAACGGAATCGGTGCTGGCAACCGAACCCTCTTTATAGTTGGGGTTCAGTCTTGTGTTACCGATAACTATAAGTTCATTCGGGAGCTCCTGTGTGAATCCGGAAAGGAAATTCTGAATTGAGTCTGCAGGCAGTATAATTTCATTTTCTCCTTTTACAAGAAGTTTTGAGGGAAGGGACATTTCCCTGGTCTGATTTCTGGCGTTTTTACCAATCAGCTTACCTGAAAAGAAAACTTCAAATGTTGTGGATTCATTAAGATAAATCCTGATATCGGTGTCTTTCAGATTGAGCTGCTGGAAAAAGAAGTTGCTTCCCTGAAGATCACGCAGGTTTATATTAATTGGGGTTTCTTTCACCTTCAGCGTTGTTGGTTTCACCTTGCCTTCTATTTTTGTGACATTTATGTTCGCAAAACTGAAGGTTGATTTAATGCTGTCATTTTTGGTGATTAATCTCACTGTGGCATCTGCCTGTGGTGTAACAGTGACTTTATATGAAACCTTGTTTGTAAGCGCTGCTGAAGTTGCCTTGTATCCGCTCAGATTGGGGATGCTCAGAGTTGCAGTGCCTTTTCTTGGGAGCGTTACAGTTGAATCCCATGCTGTGCCGTTAGGTCTCTTGAAATTGGGAAGTTCCAGTTTTACGGAAGCAGAAAGATCAATGAAATTCTGCAGGGTTATATTAAGTGCCCCCTGAGAAAACTCTATGTTTTTGTACTGGGTTGAGTCGTCAATCTGAACCTCGTTGTTTTTAACAACCGGATTCTGTGCGGGAAGAGCAGCTTTTACAGCAGTCAGTGCAAACGTACTCAGAGTTATTGTGGTGAGGGTATGGGCATTCTGCGGAACAAAAACACTCTGCCCGCCGCTTCCCGGTGAAGAAAATGTAACTTCCAGTCTGAGTGAATCAACCAGCCTTACCCCTGCAAGATCAAAAGAAGCATTCCCGGTTGAATTTGCCGGTACGTTGAGGGGGGTTGTTCTGAATAATAATGGGGTGTTGGCAGGAATATTCACCGCTCCGAAGCTGTAGCTTTTGGAGGACCTTATTATTATTCTTTCAATAGTTATCGGGACCGGACCGTTATTGTTTGTAAGGGCAAAATTAAGTGTGCCTGATTCAAATTCTGCAACCTCAAACGAAGTAATCTTTTTCAGATCCTGAATTACAGTTGCATTAACAACAGGCGGGAAAATCTGGTTCTGGCCTTTATTCACGTTTGCCCATTTTGTAACATCAACTGAGTCGGTTATTGGGTTAATCGCGTTAACTTTTAATGAACCGAGTGTTTCTGAGACACTTGAAGCTGCGGGTTCAAAAATGATATCGTTGCCTACGGTAATTGTGGTGTTGTTTTTCTCGTCTGTATAATAAATCAGTGCCGTATCACCGTCAAATCTGAGATTCTGCAGATCTTTCTCAACAATCTCTTTGATAGTGTACGTTCTGTTTACAAACGGAATATTAAATTCAACATCCCAGCTTGGCATCAGAGGGTTTTTCACGTCACATGAAGTAAATATTATACTTGCAGATGTGAGTATAAAAAACATCAGAAATAGTCTGGAACTTAGTAGATTTTTCACCATGGAGACCTCTTTTTAAGTTTTTATAGCTGTGGTGAAGGAAGTTTTCTTAAGCATATAACTTACTCAAAAAAAATTGTTCATGCAACAACAATCTGTGCTTCAGAACAGCGTTAATCTAATTAAACTGCAGCATCAGCATAAAAAAACAGCGTTTTTATCAGCTGAAAACGGCTTCATACCAAATAAAAAACCCATCCGCAAAGGGATGGGTTTTTTTCCGTAGAATAGAGTATTTCTACCTCGCCGCTGCTGGCGTTATTTCATTAAGACCATCTTTCTGGTAAGTGTGATATTCCCGGCAGTCATCTTGTAGAAATACACACCTGAAGGCAGGCTGCCCGCGTCGAATGAATAATTGTAATTGCCGGCATCCATAACTTCATTCACCAGGGTTGCAATTTCATTACCAACAACATTAAATATTTTCAGCTGTACCTGTGATCTGAAAGGCACAGAAAAATTGATGTTTGTTGACGGGTTAAACGGATTCGGATAATTCTGATT
Organism: Ignavibacteriaceae bacterium; assembly: GCA_013359345.1. GTDB lineage: Bacteria > Bacteroidota > Ignavibacteria > Ignavibacteriales > Ignavibacteriaceae > JABWCA01. The sequence goes on from JABWCA010000077.1 coordinate 12,141, forward strand.
GAGTGTGAAATCAGCCGGAATTGTTCCGCCGGTCACTTCTTTAACTGAAAGCGGCACAGTATTCTGGAATCCTGCTATCTCAGAGAAATGACGCACTTTTACAACAAGCGAATCATTGTAATTTTCTGTGATTGCATCAAGACCCACCAGAAGACCTGAAGCTCCGGGTGAATAGAACCCGAATACCATGGTTCCGTTAACGGGAATGCCCTGCATCAGGAGAAAATTCTGCCATGAAGCGGTTTTCCTGATTGAGATTCTGAAATATTTGTTGTTTGTGAAATAGTATTCAGGATTTCCCAGGGGGAATATTCCGTTCCAGTCATATACTTCAAGTTTCCAGTATAAGGCCGGGGCATGGGGGTTACCGCCAAACATTACATTGCCGTAAACTCCTCCTGCCTGTGCAAGATTTGAAATGGTGAGTCTTACGGTGATATCTTCGGGGATTGAACCATCTTCCCACATGATGTTTGAACCTGCAAGGCCGTTATAAAGTGTCTGAAACTGTGAATAGTTGCCGGTGAGAACTTTCTGCGGCAGAATGTATCTCACACCCTCTCTCACTGTATCGGTTGCAATTATAAATGTGGGGAGCGGGCTGAGATTAAGTCCCAGCTCGAGCTTTATACGGTTGCCCTGAGCTGAACTTTGGTTAATACCAAGCACAAAAACGAACAGGATTAGAAAATGTACGAATTTTTTCATTACGGCTCCTTCTGAAAGTAATTTTTAATTATTCTAATACAGAATAAGAAATAGATATCTCCGAAGCAATAGGAAGAACGCCAAATGTGATGCAGTACAAGCGGGGTCAGAATCTATATCACACCGGAGCCCTTAAAAGAGCCCCGGTATGCATCAATTTAGTTTATTTTTTCGCTTTTATTACCCGGGAACATATTAAAACCGGGTTCAACAGGCATATCAAGCCTGATCTCACCAAATCTTGCCTCATACTTTTCAATGTTATCCTTTAATGCCCTCAGTAACATCTTAGCATGCTGCGGTGTTGAAATTATCCTTGCCTGGAGCTTTGCTTTTGGCATGCCCGGCAATATGCGTGTAAAATCAAGGACAAACTCAGCCGGTGAGTGAGTAATGATAGCCAGATTGGAATAAATTCCTTCTGCTTCTTTTTCACCCAGTTCAATATTGATCTGGTTTTGCTGCTGCTGTTTATCTTCCATGATTATTTCTTTGTACGGAGTTCATCAGCTTTTTTGAAAGCATCTTCAGCTGCTTTGGTGTTGCCAAGCACTGAGTTGATTTTTGCATAAAGTTCCCAGTATTTGGGTTCTTTATCAGCAACCTTTAAAAGACGTTCGCAGGCTGCTAATGATGAATTAAACTGGCTCTTGCCCATATCGCCCGTGGTTTCATTCTTTTCATCGGCAGCTTTGCGGATAAGAAGTCCCCAGTTAAGATATGAAACTGCAGTGTTGTAAATGGCATCCGAAAAATCGGCTTTAATTTTTTCAGCTTCTTCAAACTGTTTGATAGCCTGTTCGTAGTTATTGCCTTTGAAAAGCACATAACCGTAGATATATCTGTAGGTTTCATTGGTCGGGTTATCATTAACTGCTTTCGCAATTTTTTCAAGACCCTTCTCATTCTGGCCTAATTTATCGTAATCTTCAATGAGAGTGGTATATAAATCAAGTTCGTTAGGAAAAAGTTCAACGCCTTTTTCAAGTATTTCAACTGATTTTTTTACCACATCCAGATATTTCTGGTTATCAGCTTCATTCTTTGATTTTTCGTAAGCGGTTTTATAAGTGTTTGCTCTGTCATTGTAAATGGCAGCAAGGTATTTGAATGAATCAGCATTGGGTTCAAGTTTGATAATCTGTAAGAGCGGACCTTCTGCTGCATCGTAATTTTTTCTGTTGAAGTGAATCAGCACGAGGTTTTTATATGCATCGGCTGAATCAGGGGCAATTCTTGTTGCCTGGTCAAAAATTTCAATTGCTCTGTCATAGAACATTGCTGATGAATCTGCGTTTTTTGTGTTGGCCGCTTTGTTATAGAAACCAACACCTTTGTTGAATGAATCAACCCAGGCTTTTTTCTTTGCATTATTTACATCAGCAGTATATTTCTGTGAGATTGCAAGACACTTATCAAAGGCGCCGAGCATATCATCATATTTTTCCATTTCGATATAAACAACACCCATGTAGTAGTAACCTTCATCACTCTTAGGATTCTTTGTTACTTCCTTGGTAAGTACTTCAAGAGCCTTTTCATAGTTTTTCTGTTGTATATACAGTTTTGCACTGGTCATCTCAGTTGATGAACACTGAAAACCTGTGAAAGATAATATTGCCACCAAAGCGAAAGCTATAAAGGCGCTATACTTTCTCATTCTCTCTCCTAATATTCTTTAATTCGTTTTTGTATGGTTCAAATAAAATATAATCAGACTATTAAAGGTAAAGTTTTCTGAAAGTAAATTCAACAAAAGATTAAATCTGATATTTATTTTTGCACAATTTTTGCCGATTTATTTGAGTTTTAACCCAATAATTACAATAATTTAATTCAGGCCGGAGTGTGAGGCGCACTATGATAAGTTTTGTTGAAGGGTGAGGGGCGGCTGTACCAAGCCGCCCCCGCAGCACTAAAATATGATCCCCCGTTTAAGGGGCATGAGGCATTTTGAATGAAGCCTCCTTCCGGGAGTTTTCATTTTAATCAGATCAGTTAATGAGGCAGTTTCGGTCTGAACACACTGTAAATATAAGTGCCTGCCAGAGCTCCGGCAAGGGTCACCAGCGCAGGATATTCCCCCGTGCCTATCTGAGTGAATATCGGGCCGGGACATGCGCCTGTTATTGCCCAGCCTGCGCCAAAAATCAGACCGCCGATAATATATCCCTTGTTGAATTTTTTCTCGGGCACCACAATCTCCTCACCGGTTACAGTTTTGCCCACAAACCTCTTAAGGAGGTAGTATGCAATCATACCCGTAATAACCGCAGAGCCAATAATCAGGAAGAGATGCGCCTCCCTGAATTCAAACATCGCTCTTATTCTGTGCCAGTTCACAACATCTGCCTTGAAAAGCACAATACCGAAGAGCATGCCAAACAGAAAAATCGGGAGATACTTTAATTTATTCATTTTTATCACCTTACCCCTTTATAAGATTTATTAAATATACTGTGATAACCCCGCCGGCAAAAAAAGAAATAACTGCATATAAACTTGATTTCTGAAATGTTGAAAGCCCTGCTATTGCATGGCCTGATGTGCAGCCGCCGGCATATCTGGTTCCGAACCCGACCAGAATGCCCCCCAGAAACAGCTGTATTTTGCCCTGAATTGTGTAGAAATGAGATGGGAGCAGGTTTATTTCATGATAGGTGAGGTAGTTGCTCCCAAGCAGACCGCCGAACAGCAG
>JABWCA010000360.1 GCA_013359345.1 Ignavibacteriaceae bacterium
ATTTGCTGGAAATCCGGTAAACATAGTAAACGCCTTTAAGCAGGCGGACTTCTGAATGAGGGGGTCTGTTTTTTACGACCCAGTCAGGGAAAGCCATGAGATAACTCCGTAAATACGTAATACTAATTTACAATAAAAAAACGATAAATCATAATGACTTATCGTCTTTTTTCATCTTTTTATTACGTATTTTTTATTAGTTACGGTTTAATTTTTTTCCTGGCGCAGGCTCAGATTGCCAATTCAATTTAAGACCTTGCAGGTTCAGTCTGCAAAAATGCTAACAAACACAAGGCGCTTGCCTCCGCGTTGATAAAACCTGCAAGGACGGTTGCACCCGTTCATCGTGTTACCTGATGGGGCTGTGCGGTTCCGGCCGGAGTCGGAATTCCCCATTGTTACCGCATTTGCCAGAATTGTTTGATTCCTCAGGAATCACTGCTCTTGGTGAAACCTGATTGGTGAAATCAAAATAAATTCGTGAATTTTTGTGAAATTCGTGTGCGCAAAAGGAAGAGGGGTTTATGACTCCGTTGTGCAACGGTGTTTTTTGCCTGCCATATTTGCTGCTATATATATAATTCCTCAGGATCACCTTTGCAAGTCACACGTCATTGAATTAATCAAAATAAATTCGTGAAGTTTTGTGAAATTCGTGTGGGAAAATGAGAGGCGGAGACAATCCCGGTAAAAGTATGCCCAATAAATTACTGTACCTGTTTTTCATAACAAGCACCCTATAATACCTGTTTTTCATAAAGAAGGGTGTATAATACCCGTTTTTCATAAAAAATACCTATATTTCACGTGTAAAACAATCGGATTATTGTATGCAGAATGAGACATATTCAACAGATGTCAGATTACTGACAGAAACAGATGCCCCCGAACCCGGAATGCTTGCCGGCTATAGTGCCCTGATTCTGCGAAATAATCTTCCGCTTCCCCTCCCGCCGCGTCTTGCCATGATCGGTTTCAAACATAAAAAATACAGCACACAGAACTGGATGGTTTTCACCCCCCGGCATAAGCCTGAAGAGACCCTTTACGGGCATCTTGAATTTGCTCTTAAATATGAGGGTGTTAATCTGCTCTTTTTTAAGAAGCTTTTTGAAAAAATGAACAGGGAGGAAGTGACAGCACTCATTTCGCTGGAGTACTCAGGTATATATTCACGGAAAATATGGTTCCTCTATGAATGGCTGATGCAGAATCTTCTTCCTGTTCCGGATCTGAAAATCAAAGCCGCTGTTCCGCTCATAGATGAAAAAATACAGTTTGCTTCTCCAAGGGGTGTTAGTTCGGCGCGGCATAGAATAATCAACAATCTGCCCGGTGACCGAAACTTTTCGCCGCTCATTTTTAAGACCGAAAAAATCGAACAATATATCAATCAAAATCTCCCCGCTGAGCTGACTTCTTATGTAAAGGAAATAAAAAAGGAGGTGCTGCTCAGAGCGTCGTCTTATCTGCTGCTGAAAGATTCCAGAGCATCATTTGCAATCGAATCTGAAAGTCCGGGAGAAAACCGTGAGATTCAGTGGGGTGAAATTCTCGGAAGGGCAGGAAGGGAGACACTTGATTTTAGTCTGCTGAATAAACTGCAGGATACCGTACTGGAAGGCAATCGTTTTATAAAACGAGGGTTCAGAACAGACGGCGGTTTTATCGGGATACATGACCGTTACACGGGCTCGCCGATTCCTGAGCACATTTCAGCCAGGCATGATGATATTGAAGAGCTTATGACCGGTCTGCTCGATGCATACCGGAAAATGAGGGCAGATAATTTTCACCCTGTTCTTGCCGCGGGTATGATTGCATTTGGTTTTGTTTTTATTCATCCCTATGAAGATGGAAACGGAAGAATACACCGTTATCTGATCCATCACCTGCTTGCAGAATTCGGGTACTCGCCCGCCGGAATGATATTTCCTGTGTCGGAGGCCATGATTAATAAAATTACTGATTATAAAAAGGCACTTGAAAGTTTTTCGCGTCCGCTGTTAAAATTTATCGAATGGAAGAAAACCGATGATAATAATGTTGAAGTGCTCAACGATACTGCAGATTATTACCGCTATTTTGATGCGACGGATCAGACGGAATTTCTTTTTGAGTGCATTAGTTATACAATCAGTAAAGTGATTCCTGCTGAAGTTCACTATCTGCAGAAATATGATGCCTTCAGCAACTGGCTCATAGCAGAATTTGGTCTGCCACAAAAAATGACCAGTCTGCTGATCAGATTCCTTGAACAGGGAGGCGGTAAACTGTCAAAACGCGCAAGGATAAAAGTGTTCCCGCAGCTTCCTGAAAATGAAATTCAAAAGATTGAGGCCAAGTACAGTACAGTGATGGTGGGAGAGTAAAAATCCGTCCGGGATTTTCACTCTGCGGAGACACCTTTCCCCGGATTTTCTGATCCCTCCGGAATCACCGCTGGTGTCTAGGATTGATTGAGTTAATCAAAAACAAATTCGTGAAGTTTTGTGAAATTAGTGTGAGAAAATGAGTGGCGATTTTGACTCCAGTAGAGTCACACAATACTAGCCGAAATCCCCGCACCCCCATGATCACGACTCCGGCCGGAGTCGCACAAAACCGCAAATAAGATTGCATGCAACCCGCACACAACAATCTCCCCGCGCCCGTTTGAGCTGTAACCCGGGATGTCTTATCAGAGAATGGCAACTAATATTTAGCAGCAGGTAACCTGCAGGAACGGACATCCCGGGTTTTAATTTTTTTCCTGGCGCAGGCTCAGATTGCCAATTCAATTTATGACCTTGCAGGTTCAGTCTGCAAAAATGCTAACAAACACAAGGCGCTTGCCTCCGCGTTGATAAAACCTGCAAGGACCGGAGCAACCGTACAACTCGTCGCCTTTGAATTCCTTTTTCCTCAGTATTTGCCAGTATTGTTTGATTCCTCAGGA
>JABWCA010000361.1 GCA_013359345.1 Ignavibacteriaceae bacterium
ATCATTATGGTAAGCCATTACAGCTTCTTCCCACTCTGCAATTGATTTATAGCTTGTATTTGCAGTGATGAGCTCCTCATTAAACTCGGGGATGCTGATCTTCTCTATCGATTTAATTGTGGCTTCGTAATAGGTTTTTGAGGGATCATCAGAAATATCTTTAATATCATATATATACTTGAATTTAATCTGATCTCCGACCTTTTTACCGATAACTTCCTCTTTAAATGCGGGGAAGAGGTCTCTTGCTGAAAGATCGATATCTGTGTTGTTTGAAGCACCTGCGTAGTCTTCTTTTTCTTCGTGTCTGAGAGTGTAATCAACATTTATCTTGTATTCAGTACCATCAATAACCTCAGCGGCAGTATATCCTGCAAATCTTTTAAGAAGATTGTTCTTTTCATTTTCAAGGATATTATCAGCGGGTTTGTGATCGGGTATCTCTATATCATTGCCTGTGTAATTGACCGGGGTGACTTCAGGGTAAGTTTCATATCTGACCGTGAATTTCAGGTTTTCACCCGGTTTAAAGTCAAATTTAGTCATTGAAGGAGTGCCGACGGGATTAAGCTTATCAGCCTCAACAACATTAAAGAACAGAGTGTTAGCGGCTTTTTCCGCAGCCTCATATTCCAGAGCATCGCCGTACATTTTTTTAATTATATGCGGGGGCACCTTGCCTTTCCTGAAACCGGGCAGCTGAAGTTTAGCCTGTATTTTTTTGAGTTCTTTGCCAACTTCTTCTTTATATTCTTCGGGAGTATAAGTAAGTTCAAGTTCCTGAACTGAGTCAGAAACGGATATCAGATTTTTTTCCAAAACAACCTCAACGTTTAACAAATTATTTAGTGCGAAAGGGGGGACTCGAACCCCCAAGGATTGCTCCACCAGATCCTAAGTCTGGCGCGTCTGCCAATTTCGCCACTTTCGCTTTTGCGAAAAATATTTTATCCGAACTTTAAAGATAACTTATTTAACAGCGATTTCAAAAACCGGAAAAGGCGGAAACAGGAAACAGGAATACAGGAAAACAGGAAACAGGAATAAAGGAATAAAGGAGACAGGAAACAATGCAACCGGAGATGGCGGATCACTTCTCATCCGCATGAAACCCGAAAGCAAATTGTAACTCCTCGCGGGGAATCGGGACTGGCGCTAAAGTTATGCTGAAAAGAATTAGTGTAAGAGGCTGAAACAAAACAAAAGTGATTGAATTTGTTAAAGCGCAACACTTGAAACAGGAAGCGAGACGGAGGAAGCAAATTGCTGCCTCTGTAAATAATTTCCTTTACTCTGAAAAGGGGGTATTATTTCCGCAAGGTAGTCTTCGGATATCCTCCTGATTGTTTATATCTGCGGTACACTTGATCAGGAAAACGAATACAAAAGGGGAGAGTATTTTGCATGTTATATAATAAAATTAAGTATTACAAATATTCAGGTTATTAATCAAAAAATTTTGGATATTTCCGGAAAAACAGGTATATATCTTTCGAAATTAATTAACTTTTATGCACAAAATCAGGGGTGCAAATGATATCCGGAATCAGACGAAACGAATGCCTCACTGGTCTGGACAGGTTCAGACTTCTGGGAGCCATCTCAGGTGATATAGCAGGTTCAGCATACGAATTCAGTAAAATCAAAACCAAAAACTTCGAATTATTTCCCTCAGAATGTAATTATACAGACGATTCAATTCTTACGGTTGCCACGGCCGATAAATTATTAAATTACAATAATTATGCAGAAGTTTACAGAAAATGGGCAAATCTGTATCCGCATCCAAAGGGAGCATACGGCAATTCATTCAGTTCCTGGCTGAATAACTCCAATGCTCAGGCATATTACAGTTTCGGTAACGGTTCTGCCATGAGGGTGAGTCCTGCAGGGTATGCCTTTACTACATTGGAAGAAACATTGAATGAGGCGGCTGCAAGTGCCTCTGTGACTCATAATCATCCCGAGGGAGTAAAAGGTGCGCAGGCCACCGCAGGGTGTGTTTTCATTGCCAGGACAGGCGGCAGCAAAACGGAGATCAGAGAGTTTGCAGTTAAAAGGATGGGTTATCAACTTGATGAAAACTGCGACACGATAAGAAAATATTACCGGTTTAATGACTCATGTCAGGGGACGGTGCCTCAGGCCCTCACTGCATTTCTTGAAAGTGAAGACTTTGAAGATGCAATAAGGCTTACAATATCTTTAGGCGGAGATGCGGATACGATGGGAGCAATAACAGGCGCTGTTGCAGAGGCATTTTACGGAGGAGTACCGAAAATGTTTGCTGAAAAGACTCTTGATTTATTACCTGATGATCTTTTTACGGTTATATATGAGTTTAACAGGAAATTTCTGATGAAAAACTAGATCAGCTTCAGGGGAAAGAATTCAGGCCCATGAATAAGTTATTAGCATTTATTCAATGCTTACCAGGAACTTAACTCAGTTCCATATACAGGTAAGGGAAATTGCCTGATAAGATTCGCATAGTATTATAATTCTTGTTCCCCTTCTGCATAATTCTTCATGACAAACAATAAAATTCAGCTGATCTGTCAGGAATCAACTTATTAATTTTTCCGGCCGGATCAGATTTTAAAGATGCATAAATTAACCAGGGAGTTAACGATGCCAACAACTAAATATCAGATTAAACAGAACAGTGCGCACATCGTGATAATAAAAGACGGCAAAAATGTACTGATTGACACGGGATCACCTCAGACAATCGGCAAAATGCCTGAATTTGAATGGAACGGTGTAAAGCACAATATCTCAGAAAGCATGTTGGGTATGGTGGATATTAATGAAGTATGTGAACTATCGGGAGAGGATATCGATGTTCTTTTAGGGGCAGATATTTTAGGTGCCTCACCTTTCATAGTTGATTTGCAGGAGAATTGTTTTATTCTGCCTGAT
>JABWCA010000078.1 GCA_013359345.1 Ignavibacteriaceae bacterium
GCTCCTGCTCAACCTCCTCGCCCTCGGCACCGCGACCTTAGTGGCCGGCCAGAAGACCACCACGAACGTACCCCCCGCAGCCAAGGCACACTTCGCACAGCACTACCCCAAGGCCAAGGCTGAGGAATGGCAGCAGGGCGCCAAGCACTTCAGCATCGCGGTAACCGGCCTTGCGGTAAAATTCCGCAATCTTCTTTTTATCGGCATCAAGCTTTTTCTGATCAAAGCGCGCGGAGCTCCAGAATTTCCACCAGACTTTTTCTGAAATCTCTTCCATGCTCCCTTTAAGATCATCAGAAGGAATGGTTGAATTGCCCTTAAAGAAGACATTTCTTACCGTAACCCGGTTAGATTCATCAATGGTGAGTTTTACGAGCACACGGTTTTTAACCTTATCAACATAGCTCTGCCCCGAAACGCCGAGATCGTTCAGGTCGAGTTCATCCATATACTCATCCGCCAGATTTTTTTCATTCTGATAAACAATCTGCAGAAATCTGCCTGATGTATCGGCTCTGAAATATCTGTAATAATCATATCTCACTGAGGTGTTAAGATATCCGTCTTCCTCATACTTTGCCTTAAGCCTGCTTATAAGGCGTTTAATGTCCTGCGGCTTGACAATCTGACCTCTGATAAGTGTGATCTTTTCCTCAATCTCGCTTGAGCTGAGGTGATCATTACCCTGAACAACAAACTTTTCAAGACGGGGGTATTCTGCAACCTTTATCTTAAGAAAAACACCGTTATCAATCGCCTTATCAACAATGATCTGAACATCCGAAAAGATATTCAGTGTCCAGAGCTGCCTTATGGCGTTGATGGTTTCGTCACCGGGAAACCTTATCTCATCTCCTACCCTTAGCCCGCTGTTGGCAATAATCGTATTCTGATCTGCTGAAACATTACCCTCAACAGATATGCTCAGAATCTTAAATACTTTTGCGTCAGACTGGGGGAAAGTCTGAAAAGGGAATAAAAATATAAATAGTAAAAGGGGAAAGAGTTTTGCAGTATTAATTCTGATTTTTAAGCTGCTCACTAACTTTACCAAATCTCCTCTCTCTGCGCTGAAAATCTTGAATAGCCTGAAATAAATGCTGTCTTCTGAATTCGGGCCAGAAAACCGGCGAAATGTAAATTTCTGAATACGCAATCTGCCAGAGTAAAAAATTACTTATTCTTAATTCACCACTCGTCCTTATAAGAAGGTCGGGATCCGGGATGTTTGATGTATAAAGATACCTGCCAAACGTTTTAACGTTTATATCATCAATTGAAATGGAGCCTGCTTTATATTCTTCTGCTGCTTTCTTAACTGCCTCAGCAATTTCCCACCTGCCGCTGTAACTTAACGCCAGCACAAGGGTGAGTTTACTGTTCTTTGAAGTTCTTTTGACAGCATCCCGCAGTTCTTCCTGAACTTTATCAGGCAGAGAACTCAGATCCCCGATGGCCATTAGACGGACATTATTTTTATTAAGTTCATCCACTTCCTTTTTAATTGTTCTGAGCAGAAGCTTCATAAGTGTGGTGACTTCAAGACGGGGGCGGTTCCAGTTTTCAGTTGAAAAGGTATAAAGAGTCAGGTATTTTACTCCCAGCTGTGCACATGACTCAACAATATCCCTTACAGATTCAACACCGGCTTTATGACCGGAGTATCTCGGGAAACCTTGTTGTTTTGCCCACCTGCCGTTACCATCCATGATTATGGCAATGTGCCTGGGAATCTCACCGTTATTTATCAGCTCTTCCTGAGTGATGACAGACTGATCCGGCGATTGAACGCTCAATTTTTAACCAAAAAATTATACATCCTGTAAAATTACGTCAGATGCTTTTTTTATGCAAGGAAAAGAAATATTATCATTTCAATATCTGCGGCCATTTTCATAATTAAAGCCTGTAACAGAGTTATTTTAATGAGTTCCCTTGTTTTTTGCTTATATCGCAATATTTTCGGTTATCGTTGTTTTTATTGTATCTCCCTGCTGATTATATTTAATTTGTATCTTTAAAAAGCCTTAATATTGTTGCAAATTCTTTTAATATTCAGTAGGCGGATTTAATTAGTAAATTAACTTATCTGTTACTGCTAACAAACTGGTTTACTTTGTGCACACCCAAATTTCCGGATCAGATGCCGGTATTATTGAAAATCAGACAGATTTTCCTGACATGATTTCAGTCAGTATCAAAAGCGGGATTTCTGGTCAGTGTAAAACTGCGCCCGGTATGCGCACGGGTATAAATCTGAAGCGTGCAAAGTCAGAACAGTCACCTCACTCTCAACACACCCGGGCTGAGTTATGCCGATAATAGAGATTATCTCAAACATTTCACTTCTCATTGCAATCAGTATAGTATCAGGCTTTATTGACAAGCGGTGGGAAAGAACAACCCGCACAGGCAAACTGCTGCAGGGCGCGCTTTTCAGCATTGTTGTCGTAACCGGAATGCTTTATCCCTTCAAATATTCTCCCGGGATTATTTTTGACGGGAGATCAATTGTTATCAGTATCTGCACCCTGTTTTTTGGCCCTGTATCAGGCATAATCACTGCTTTAAGCGCTGCAGTAACAAGACTGTTTATTGGCGGCGGCGGTACTCTCATGGGCGTTATGGTGATTTTATTTTCCTTTCTCACCGGCCTGTTTTTTCACCATAAAAGAGATCTGATCAGAATCAACAGCATAAATCTCTACATAATGGGAGGAATTGTCCATGTAATAATGATGGCTCTGATGCTTTTTCTCCCCGGGAAACAAATTTCTTTGACTTTCCAGACTCTGGGCATCCCAATCCTGCTTGTATATCCCCTCCTCACTGTTCTTATGGGCAAAATTCTGCTTGATCAGAAAGAAAATTCTGAATATCTGAAAATGTTATCCGAAAGCGCCGAGAGATTTAAGACCACACTTTACAGCATTGGTGATGCGGTGATTACTCTTGATAAAAACGGACTGATTACCCATATGAACCCTGCGGCCGAGAGTCTGCTCGGCACAACGGAATCAGACTGCGAAGGAAGAAAAGGGGCTGAAATTCTCAGTCTTTGCAAAAGTGACGGAACACTTCTTACAGACTCTGAATTTGAATATCTTCTCACATACGGTTCTCACCATGAGTTTGGTATGGAGTACTTCATTAAAAAGAATGAAGAAGAAATGATTGCCGTATCAGAAAGCATCTCACCTGTTGTCAATTCCCACGGATTTACTTACGGAACAGTTATCGTGCTCGGTGATCAGAGTAAAAACAGAAAGACGCTTGAAAAGCTTAAAGAAAGTGAACAAAGACTTTCACAATATATTTATAACGCACCTTTTGGTATTTTCGTTATTGATGAAACCGGAAAATTCATCAGTATAAATCCGGCAGGCTGTAAGACGCTTGAATACACAGAGGCTGAACTCATCGGTAAACCGACTGTGCTCACCGTGCTCCCTGAGGATCATCACAAAGCGGAGAATCACATCATGAATGTGATTAAAGAGGGATTCGCGTATGATGAAATGCGCTTTATCTCCCGCACGGGCAGAATTGGTGATTGGGGTATCACGGCTTTTAAGCTTAATAATGGTACTATGATAGGGTATACTGAAGATATTACCATGAAGAAAAAAGCCGAAGCAGAGATGGAATCAGCAATAAAGGAACTGGAAGATCGTTCTGAGCAGCTCCGCCTTGCGCAAAAGGTTTCAAAAGTTGGCAGCTGGATCTGGCACATTGAATCCGGGGAGCTTGAGTGGTCTGATGAGATGTTTGATATTTTTGGCATCAGAAAAAATGAATTCACCGGACAGCTTGCTGATGTAATCGTAAAGGCGATTCATCCTGATGACCGGGCAAGAGTTGATGAATCAAATACCAGAGTCATGATTGAAAATAAGCCAACTCCGCTTGAATACAGAATTATAACTGAAGACGGAACAGAAAAAACGGTTTATGCGGAAGCGGGATTTCTCGACCCGGATGCTTTAACAGGTGGCAGAAAACTTATGGGAATTGTTCAGGATATCACCGAGAGGAAAGCTGCTGAAAAATTGAAGGATGAAGCCCTCTTAGCACTTAAACTCAGTGAAGAAAAATACAGGCTGCTTATAGAAAATCAGAACGATATGATTGTTAAGGTTGACCGCTCGGGTAAGTTCCTGTTTGTTAGTGCGTCTTACTGTAAAATGTTCGGGAAATCTGAAGAGGAGCTGGTCGGGCGTGAATTTATACCCCTGGTACACCCGGAAGATAAAGAGGAAACCCTCGAAAAATACAATGAGGTTTTTGAAAGCCCTCACACGGTATATATTGAGCAGCGGGCCATGACTGTTCATGGCTGGAAATGGATCGGATGGCTTGATACCGCTGTCAAAGATGAGAATGGTGAAATCACTTCTGTAATCGGGGTTGGGCGCGATATTCAGCATCAGAAGGAAACTGAACTTAAGCTTCAGGAGAAAATGTCGGAACTTGAGAAATTCAATTCGTTCACAGTTGACAGGGAACTGAAAATGATTGAGCTGAAAAAAGAAATCAACAGTCTGCTAATTGAAACGGGCAGGCCCGAGAAATACAAAATTATCTGACACTGTAAACAGTATGTCAAAACGGGTGATCAGATTATCATTTTCTGACCCCGGCAATTAATTCATTATCCGGAAAAGTATGTTAAAAATTGTGCTCTTCAATTCACACCCGGGCGCTGAAGCCGTATCAGAACTGCTCTATGCGCTGATAACTGAAAATGAAGTCATTGAACTCTGTCCTGACACCGATACTTTCATCAGCAAAAATCTTGCAGGATTTGCAAACCTTGCAATATTTCTTTCGGAAAGTGACGATGAATCTCCGGAGTTGCTACCTGAACAATTAAAGAAAATCACTCAGGATAATGAACTTCTCTTTTTATATCTTCTTCCCCGTGATTTAATAAAAAAATACAAAGCACGCCTCTTTGAGGCAGGGGTTGATTACCTTTTCCCCCTGCCGGCCGATAAAACCGATCTTAAAGCCGTTCTGCAGAATGCCAGGAAAATTCTTTCTCATGAGAAGGAAAAAATAGATCTTAAGGCTAAATATGAACAATATCTCAAAGATAAAACGGCTGCACTTGAAAATGAGCTTAAAGAAAAACAAATAATTGAAAATCAGCTTAATGATTCCCTGAAAAAACTTGAAAACAGCCAGAGAGCCGCACTTAATCTTATGGAAGACCTTAAATCTGAGGTTGAGGTCAGGAAAAATGCCGAGTCTGAGCTGAGAGAAAATGAAAGGATACTTTCTAATCTCATAAGCAACCTTCCGGGATTTGTTTACCGGTGTGCAAATGACCGGAACTGGACCATGTTCTATATAAGTGATGTATGTGAAGAAATCACCGGATACAGGCCTGAGCATCTGATTGAAAACAGAATGATTTCATTTAATGATCTTATACGTGAAGATTACAGGGAGGAGATATTCAATAAATGGCAGTCAATCATTGCTGAACAGGGGTACTTTGAGTTTGAATATCCTATAATCACAAAAAGCGGTCATGAGAAATGGGTCTGGGAGCGCGGCAAGGGTGTTTATTCTGAAGAAGGAAATTTGCTGTACCTTGAAGGTTTTATAACTGATATAACGGAGAAAAAAGCTGCTCAGGAAGCTTTATTTGAAAGCGAAGAAAAGTTCAGAACTGTATTTATGACAAGTCCTGATGCTGTTTCTGTCTCCAGAATTGATGATGGCCAATATATTGATATTAATAAAGGGTTTGAGAATATAACAGGTTATACACGTAATGAGGTTATCGGGGAATCATCTGTTAAGCTCAACATATGGGTGAGCAGTAAAGACAGAGAACTGGTTGTTTCGAAGCTGAAAGAACGTGGTACTTGCAATAATATTATATGCAATTTCAGACTAAAGTCAGGTAAGATTATCTTCGCTTCGGTTTCAGCATCTCTTCTCACTATCAACGGCACCAAATGTATACTTTCTATCTCAAGGGATGTAACAGAATTAGTAAGAAGCCGGGAGATCATTGAACAGAGTGAACAGAAATTCAGGGCAAGTTTTATGACCTCGCCTGATTCAGTTTCAATTACAAGAGTCTCTGACGGACGTATAATTGAGGTGAATGAAGAGTTCTGCAAAACATTTGGCTATACTAAGGAAGAAATTGAGCAGGCCGGGTTCAACACTTCTGTTTTATGGCCCTCACCCGAAGCAAGAAATGAAATTCTAAATGAACTGGAACTGAAAGGACAGATTTTAAATAAACAGGTTGAACTCAGACGTAAGAACGGGAGTACCATCTCTTTTCTTGCGTCATCCGCAGTGATTGATATTAATAATGAAAAATGTATACTTTCTATACTCAGGGATGTATCTGATTATCTTAAAGCTCGTGAAGAACTTGACAGAAGCCGGGAGCAGTACCGCAATTTTATTGAAAAAAGCCGTGAAGGTATTTACTATACCGAATATGACCCGCCAATAAATATTAACGCGCCGGCAGATGAACAGGCCAGGCATATTATGAACCGCGGAGTTATTAAAACATGTAACAATGCTATGCTTGGAATGTATGGATTTAATTCAGAGAATGAGCTTGTTGGTAAGGGTATCCGTGATTTGTACGTCAGCACAGAAACACCTCAGGCTCTTAATTCTATGATTGATTTTGTTAACTCAAATTACCATATAGAGAATCTTGAAACTGCAGAATATGACAAATTCGGAAATATAAAGTACTTTCTGAACAATACTGTCGGTATCATTTCAGAAGGCAGACTTATAGGGAACTGGGGGGTTCAGAGAGATATTACTGAACAAAAACTCGCTGAAATTGCTCTGCAGGAGTCAAATGAAAAACTGTTAACATTCATTGAGGCCATACCCGATGCAGTCTTTATCAAAGACGGCGAAGGAAGATGGCTCATTATAAATAAAATTGCTGCGGATCTTTTCAGAATTAACGGTTTTGACTGGAGCGGAAAAACTGAAGCTGAAATGGCAGCAGAACGTCCTGAGTATTCTCTGATGCATAAAGCATGTGATGAGTCTGATGTTGCAGCATGGAATAATAAAGCCCTCACCTTTTCAATGGAGATGGTACCCGATCTCAACGGGAATCCCCGTTATTATGAGGTAAGAAAACTTCCCCTTTTCAAGGAAAATAAAAAACACCTGCTTATTGTTATCGGCAGGGATATTACAGAATCACGCAAGGCACAGGTTATAAAGGAAGTTCAGTACAACATAGCCAATGCAGAAGTCACCACTAACAGCATCTCCGAACTGTCTGTTGTTGTTAAATCCGAACTGAGCAAACTGATTGATACTACAAACTTCCTGATAGCTCTTTATGACAGCAAAACAGATACTTTCTCCTCTTCCTTTATTACAGATAAACACAAGACTATACATAAATGGCCCGGTAAAGATTCACTTTCAGGCATAGTTGTACGCAACAAAAAATCAATGTTACTGAAAAAGCAGGACATAATAAAACTGGCTGAAAATAATGAGATTGTTCTGCGCGGCGCCAGAGCCGAGTCATGGTTAGGTGTTCCCGTCAAAACTGAGGGGAAGGTAACCGGTATAATAGTTGTTCAGAATTATGAAAACCCTCATGAATTCGGGCCCGATGAGATATCCCTTCTTGAACAGATTGCCAATCAGCTTTCCGTTTATATCGGCAAAAAGAAAGCTGAAGAAGATACTGAAAAACTGCTCAAGGCTATTGAACAAAGCCCGGTGAGCATAGTAATCACTGATGCCGAGGGTGTAATAGAATATGCAAATAAATTTTTCTGTTCAATCACCGGATACTCACAAAAAGAAGTAATTGGTTCAAAGACCAATCTTCTGAGATCAGGGTATATGTCAGATGAATTCTATAAGGATATGTGGAAATCAATTTCAAGCGGAAACATCTGGAGAGGGGAAATTCTGAACAAAAAAAGAAACGGTAAACTCTTCTGGGAAAATTCTGTTATTGCTCCCATAATGAATGAGGATAATGTTATCACTCACTATGTTGCCGTGAAGGAAGATGTGACTGATAAAAAATCAATGCTTGAAGAACTTATTCATGCAAAGGAAAAAGCAGAGGAAATGAATAAGGTTAAATCAAACTTCTTCTCAAATATGAGTCATGAACTGCGTACGCCTCTTATTGGTATTATGGGCTTTTCAGAGATTCTTGAAGAAGAGCTTGAGAACAATGAACCGCTCCAAAAAATGGTAAAAACCATTCATAAAGGCGGACAGAGATTGCTTGAAACCCTTAACCTCATTCTTAATCTCTCAAAGTTTGAGGCCGGCAAAATTGAAACAAAATTTGACAAGGTCAATATTAAAGACCCGGTAAAAGAAACTTTTGATCTCTATGCCTCTGCGGCCAGAATAAAAAACCTTGAGTATCATTTCACTGCATCTGATGATGAAATAATCTGCCACATTGACCGGAACCTGCTTCAGAACGTACTCTCCAATCTGATCAACAATGCAGTCAAATTCACAAACAAAGGTGCAATTAATGTTGCAGTGGAGAAATCTGAATCTGAAGCAATTATTTATGTGAAAGATACCGGAGTAGGGATTCCGGAAGATAAAATAGATCTGATCTGGAAAGAATTCAGACAGGCAAGCGAAGGATTCAGCAGAAATTTTGAAGGCACAGGTCTCGGACTTACAATTGCACGTAAATTCACGGAACTCATGTCAGGTAACATTGAAGTGGAAAGCAAACCCGGCGAAGGAACCACGTTCATAATCACTTTCCCTCTTTCGGGTATGCCGGCATTACAAAAGCTTCCTGAAAATAGCGGACCGGATAAAGAACAGACCGGCTCCGCTCTGCTCCGCAAGTATGACATTCTATATGTTGAAGATGACTCTGTTGCGGTTGATGTTGTGAAGCAGATGCTGCGTAATTACTGCAATATCTACAATGCCATAAGCCTTGAAGATGCACTTATTAAAGCGGGTGATAATAACTATAACCTTGTCCTGATGGATATTAACCTTAGAAGGGGACCCGACGGAGTTGAAATAGCAAGGAAACTGAGGGAGCTTACCAGTATGAAAGAGACCCCCATTATTGCGGTTACTGCGTATGCGATGGAGGGTGATAAAGAAGATTTTCTCTCTAAAGGTATGAACGGTTATATCTCAAAACCGTTTACGAAAAAGCAGCTCATGGGTCTGATTGGTGAGTTTCTGGATCTGAACAGCAGAGAAAGAAAAATCTGACCGGGTTATTTTAAGGATTTTTTGGTAAGGCGGCTCTGAACCGCATCACCGGTCAGTTCACGAAGTGCGTCTGAGGCTATCCACTGAGCACCTCTTATTCCGGGATACATCTTTTGAATAAGTCGGCAGGTTTCAATTGCTTTTGCGTTAAGTGCAGAATTTCTTTTACCGGTCTGTCTCAGCGCCCAGTTAACAGATTTTTTGATCATGTTTCTTTCATCTGCAGCGTGCTCTGTGATTTTCTCAAGCAATCTGATGAAAAACTCATCATTTTCCCGCTTCAGGTGAACCGCGCAGGCTGCCAGCAGCGCAAAACCGGCCCGCTTAATAAACTCCTCCTCAGAATCCATCCACTCTTCAATCTTTGAAATTGCAAGCGGGGATTTCCGGAAAAGTTTAAGGCAGGTTGAATCACATACATCCCATGAATTAAACTGCCTCACCCATGAATCAATTTCATCGTCGGTAAGCTTCCCGGGATCTGCAATCAGACTTGCCAGGTGCATTGCCTCTCTGTAACCGGTGCTTCTGAGCTCATTTGCAAGCGCATGGTTCCTGCCCGAAAGTTTTGCCAGTTCCTTTATCTTGACGGATGTCAGCCCGAAAGACCGGGAGGTTTCTATACCATATCGCCTTTGTCCTTCAAGATTTGCAGGATCGGCGTGCTTTTCCATTTCGGCAATGATTGCCGCTGCGTCATCTGAAAGCTTTACTGTTCCGCCGGAATATATCATCTCAGTTGATATACCTGTTTATTCTGTAATCTCTTTTCTTTTCAGGCAGGAGGGTGTTCTCCTGTTCATCAAGCCTGATAATGAATATATTCTGCATCAGCCCGGGAAGATTAAGTTTGAGTATTCTTCTTACCTGCTGAACTTTATCTTCAGGCACACCTATGAATAATTTAACAGGGCTGCCGTTTTTTCGTGAAGTGCGCGATGCAAGAAAGCGGATCTTGGAAATATCCGGTCCGTTCACCAGTTCTTCCTCACTCAGAATTATCCCGATTGCGTAACCTTCACCTGTTCTGGCAAGCACTTCAATATCATAAGAGCCGATTCTCGGCGGATCCGACAGATAGTTGCCGTATTTTCTGTTTAGTGTTGAATACCCTTTATCCCAGAAGGAGAGCACGAGGGTATCAACTTCATTTTTAGGATTACTCCTTAACATGGTCAATGCTCCTTCCCTGTTTAATTTCAGCTGTAAAGCGGAAGTATGGGTATTGCCGGCGCAAATCTTTCACCGGTAAGCACCCTGATATTTGAAATATATCTGTACTCGTATTTTACTATGGCATCAGATTCTCTGCGGCGTCCGTAAAGAATCTTTCTCCCGAACTTGTCATAGCTGATCATATATGGCTCAACCACCAGCTCCTGTGCCCCGTAAAAGAATCTCACGCAGGTTCTTTTATTAATCGCGTCCGAAAATTTCTGCGTTTTCATATGATATCTCCTTTAGTTATAATTTCTTATAAGTCCGACAACTTTACCGGGTATTGAAAATCCCGGATCGTTTTCAATTTCAATTGTCTTAAAGTTTTCGTTTTCAGGAATCAGATAAACCTTGTTCCCTTTTCTCTGATACCTTTTAACGGTGACTTCACCCTCATATGAGGCAACAACTATATCATCATTTCTTACCGGTGCGGAAGGAGAAACGATTATGAAATCATTTTCGAATATTCCGGCGTTGATCATACTTTCCCCTCTTACTTTCAGGGCAAATACATTATCTTTGTATCTCACCATTGATGCATCTATTCTCAGATATCCTTCACGGTTTTGCTCTGATAATACCGGCATGCCTGCAGCAACCCTGCCTAGAAGGGGCACGGTGATAAATGAACCGCCGTCAGCAATTTCTTCAGGCTCTGCATTATTCTGCTCTTCACGGTTAAGGATGATGCCTCTGCTCTTGTTGTTATCAACAGAGATGAATCCTTTTTTCTGAAGGGCATCCAGATGCTTTTTCACGCCGTTCACTGATGCGATATCAAAGTATGCACAAATATCTCTGAGCGTGGGAGGATATCCTTTTTCTGAGATATAACTACCCATAAATTCGAGAATCTGTCTTTGTCTGTCTGTAAGATCTGTTTTCTGCATGACTATTATTTATAATTAAGTGTACAAATGTTCACCACAAATATAGTGCACAAATGTTCACCTGTCAAGAAAAATATTACTCTTTTATACAAAATTATACGAAATATTTTACGGGAGGTTCCGTATGTGATCAATCACACTATTTAATGATCGGCGGTTCATTAATCTGATTAATTATTCCTTCATTTAACATTGTTTAGGTGTGAACGTCTTAATGTCATATTTTTGTTAAGGAGAATATTAAGATTTCTCTCACTTTTTACAATTTCAAGGATATTGATCTCTGATGAAAATTCTTCTGACTAATGATGACGGAATAGATTCACTCGGCATAATCACTTTAAAGGCCGCTCTGAGCGGGATAGGCGATGTCACTGTTGTTGCTCCCCTGTTTGAACAGTCTGCCGCCGGACACGGAATTACAATTAAAAGGGCACTCAGAATAGTTAAATACTATAAGGATGATCAGTTTTTTGGCTTTGCCGTTGACGGCACACCTGCCGATTGCGTTAAGCTCGGCATCAACACAATTATGAGAACTCCCCCTGATCTTGTGGTATCGGGCATCAACCATGGCTCAAACACTGCCACCAACATAATTTATTCGGGCACGGTTTCTGCAGCGCGTGAGGCTGCCATATTAGGGCATCACGGCATCGCATTTTCAATTAACAGCAGAGAAGCTGCCAACATTGATACCCTTGCCCCAATCTGCGCAAAAATCACTAAAAAGTTTTACGAAACCGGCATAAGAGACGGACTTACCATCAACGTAAATTTTCCCGATATCCCGGCTTCTAAAATCAAAGGGATACTTCTCACCAGGCAGGGTAATTCACGGTTTGAAGATGAGTATGAACTGAGATTTGACCACATTGGCAGGGAATCTCACCAGCTTACAGGTATTCTGGCAGATCTTGATGCGCATGACGCTAAAACCGATCACTACGCCCTCATGAACAATTACATCTCGGTGACACCCATAAAGCTTGACCTTACCGATTATGATTATCTTCATGAGCTCGAAAAGAATAATCTCGGCGAAATTATTTCACAATCGAATTAACGGATATCAGCTTGCCGGCTTTCTCAATCTTTAACTACGATATCAGAATCAACCTGGCTTTTAATCCGTGGTATCTTCTGCTGCTCCTTCTCGTGGCTGCACTTTACACATGGTTTTATTACAGGATAACAATACCCAAAATAGACGGGGTAAGGAAATTTCTGTTTTCGGCACTCAGGATTCTCTCACTCGCCACTCTCCTTTTTGTCGCGTTTGAACCCGTGGCCGGTATAGTGAAAAGATCAGAACTGCAGCCGGTTACTTATGTGTTCATTGACAGATCCCGTTCAATCACTTTCAATGACGGAACCGGGAGAACTGAAACTGTTAACAACTTCCTCTCTGATCTGAAAAATCAGGGCACAGGCGGGGAGACCAGGCTCTATAGCTTCGGTTCGGGAATTGATCCGCTGGGTGGTTCACTCTCATTCACGGATAACAGCACCAACATAAACAGAATTTTCAGCACAGATCTTTTTGATCAGAATAATGTATCGTCAGTTGTTATAGTCTCAGACGGGAATTACAACACAGGAAGCAATCCTCTAAGTGCTGCCGAAAAAACCGGCATACCTGTTTTTACGATAGGGATAGGCGATTCTTCACGTAAAACAGATCTCTCAGTAAAAAACATTCTGCATAATGAAATCATTTATGCGGGTGCTGCCACCCCTGTAACCGCTGTACTTTTTAATACGGGGCTGGGTGGCAGGGAAATAAACCTCAGGCTGCTGGCAGATAACCGGATAATTGAATCCAAAAGAGTGGTTCTTTCCGGTTCAGGATTTGACGAGATAAAATTTACATACACCCCCGAAACTCCCGGTCAGAAAAAAATCACTGTGAATGCTGATATCACTCAGGGTGAGCTGATAAGCGGGAACAATTCAAAATCTGCTTTTGTAACCGTGCTTAATAATAAGCTCAGGGTTTCACTGATAAGCGGAGCCCCCTCTGCTGATGTGGGTGTAATAAAAAACACTCTTAAACTTGATACTGCCAACGTGATTTTTTCATCGGTTGAAGCAGGGACCGGTGTAGTGCTTGACTCAGACAAGCCATTTGTTTCTGACAGCACCGATATTCTTATTCTGGTGAATTTTCCCGCAGCTTCCACTTCTGATAATCTGCTGAACCAGGTTACAGATCTTATCACGAAAAAGAATACACCATTTCTGATTTTTATAAGCCGGTACACAGATTTTCAGAAGCTGAAAAATATAGAGGCTGATCTCCCGTTCATCCCTGAAAAATATTCTTCTGTCATTCTTGAAGCACAGCCGGAGATTCAGATTTCATCTCATCCTGTTTTTCAGCCTGATGCCTCACTCTGGAATAACCTCCCCCCCGCCGGCAGGGTTGACTGGACATTCAGGATGCGTGCTGAGTCAGAACTTCTTGCAACTGCAAAAGTGAATAATGTGTCGATGAAGATTCCGATGATTGCCGTCAGGAAAGTTGGCTATAAAAGGTCAGTCGGAGTAGTTGCGGGTGATGTCCGCAGGTGGAATAACAACTCAGGTGAAGGCCCTTTCGGGTATTTTATCACGAATTCAGTAAGATGGCTGCACGCAACAGGCGACCGTAAACAGGTGATTGTCAGAACAGATAAACTTTTTTATTCTCAGGGTGAAGAGATTTTATTCACGGGAGAGCTCTATGATGAGAGCTTTTTCCCGAAAGACGATGGTACAATTGCGGTCGATATATCAGGCGCTGAAGGCAAAACAAACATCAGGCTTGAAAGAACCGGCAACGGAATATACGAGGGTAAATTCCGCGCGGGAGCTCCGGGGGATTATTCTTTCACGGCTAACGGATATGACCGTAGCAATAAACTTATCGGGAGTGCTTCAGGCAGATTTAACGCCGGTGAGTTTGATGCAGAGATGCAGGAGCCCGCTTTGAATGCTGAACTTATGAATTCTGTTGCCGAGGTTACGGGCGGATCTTTTTATTACAACCGGGAATACACGCCTCTCTTTGAAAAGCTGAAGCAGATAAACACAGTAACCCGGCCTCAGAAAGTTGAAAAATTTGAAGTGACTCTGTGGACTTCCCCCTGGATGCTTGCTGCATTTATTCTTTTCTTCTGCCTTGAATTGTTCCTCCGGAAAAGAGAAGGCATGCTGTGAGATGAGTCTTAAACATGCGGTTATCAGAACTGCCGACTTCTTCCTCCCCAGACTCTGTGCCGGCTGTGACCGTAAACTCCTGCCCCATTATAACATAATCTGTCCTGAATGTTCAAATTCGCTTGCCTTAATGCATCCATCAGTTTTAAAAACCTATTACGAGGAACTGTTTTCTGACTGGTACTGCCGTGAATTTTTCAGCCTTTATCTCTTTACCGATGACTCTCCGGTAAGAAACATTATTCACAAACTCAAATACTCCGGACAGAGAAATACAGGACCCTGGCTCGGGAGTCTCCTCAAAAAAAGAATTGCCGAAATCTCTCCGGATTTCAAAGCTGACATTATTGTTCCAACCCCCATCCATAACGTGAAAAAGATAGAAAGGGGTTATAATCAGTCCATGGAGATTGCACGCGCGTTTACGGAACGGGGTGACGTCCTGGTTTCTGACGACCTGATAAAAAAGCTGCGCCAGACGGAATCGCAGACGCATAAAAACTTTGAGGAACGCCGGAAGAATATCAGGAACACTTTCGGGATCACGAAACGCGGGCTTGAACTTATCCCGGATAAAAATATTCTGATAGTTGATGATGTTATCACCACAGGCGCAACAACACGTGAGCTCATAAGCGTTCTGAGTGAGGCCGGAGCCGCGTCTGTCTCCGTTGCAACTGTTGCGGTAACAGAATAAACAGGAAAACAGGA
>JABWCA010000362.1 GCA_013359345.1 Ignavibacteriaceae bacterium
AACGAAGAACGAACTAAGAACATGACCACAATATTTCACCTTGATCTTGACGCATTTTTTGTTTCGGTTGAGAGGATTCTGGATCCTTCTCTTGAGGGGAAACCCGTTATTGTGGGGGGTGACCCTCACGGCAGGGGTGTGGTTGCCGCGTGTTCTTATGAGGCAAGGAAGTACGGACTCCACTCGGCAATGCCGATACGGCAGGCGTATAAGTTATGTCCCCACGGTATTTATGTGCACGGGCACGGGGCTGAATACTCCCGGTATTCAAAGATGGTGAAGGATATTCTTGCAAAGTATCCCCCGATGATTGAGCAGGCGTCAATTGATGAGTTTTACATGGATTTTACGGGGTGCGGTATAATCTACGGGTCGTTTTTTCAGCTTGCGACAAAGATTCAGCGGGAGATATGGGAGAAGCTGAGGCTGCCTTCATCCATCGGGATCGGGGGTAACAAGACGATAGCCAAGATAGCGTCTGATTTCAACAAACCCCGGGGCATAACTTATGTAACCCCCGGTATGGAGAAGGAATTCCTGGCTGAGATGCCCGTTGAGGCGGTTCCCGGTGTGGGCAAAGTGATGAGCAGGGAGCTTAACTCGAGGGGGATATTCAGGGTTGGTGATATCGCCAGGCTGCCTTCCGATTATTTCTCATCGGTTTTCGGGAAAGTTGGTATCGATTTATGGGAGAAGGCAAACGGCAAGGGCACTGAATTTCTGACTATTGAGAGGGAGCAGAAGAGCATATCGGGTGAACATACTTACGGAAGCGATGTATCGGGGCTTGGCGAGGTAACGGAAACCCTTTTTAATCTGACTGCAAAGATATCACAGAGCCTGAGAGACAAAGGCTTTTTTGCATCGACAGTTACACTGAAGCTCCGTTATTCCGATTTTATAACGGTCACAAGGTCCAAAACGACGGAGTTCACAGATGATGACCGGCTCATTTACGAAACTGCCTGCCGCCTGCTGAAAAATGCTTACACAAGAAGGGTGGCAATAAGACTGATAGGGGTTGGGGTGTCAAATTTTTGCGAGGCTCATACTCATCCCACTTTCTTTGAAGATACAGAATCAAAGCGGGCAAGGATGATTGACGCGGTTAACAATATCAGAAGAAAATACGGGTTCCCTTCAATTCACATGGGAACGGTTTAATATAATCAGAATGGTTTAATAAGATGGTTTCTCTGCACGTGAGGTCCAATTATTCGCTGCTTGAAGGCGTCATTACTCTTGATGACCTTATAATGGCCGCTAAAAATGCGGGGCTCTCTCATGTTGCTCTCACCGACCGGAACGGCATCTACGGAACAATCCAGTTTTACAAAAAAGCTGCGGAGGAGGGGCTGAAGCCGGTTATAGGGGCGCTGATTGATGAGCCTTCGGATCCTGCAACGTACGCCATTATGATTGCCGCAAACAGGAAAGGCTATTCTGATATATGCAGAATAATAACCTCAAGGAAGCTGAAGGAGGATTTTTCCCTTTTCACTCTGCTGAAGAACAGGTTTGAGAATATCCATATTATAACCCCATCGGCTAAACTGCTTAAAGAGGCTGGTCCCGCAGATAACATCTATGCAGAGCTTATTGCCACGGGCGGGAAAAACCAGAGAACGAGGGATCTTTATGATTTTGCCGTGAACAACGGATTCAAGTATGTACCCACAGCTCCCGTGTTTTTCCTGAGGCAGGAAGATTATCTGCTTCACAGGGTGGTTACTGCAATAAAAAACCGGAGCACGCTTGCCAGTCTTACGGAGAATGAACTTGCTCCCGAATCATACAGGTGGCATGACGCTCTCTATCTCAGGAAAATATGGGGTAAAATTCCGGGAGCGCTTAAACATCTTAATCATATACTGAATAACTCTGATGTTGATCTGGAGCTGGGCAGGCTCAAATTTCCTGAGTACCCGCTTCCCAAAGATGAAACAGCCTTTTCCATGTTGTGGCGGCTCTCTTTTGAAGGGCTCACAAAAAGGTACCGCAACATCACCACAGAGATCATCAACAGGCTTAAATATGAGCTTGAGGTGATTTCTGAGCTTGGGTTCTGCGATTATTTTCTTGTGGTCTGGGATATAGTAACCGAGGCAAAGAGGCGGGGAATGATGCTTCTGGGGAGGGGGTCGGCAGGAAACAGCCTGGTTTCATACTGCCTGGGGTTCACGGAGGTTGATCCCATAAAATACAATCTCTATTTTGAGCGCTTCCTGAACAAGAGCAGGTCAAGTCCGCCGGATATCGATCTTGATTTTTCATGGCGGGAGCGTGATGAGATAGTGAAGTATGTTTTCGATAAATACGGATATGACAGGGTGGCAATGATATCCACGACGGTCACGTTCAGGGCGAGATCGGCCTTCAGGGAGACGGCAAAGGTTTTCGGTATCCCGGAGAGCGAAGTTTCGGAGTACAGCAAATTTATTCCGTGGACTGATGCCCGGAATCTGCCTAATCTGCCTCAGATGTTTCCCGAAGCAAAAAATCTGAAGTTTGATACCGAGCCGTGGAAGAGCATAGTATCAATAGCGGCAAGGCTTTCGGCTTTCCCCAGGCATCTGAGTATACATCCCGGCGGCATTATTATTGCTCCAAACCCGGTTACCGATTACTGCGCTCTTGAATTTGCAAGCAACAAGGGGCTGGGGCTGATAATCACACAGCCTGATATGTACCCGATTGAGGATCTTGGGCTGGTGAAGATTGATCTGCTGAGCCAGAGGTCGCTCGGTGTTCTGAGGGATGCCGTGGGGCAGATAGATGCCTCACATACTGCCGGCAGCAATGATGTTATGATGGCGGGGTAGGATTTGCGTTGCTCGTTGCTCGTTCTTCGTTTTTCGTACAGCATAAATGGGGAAGTCGTTGACCGTTGCCCGTTCTTCGTTT
>JABWCA010000363.1 GCA_013359345.1 Ignavibacteriaceae bacterium
AGGAACAGCAAATGAAAGAGGCACCGGACTGGGGCTCATACTCTGCAAAGAGTTTATCGAGGAGAACGGCGGCAATGTCTGGTTTGAATCTGAACAGGGCAAAGGAACAACTTTTTACTTTACAGTTCCCCTCGCTCTCGCTTAATAAATTTTAATTAAGCAGAAAAAGCGGCAGAAAGAATCTTAAGCCGGGATCAGCTTTAAGGAATTGCCATCTCCTGATCTTTAAACAGCAAAATGCAGGATTATCAGCGGTGGTCTTCCCCCGTTTATTTTATTGCGTTTATCCAGTTTAATCCACTTTTCCATTACTCCGTTTCAAACGCACAAACAACCTTGTATAAACTAGTCAATATCCGGGATTTAATGCTCGCTTCAATCATTCAATCATTATTTTGCTGCCGCACTCTTTTAACCATGTCAGATTTATAAGTAACTGTTATCCTGAATAAGGCATTCTCATTTCTGGTGGTCACTTCGCTGAGGAGAATTAAAACTTACTATTCACTGCTCACTACTCACTATTCACTGCTCACTGTTTTTGTTTCCTGTTTCCAGCTTTCCTGCTTCCCTGTTTCCTGTTTCCTGTTTCCTGTGTCCTGTCTTCAGAATTTATCTGAAAAGATAATAAGCAGCACACCGGTAAGCATTATAATGGCAGCGGCAAGCCGGCTCAGGATATTTTTATCACCGAATATAAAATAGCCGAAACCCACACTGAAAAGTCCCGCAAGTCTTTTAAGTGCCACAACATAAGCGACGTAAGTAAGAGCAAGAGCCATAAAATGGAGGATCCAGCTCGTTGTTGTGAAAAATCCGACCATAAAAAGATTGCCGAATGACTGCCTCACCGGGTTCATATCAAATCTCTTTTTCACCCCGATATAAATTGTGCTCATGAGTGCTATATAAGTATTCATCATCATGATGTACTGCCATATTGAGGCATTTCTTATCGCAATTTTGTCAAAATTTGCCGATATACTCCACAGCACTGCCACATAAAGCATGTATCTGGTGCCTTTGTTGATAACCAGGGATTTAAGAGGCGCAAGAAAATCTCCGCTTATTTTTTTGATATTCAGCATATAAGACCCGACTACGATCAGAAGAATGCCCGCTATTGCCGGCGCAGTGGGATATTCACCTGCAATAAGAGGTGAGGTGAGGATCATAAAAAGAGGCGTGAATGCCGTCATGGGTACAACCTCTGAGATATCCCCCAGCGAGATCGACTTATGATAAAAAAACACGGTAATAAGATTGATATTTGCAGATACCGCAAACCCGATCCAGAAAGCTGCATTAAACCGGAAATCAATAAAAAACACCAGCGGGAAGAAAAATATCATCGGGATAAGATTATTGAACCAGGTTACATAAACCCAGTCAATTTTACTAGATGCTTTTTTACTGAACACACCCTTAAGTGATTCGGAAAGCGGATTGAGAAGAGCATAAACCGGCCACATATCAGAGACGGTCTAAAAGCAGGAAATTGTTATGATTATAGCGTTTTTCTCCCTCTCTGGTTTTCTCTTTAAACCCGCACAAATCAAGTAAAGGGCAGTTTGGGCAATCCGGTTTCTGAGGTTTGCAGAATTCTCTGCCAAGCAATATAAGATTGGTGTGAAAAGTGTGCGCCTGACCTTCAGGGATCAGAGGCCTGATTTCATGAAAGGTTTTATCAGGTGCTGAGGTTTTAACGGCTCCTGTCCGGTTCATCGTACGGTGAACATGAGTATCAACCGGGCAGATATTTCTGTCGAGTGAAAAAAGAAGCACGCATGAGGTGGTTTTCAGCCCCACACCTTTATATTTTGTAAGTTCAGCAATAATTTCATCATCGGTAAGATCTCTGATGTAATTAAGATCGGCATTTCCCTTTTTTGATACAATATCATTAAGCGCCTCTTTGATTGCATTTGCTTTCTGATTACCGAGGCCCGCAATTCTTATATGTTCCTCAATCTCCGGAGCTTCAAGCTCTGCGACCTCATCCCATGAACTGAAATTCTCTTTAAGGTTAAGGTAAGCCCTCCATGAATTCCGGTCGTTAGTATTTTGTGATAATATTGTCCCGATCAGGGCATCCAGCGGGTCGGCCCTCTCCTCTTTTCTGGGGGGAATCCCGAAATGCTCAATCAGTCTCTCATTTATCTTTTTTATTAATTCGGCGCGCTTCTTCTTACTGATCTTCAAAACGTATCTTCTTCACCTGAGGTGTTCATCAATAAATTAAAATCCGACTGTAAATATAACACTATGGCGCAAATCATAATCAGGCAGAACCCAAGGCTGAAGATTTGTTCACGGCTGCGCAAATGTATTTTTATTCAATCATTCAATCTTCACCAAAGGTGAACAATCATTCAATCTTCACCAAAGGTGAACAATCATCCAATCTTCACCAGAGGTGACAATCATCCAATCTTCACCAAGGTGAACAATCATTCAATCTTCACGAAGGTGAACATTCATCCAATCTTCACCAGGGTGAACATTCATCCAATCTTCACCAGGGTGAACATTCATCCAATCTTCACCAGGGTGAACAATCAACCAATCTTCACCAGAGGTGACAATCATCCAATCTTTACCAGAGGTGAACAATCATCCAATCTTCACCAGGGTGAACATTCATCCAATCTTCACCAGAGGTGACAATTCATCCTACCATAAATAAATCAAAAATCCGCGTAAATCCGCTTAATCTGTTTAATCCGCGTATCCATTCGTTGTTGCCGCCACGAGCCACGATCCACAAAATATTAACCGCCGCTTCGCGTCGTGGGGGATTTTGGGGGACATTGCGTTTGCTACAGACATTAAACCCCGCCGGGGTTTTTCTAAAATACAGAATAGGGTTCTGCGGGCAG
>JABWCA010000364.1 GCA_013359345.1 Ignavibacteriaceae bacterium
AGGGAAATTCATCATAAGCGCGAGTTCCTCGCATTTCTCTCCTCATGTGCGGCTATAGGATCTCTCATGGCATTGTTTGCAATAGGGCTGTTCCCCAACTTCCTCATTTCAAGCATAAACCCTGAATACAGCCTTAACATTTACAACTCAGCCTCTTCTCCCAAGACTTTGTCAATAATGCTGACCATCGCCATAATCGGCATTCCCTTTGTGCTGGCTTACACAATCAGCATTTACTGGATCTTCAGGGGTAAGGTTAAACTTGATCACATGAGTTACTGATGATTACGTATCTGATTGACGGAAATAATGTTATCGGGAAAGACAGGCAGCTTAACAAAATTCATAAAAATGACCCGACTGCCTCAAGAGAGGGACTGGTTTTCAGGGTTGACAGGTGGGCAGCATCCAAAAAAATAAAGGTCGTTATCTTTTTTGACGGGCACCCCAAAACTGCAATTAACAGCACATCTGCCGAAATAAGATACTCAGGGAATAAAGCCGCCGATGAGCTGATAAAATCGGCCATTGACCATCAGCGTAACACGCTTAATGTTTTTGTTATCAGTTCAGACACCGAAGTCTTTAACTACGCCCGGGTAAGCAGATGCAACCCCGTGCTGAGTGAAGAGTTCTGCAAGTCGCTTGATACAAACGGACCGCGGGGGGAGGAAGAACAAACAATAAACAGATTATCCCGGTCTAATTCAGAATTCCTGGATTTATTCCTGAACTCCGGAGGAAATAAAAATGAAGATTAAACTGTATCTCCTGTTATTCATATTAAGCATTATGCCGTCTGTCATGGCACAGGAGTATTTTTCACCCCATTATTATGACAAGCAGCTGTATAAAAACTATGAGGTGCCTGTAACCGATGAACCCGGAAAAATAATTCCTCTTCAATGGGATAAATCGGCAGTGGCAAATTACTGGGTGTTTGGCTACCTTCCCTACTGGGAGTACCCCGGCGGAATGTCAAACCTGAAATATGAGTACCTCACGCATATCGGAGCGTTTGATTTTGAAGCCGATAGCCTCGGCAATCTCTCAAATCCGAGCGGATGGCCCTGGACAAATCTGATAAACACCGCACATCAGAACGGTGTGAAAGTTATTCTCGTGGTTACAAATTTCACAAATAAGGAGATCAGGAGAATTCTTAGCAATGCGGATGCAAAGCAGAATCTCTTCAGTCAGATAAAAAATAAAATTGAGGCGTATCAGCTTGACGGCGTCAATATCGATTTTGAAGGGCTCTACACCGCCGACCGCGGCACCCTGCTCAACACTTTCATGAGCGAACTGACGGCTTACATAACAGCAAACCTGCCGGGTAAAACAACAACTTTTGCGGCGCCTCCCGTTAACTGGAGCGGCTGGGATTTCACAGGCCTTGCCAATGCTTGCGATTATGTTTTTATCATGGGCTATGATTTTTACGGGAGCTTCAGCTCAACATCGGGCCCCTCGGCTCCTTACCTTGGCGGCAGTTACAACATATACAACACAATCACACAGGAGTGGGGCAATATAGCCAATTCAAATCCTAAAAAACTCATTCTGGGCGTGCCCTATTTCGGACCTGAATTCAAAACCGCTACAGGCGAAGCAGGTTCTCAGGTCACCGGTTTTGTAAGGAGTGTCAGGTTCCGGGAAGCGCTACCCAATTCTGCCACATACGGCCTCCTGTTTAATACAACCTGGCAGACAACATGGTACCGTTACACCCAGGGAACTCAATGGTACCAGGCATGGTTTGATGACCCCCGAAGCAGTGAGTTTAAGTTTACCCTCGCCAAATCGAAAAATCTTAAGGGTGTGGGCATGTGGGCACTTAATTATGACGGCACTCTCTCAGATTACTGGAATAAAATCCGTGATATCTTTTTTACAGGCACCTCGGCAGGAGAACTGCCTGAAAATTATGAACTGAAAATGTCAAGTTACCCGAACCCTTTTAACCCTTCTTCGGTTCTGGAAATTATATCTCCGTCTCAGGCATCAGGTAAGATAACCGTTTATGACATTGCCGGGCAGAAAGTCAGGGATCTTGGAATAACAGAGCTTTCACAGGGCAGAAATCACCTTGATCTTGATATGAGCGGCATGGTTTCGGGTGTATATTTTGTACGGCTTGAGTTTGAGGGGGCACAGCAGAGCAGAAACATCATTCATAAAGTGGTTTTAAGTAAATAACCGGAAAAATATGAGAAACAGGCCTCAACTGAGTCAGTCACTTTACCATCTGCCCGGGCGTGGCAGGAGTTTTTTATTGCTGATTGCTGCACTCCTCTGCTCACATCTTACTTTTTCACAGACCCTGATAAAAAAGTACAACAGTGCTTTCGGTCTCTCAAACAATACTGTTCTGAGAATTGACCGTGACAGTTCAGGCTTTCTGTGGGTAGGCACGTATGACGGACTCAATAAATTTGACGGCTATGATTTTTATCAGTATAAACTTAAAGCCTCTGATGCCATGGGGCTTTCCGCAAATTACGTTTCAGACTTCATTGATTTCGGCGAGAAGATTTACGTTGCAACAAGAAACGGATTGCTCGCCTTAACAAAATCATCAGGAGCCATCAGCAAATACCTGATTGATTCAACCGCAGATTTCCCCTATATCAATAATATTTACAGGGTTCACAGCAATCCTTATGAGAAAAACAGTATCCTTGTTATTTCATCTGCCGGTGTTTACACATTCAGCACAAGGAGCAATAAATTCACCAAAATCATTGACGATGGCTATCCCAAAGAGGCTAAAGAGCTTTTTTATTTCAGCGCCATTCAGGATAATATTAATCCCGATGAACTCTGGCTGGGATCAATAATAGGTCTCGTAAAAATAAATCCGGCAAAAAAATC
>JABWCA010000365.1 GCA_013359345.1 Ignavibacteriaceae bacterium
GCGGTCATCGTCAGGAATACCGGCATAACTCCCAGCGGATTCAGCAAAGTGAAAAATGAGGTGAATGTCAGCAGAAAGAATGTCAGTAATTCCATTTGTGATCCGAACTTTAGATTGTGTGAATGTGTTGGTTAATAAAAAGGAGAAACTAATGACAGAATTTATCAAAAAATTAGTCAAAACTGATGATCATGCCGGACTTTTAATATTAAGAATTACATTTGCAGCTGTAATGCTGCCCCACGGACTCCAGAAACTGTTCGGGTGGTTTGGAGGGGCAGGACTTGTAAAAACTATTAACGGATTTGAAGCAGGTCTTGGCTTGCATCCTTTGCTTACAATATTTGTCATAGTGATAGAAACGGTCGGCTCATTGCTTTTGGCAGCAGGGATCTTCACCAGGAAGATGGCTCTCCTTATGATTGCTGTGATGATGGGCGCCGTTGCAACTGTTCATCATAAATTCGGCTTTTTTATGAACTGGAGCGGTAAACAGGGTGGGGAAGGTTATGAATATCATATTCTGGCAGTTGCTATGATGGCAGTTCTCGTCATTTATGGCGGAGGGAAATACTCTGTTGACAGATACCTGAGCAGAAAATTATTCAGGGAAAACTGACAATCTGCCGGGTTAAAAACTGTTTATAAATTTTTCTCTGTCTGAAGACGGGGTTAAGAGGATGAGCTTAATAAATTACTTCAGCGTAATATCAGAAGGTTCGGAAGGCTCATTCTTCAGATTTTTTCATCGGAAGGGTAATTGTGAAAGTGCTTCCGCTGCCGGGAGCGCTTTCAACTTTTATTTCGCCGCCATTCGCCTCGGTGAATTCCTTGCAGATCAGAAGCCCCAGACCCGTCCCTTTTTCATTAAAGGTACCCACTGTTACAGTTTTTTTCTCTAAAGAAAATAATTTGGATACCTGTTCCTCAGTCATACCTGACCCCTCATCAGTGACAGAGACACCGGCAAAATTCGTATCAGAAAATGAATTAATATGGATTTTGCCATTCAGCGGTGAATATTTTATGGCGTTTTGTAAGATGTTCCTTGCAACAGAAGACATCATATGACGGTCTGCAAAAACAATAAGATTTTCATCTGTGTTATTCAGAATTCTTACATTTTTTTCGGCAGCAAGGTTAGAGAGTATCGCCGATTCTTCATCATAGAGTGACCTGAGATTGAAATGGCTGCTGTTAATGCTGATGCGGTTAGTCTGAGATCTCGCCCAGTTAAGAAGATTTTCAACCAGGGAAAAAGTTATCCGCCCGGAGTTATTGATTTTTTTTATAAACTCCTTTTTCTCGTCATCATTAAGGTCGTCAAAGTCTTCAAGCAGCAGTTCAGAAATTCCCAGAAGTGCAACAAAAGGATTTTTAAGATCATGCGAAATAACCGAGAACAACTTGTTTTTCGTAAGATTTGACTCTTTAAGCTGCTCAAGAAGTATCTGAAGCTCGGCATACTGTTTTTCTATTTTGCTGTTCTGAGATTCCAGAATTTCATTTTTGTGCCTGATTTCCTCAGTTCTGGCCTTGACGAGCGATTCAAGTTTCTGATTCTCTTTCCTGACCCTCAGCGATACAACATACGATCCGGCGTAAATTAACCCGAAAGCCGTTAAGATATACAGAAGCAGGGCCAACCATGAAGAATACCATCTCCCTTTAATATTAAGCGTAAATGCAAAAGACTCACTCCAGTTGTAATTCCCGTTTTTTTTGGCTCTGACATAAATCCTGTAATTGCCGGGCTCAAGTCCGTACCCGAATTCAGTTTCAGAGTTGAAATGTTTCTCCCGCAGAAAATTTTCTCCGTTGATAACCAACTCATAAATCATGTTTTTATTGGGGTATGAAGTTGAAAGAGCCGAAAGGATTAGTGACTCTCCCTCGTAAATATTCACTTCATTATCACTCCAGGCAAAAAGATCACCCGTAAACCTTTCCCTCAGAATCACAAAGGGCTTTTTGGTGTTAATGCTCAGTACTGAACTCGTAAATCTGGCAGCACCATTGGGAGTTCCGGCAAAAACTTCGGTGCCCTGTACCACGAGCGAATTAAGATTAATTGTTCTTGCAGGCAATCCGTTTGACTCATCAAACCCGAGGATAAATTTTTCATGTTCAATCCTGTAGAAGCCTCTGTTACTGCCAAGCCATATGGAGCCGTTGGCATCAAATTCAAGCGCGGTAAAGTTACTGTTGTTAAGATCTGAAGAGAGTAGTCTGGTAAGGGTTGTGCCTGATAACTTGTAAAGTCCTGAATCAGTGGCAAAATACCAGTTGTTCTGATATTTTTCGGCATCATTTACTTTTAAACGGGATTTATCGCTGCCAGATTGAACGGGTATGAATTTTTGAACAGTGCTGTCAAACCTTTTCAGAATTGCATCTTTGCTGAATCCTGTAATATAAATATCACCGTTTTCATCTTCCAGGATTTTACCGGGGCTGAGTTCAGGATTGCCGGAGGCGAGATACCTGCTGAACTTAAAATCCTTATCAATCTTCAGTATTTCTGAAGAATTATAAAAAATAACCCACAGATTTCCTTTGCTGTCGGGGAGGAGGGATGAAGGAATTATCCCGTTCGG
Organism: Ignavibacteriaceae bacterium; assembly: GCA_013359345.1. Taxonomy (GTDB): domain Bacteria; phylum Bacteroidota; class Ignavibacteria; order Ignavibacteriales; family Ignavibacteriaceae; genus JABWCA01. The sequence continues at coordinate 2,598 of JABWCA010000365.1, forward strand.
GTAAAGGGAAATGGTTTTTGCATCACCATTGGAATTTATTATCAGTAGTTGTTCAATATCGTTAAGAATATAAAGGGTGTTATTTCTGAGTTCAGCAAAAAGTATATTGGAGTTTACTGACCGGTAGAGTTCTTTAACTGATCCTTCTGAAGAACTGTACTCAAAAACAGCCGTTCCATGACTTATAAGAACAGTGTTGCGGTCGGTCTCCGTCAGGCTCTGCACGTAATTATTGCCTTCTGTGGTTTTAATAAGCTGAAAATCCTGCCT
>JABWCA010000366.1 GCA_013359345.1 Ignavibacteriaceae bacterium
TGAAGGAATGTAAGAATAATTGTTGCCAGAATTGTTGTTTATGTTAATTGTATACCAATCCGCTTTAGATGGATCAATTGTCAAACCATCACCTGAAGTGAAAACATAATACTTGATTGTTGCTCCTGAAGTATTAGTTCCAGCTGGGATATTAGCGGTGTATGTAGTACCACTTCCCATCATTTCTAAAACCGATGAGTTTACAAAATCATTCGAAGTATATCTTAAGTAAACACCCTGCCCGGCAGACAAACTTCCATCAAGATTTGCTGTAACGGTTAAATCCTGATTGATATATGCAGTTGGCGCAGTGACAGAAGTAACAGACCTTACAGTTCCCTGCACAAGGAAGATAATAAACTTTCCGCTTGGTGAGGATCCCGCTTGTTCAGTTTTGAAAACATAGTTATGAGATGTGCTAGATACATTTAAATACATAGAGCCAGAATTTGTTCCACCGGTTCCCATAGTTAGCTGATATTCCGTTTCAGGAGAGACAGATACATCTGATCCTTCAGTAATAGTTACTTGCTTTACAGTCCCGCCCCATTCAATACCAAAACGAAAGTATTGATTGCCGGTGCCATTAGCAACATCTGTCTTTATGTATGATGTGCCAGAACTAGATGAAAGATATTCGTAATTATTGGTGGTTCCGTTTGAACCCCAACCGTTAGAAAAACCCGTTCCAACAATAGCGTTCTGCCCCCACAATACCCCACTCAGCATTATCACAAAAGCCAGTAGAAATCTCCTCATAAATCCTCCGTATATTAAGACTAAATTGCAGAGCGCCTCTCCCGAGTTGAGACGCCCCGCAGAATAAATATTTGACATTTTGCTTATGACGGAAATCTGACGGGCTAGCAGCTTGTGGAATACAGCAACTATTGCCACAGGGATACAAGTATCTGTGTGAATAAAGTTGCTTTCCGAAAATTGACCCGAGAAATTTTCGTTAAGCTAAAACGATAAAATTGTTAAATTCTTTATATGGAAAACTTGACGGGTATGCGGTTTAGGGAATGGAAATATTATACATCAGAGATGCTTTGATCTTTGTGCATAATTCAATATTCCGAAAATTGACCCGAGAAATTTTCGTAATGTTAAAATAATAAAATTCTTAAAATTAAAACAAGCAAAATTCTGCTTAAGTTCTTAAAAATAAAGGAGAAATCACTTTAAATCACACTTTTTCTGTGGTGTGAACCCGGGAAAAATATAGCCCTTATTTTTTTATATTGAAAGTTAAAATTCCGGATATATTTTTGATCAGAGCTCCAGAACAACGTATCAGCATTCTTCTGTTTTTTGTGGTCCTTTTGCCCGCCGTTATCTACTCGGTTTATGAACTGACCTCGGTGAAAGAGGAGGAGGAACTTCTTCAGGCGGTTTATACCAACCAGCTTGAAACAATCCTTTTTTCTGTTAACCAGTACACCGAGGATGTGATTACCAACCTCAGCTTCAGACTTGATAATTCTCTTCTCAGTGACCGTGATCTTGAGGCTGCTTTCAGGGAGAAGAGTTCGGTGTTTTCGATTGTGAAGTATTCCGTTTACACAGGGGCTCTCAGAATTATCAATCCCGGTATGCCGGGAACTGATCAGGCCGCGGTAAAGAAATTTGTTGATTCGGTTGCGCCGGGATTTAATCAGTTGATAGACTATAAAAAATCAGGCTACCGTAAACTCGAGGCTTATTCTTTCCTCCCCGACAGCGGTTACACAGCCATCTTCTTCGTTCCGGATTCCCCCGATCCCGGTTATAATATCTACGGCTTTTTTATTGATTCCCGTGCATTTATCAGGGAAGTGCTTTCACCCAAGATACAGAACCTCTCCCAGAATGAATTTTTGCTGCCTGTTCTTGATACACGCCGAAAAGAGATAGTATATCAGAACGACACCACTTCAAACGTCGTAACTGAGATTCAGAAAGACCTCTGGCTTCTGCCGGGCTATAAAATCGGGATCGCAAAACGCGGGGTATCAATAAGGGAGATCGTGAAAGAGAGGGTCGATTCAAGCCTTCTGCTTATTCTGATGCTTAATATTGTGCTGATATCAGGGGTGATATTTGTTTTTTACAATATCCGGAAGTTTGCCGAGCTCGTTAAAATGAGATCAGATTTTGTTTCAAATGTCTCCCACGAACTCCGCACACCGCTTGCTCTGATAAGAATGTTTGCCGAAACACTTGAAATGGGCCGTGCCCGTACAGAGGTAAAGAAGCGCGAATATATCTCCATCATCTCCGGTGAAACCCAGCGGCTTTCCAATATCGTTAACAGAATCCTCAATTTCTCGCAGATGGAGGCAGGCAAAAGAAAATTCCACTTTGCACCAATTGATCTGAATGATACCATAAGCAGCTTGTTTGAGACTTATAAATTCCATCTCCAGAATAACGGATTTTCATTCACTGCAGCCTATGCTCCTGATCTTCCTCCCATCAATGCAGACGCCGAGGCGGTCACCGAGGCTGTTATTAATCTCCTTGATAATGCAGTCAAGTATAGTGATGATGTAAAAGAAATTACCATCAGAACCGGCAGGAGTGATAATTTCCAGTTCATTGAGGTTCGTGACAGGGGTATTGGAATAAAAAAAGAAGATCAGAAAAAAATCTTCGAGAAGTTTTACCGCGTCACCTCGGGACAGATCCATAACACCAAAGGCTCAGGCCTCGGCCTCTCACTTGTCAATCAGATTGCCCACGCGCATAAAGGAAAAATTGAGGTAATCAGCTCATACGGCAAGGGGAGCCTTTTCAGGATATACCTTTTACAGGAAACAGGAAAGCAGGAAACAGGAAAGCAGGAAACAGGAAAGCAGGAAACAGGAAAGCAGGAAACAGGAA
>JABWCA010000079.1 GCA_013359345.1 Ignavibacteriaceae bacterium
CTGATGAGAAAAAAATTACAGTTCGCGGTGTGGCTCAGGATCCTGAGGGCATCTATGAAATACTTGTTAACGGCACAGAAGCAAGCATTGCCGATGACGGCAGTTTCTGGGCTGAGATAAAACTCGCCCCGGGTGAAAATAATGTTGAGGTTGTTGTAACTGATATAAACGATAACCAGAGTTCCAAAAAATTCAAGATAAACAGGAATGCTGCAGATGACTCTGCCGACCCCGGTGCAGTAAAAACCAGCGGCATGTATTATGCCCTTATGATTGGCGTTAATAATTATGCCGATCCTAAAATAAACTCACTGCTTAAACCGGTGTCTGATGCAGAGGCATTAAAGAAAACGCTCATCTCATATTATAACTTTGACGATAATAATATCACATTCCTGAAAAATCCCAGGAGGGGTGATATTCTTGCCTCACTTGAAAACCTGAGAAAAAAAATATCTCCCGAAGATAACCTGCTGATATTCTACGCGGGACACGGATACTGGGATGAAGATATTAAGCAGGGTTACTGGATGCCCGCCGATGCTGAAAAAAGCAACCGTGCAAACTGGATTTCAAACGGCGATCTTCGCGATTACCTGAGAGCAATTAAATCTCAGCATACCCTGCTGATTTCAGATGCCTGTTTCTCAGGGGGAATATTCAGAACAAGGGCAATTGCCGATGATGCCCCATCATCAATTCAGGAACTCTATAACCTCCCGAGCAGAAAAGGACTCACATCCGGAACGCTTACCGAAGTGAGCGACGAGTCTGTTTTTATAAAATATCTTATAAAGCGGCTTACGGAGAATAAAGAAAAATACCTGACAGCCGAAGATCTTTACTCTGCAATAAGAAGTGCCGTGATAAACAACAGTAAACAGGTGCCGCAGTACGGTGAGATTCAGGAAGCCGGCGATGAAGGCGGCGATTTTATTTTTATTAAGAAATAGGAACATTACACCTGCTAAGGAAGTAAAAAATACAAATACAGAAAGATTTTAATATGAAGCTATTATTTACATCTCTGCTGCTGATATCCCTGTTTGCAGGGTTCACCCTTAATTCACCTGATAACGCTATAAAAGCGAAGATCGGGGTGATGAAGAAATCAGGTGATGATGTTAAAAAAGCAAAATCAAATGATAACGCGCTTGCCGGTGATGAGGTCAGGGTTTTCGTTGTGCCTGAAAACGACTGCTATGTTTATGTGGTCTTTAATGATGGTAAAAGCGCCGTGCTCCTGACAACAAAATATGTCTCGGCAAAAAAAGCTCTCATCCTTCCGGGTGAAAAGAACTTTTATAAGTTTGATAAAAACAGTAAAACAGGTGAGTTTTTTGTTTACTGCTCCTCAGAAAAAATGGGTGAGATAGACAAGATCTTTAAAGGTAAAAGTTCGATTAACAGTTCTGACTGGAAAACAGTTGCCTCCAAAATCGAAAATGAAAACAAGGAATCTGTTTCTGATGATGCCGATAAGCCGATAACAATGGCAGGTAACGTGAGAGGCGCAAATGTCTCAAATGAACAGTTTCAGAAGACACTGCAGAGTTTCAGCGGCAAATCAATGATAATCAAGAAATATATTTTCAGCGTTAAGATCTGACTTTTTCAGGCAGGATCAGAGTGAATCTGCTTCCTTTTCCGGGAGTGCTTTCCACGCTGATTCTGCCTTTATTCATTTCGGCAAATTCCTTGCATAAGATCAGCCCGAGTCCCGTTCCTTCCTCCTGATTAGTACCCTGAGTAAGAACCTGTGAATCTATCCTGAATAACCTTGAGAGCGATTCCTCTTTAATACCCACCCCGTTATCAGATACCTCAGCCAGAACGTTTTCTTCTTTTTTATAAATACTGATTGTTACATCACCACCGGCACCGGTGAATTTTATTGCATTGGAAATCAGATTCCTGAGAATCGTTTCAATCATATCTTCATCGGCATACACGTTAACTGCACGGGGCATATCTGTACTGATATGGATATTTTTATTCTCAGCAAACGGGAGATGAAGTTTTTCCATCCGCTCCGCCACTTCGCAGATATTAAAATCTCTGGGAAGAAATTCCATGCGGCCGGTCTGAATCCTGGTCCAGGCCAGCAGATTTTCAATCAGACTGAACACAAGTTTTGCAGATTTATACATCCTTGAAGAAAAATCCTCAATTTCTTCTCTGCTTAACTCATTTGAGTATCTGGCAAGATATTCAGAGAAACCGAGAAAACCTGTGAAGGGACTCTTAAGGTCATGAGCAATAATTGAAAGAAACTTGTCTTTGGATTTAAGATTTTCGTTGAGATCTGCTATCCTGGCAAAGAAATCAGGGAGAGCGGAAGAATCAAGTATTTCTGCTTTAAGCAGCACCTCCCCTTCTTCACCGCAAAGCTGATAAGTCTTAATGTATTCAGGCTGAATCACACCGCTCTGTTCGTGGTATTTAAGTTTCTCATTCTCGTAGATAATACCCGAGTCTTTTCCGTAGAGTCTTAAGTATACCTTTCCCGAAACAATGCCGGGAGTGCAGTCGGCTAAAAGGATATAGAGAGTTGTATCACTTACTGATATTTTTTCGAATCTGGCGAAACAATTTTTAACAACACCCGATTTTTGCTTAAAAATCAGTTCCAGGAAATTGGCACCCGGTGAAAGGGGTGTCTCAAAAATCTCCTCAAAATTCTGAATGGCTGCAGAAAGCACATCGAGTGATAAATCACCTTGACTGTAACCGGAAAATTTATTAAAAGCAGTGTTAATCAGAACTGTGTCATCATCACCGATGATCAGAACCGGAAGAGGCAGATCATGAAAAATCTCATTAAGCCTCTTTTTCAAATCTGAATTCATTAAAAGACCTGTTGAAGCTGGTATTACCCCGTAACAATTAATTAAATTTAATTTTTTTGTCTTTCTCCTGTTTTATTTTCTCGGGATCCTCAGGAATATTCAGAATCACCCCTGCCCCTTTTTCCTTCACCTCATCAGGTTCGGGAACGCCCCCTTTGTTTTTGTAGGTTATGTAAATAAGAACTATTACAACACAGCCCACAACTACTATCAGAGACCAGAAAATAAATCTCAGCGTTGAAGTATCTATCAGATCCATAACACCTCAAAATAGTTTTTGGAACTTGGTTAAATATAAATAACATTAGTTAATTTTGTATATTAAAATTTTGATATAAACGACGGAGCAATAATGTCACTATTACCTGTGACCCTTTATGGTGATAAAATACTCAGACACAAAGCAAAGAAGGTTGAAAAGCTTGATATTGAGCTCATCACGCTCATTAAGAATATGTTTGATACCATGTACAATGCTGATGGAATCGGCCTTGCGGCTAATCAGGTAGGCAGCCCGAAATCTGTATTTGTTGTCGATATCTCCCCGGTGAAAGAATACAGTAAATTTGAGCCCATGGTATTCATTAATCCGCTTATTATTGAGTCTTCCGAAGAAACAATAGGCTATGAAGAAGGCTGTCTTTCAATACCGGATGTCAGAGCAGAAGTGATCAGACCCAAAAGAGTAAAAGTAAAGTTTCTTTCATCTGACCTGAAAGAACAGATTCTTGAGGCGGATGATCTTCTGGCAAGAGTTATACAGCATGAATATGACCATCTGCAGGGAATTTACTTCACCGACAAAATTTCGGAAGAAGAGCAAAAGAAACTAAAAAAAGATTTGAACAAAATCAAGAACAGAAAGACAAAAGTTGACTATCCTGTATCTGAAAAGGGCATTTATTAATTGAAAATCGTATTTTTTGCAACTCCTGACTTTGCAATACCTTCACTGAACGCATTAATTGATGCGGGGCATGAAATAACAGGCGTGGTTACCACTCCCGATAAGGAACAGGGCCGCGGCAGAAAACTTGAGTCCAGTCCGGTGAAAAAATTCGCCGTGGAAAAAGGGTTTCATGTTATAACACCACTCTCTCTCAGGGATGAAAAATTTCACCATGAACTGAAAACCCTGGGGGCCGATCTTTTTGTGGTGGTGGCATTTAAGATTCTTCCCGGAGATGTATTCACGATTCCGCGATATGGATCGTTCAATCTTCACGGCTCACTTCTCCCGAAATACCGCGGGGCTGCCCCTATTCAGTGGGCACTTATAAACGGGGATACTCTTACCGGTCTTACAACTTTTGCCCTCGCAGATAAGGTTGACACAGGCAACATATACCTCAAAAAGGAAGTTGAGATACTGCCTGAAGATAACTTTGAAACGCTTCATGACCGGATGTCTGAAATCGGGGCAGGGCTTGTTACCGATACAGTGAAACTTATTGAATCGGGCAATTTCAAGCTGATGCCTCAGGATGATTCACAGGCCTCACCTGCACCTAAAATAACAAAAGAAATCAGTATGATCAGCTGGAGTAAATCACCGGTTGAAATTCATAACCTGATAAGGGGGCTGAGTCCGTTCCCCGGGGCGCAGTTTATTCTGGATGGTAAAGTGACCAAGATTTACAAAGGAAATCCGCACGATAAAATTTATCCGGAAGGAGAATTCGTGATTAACGGTAACAGGGCTTTCATCGGGTGCCGGGGCGGCAGTTACGAAATCCTTGAGCTGAAAATGGAAGGTAAAAAGCAGCTTGGCATTGAAGAATTTTTAAGAGGTTACAGAGGTTAATTATGGGCTTTTCAACTGATGCGATTCATGGAGGGCAGGAAAACTTCAGTAAGTACAGGGATGTCATCCCCCCGATACATCTGGCCACCACTTATGACCGTGAGGATATTGAAACACCCGGGGAGTTCTCATATTCCAGGGGGCAGAATCCCGTGCGCGCTGCCGCCGAAGAAAATATTGCTTTGCTTGAAAAAACCCGCCATGCCCTGCTGTTTTCGTCAGGGGTGGCAGCAATTAATGCCGTATACTCCCTCCTCAATCCCGGTGATCATATCCTGATTTCCTCTCAGATTTACGGAGGTACTTACAGGATTCTTAAGTATCTTAATGAAAAATATGGAATAACTCACGATTACTTTAATGAGGCCGATCTTTCTGATGCCGAATCAAAGTTACGCCCTCAAACCCGGATGTTCTACATTGAGACCCCTTCCAATCCCCTGTTTAATGTTTACAGCCTCAAAGCCGCTTCAGATCTTGCAAAAAAACACAACCTTATTTCGGTTTCAGATAACACATTTCTCACCCCGTATCTCCAGAATCCGGCTGAGTATGGCACAGATATTATCATTCATTCAAGCACAAAGTTTATAAACGGACACAGCGATGTTATCGGGGGTGTGGTTTGTGTTTCAGACAGTTCGCTCTCTGAGAAACTTAAATTCCTTCAGAGATCAACAGGAGCCGTGCCAAGTCCGTTTGATGCGTGGCTGATACTCAGATCACTCAAAACACTTAAAGTGAGAATGGATTACCATACGAAGAGTGCAGCCGCCATTGCGGATGCACTTAAATCTGAGTCATTTGTAAAAGCTGTTTATTATCCCGGATGGAAATCTGCAGTTGAAAATGAAATACAGAATTCACAGGCAAGAGGCAGGGGCGGTGTTATAAGTTTTGTTGCTGATGAAAATGTGAATCTCAAAGAAGCCACTGCTAAACTAAAAATCGTAAAAGTGGCAGAGAGTCTGGGAGGTGTTGAAACTATTATGAGCCAGCCTTATAATATGTCACATTCAGTTATTCCGCCGTCAGAAAAAAATGCGCTTGGTATTACAAAGAACCTTCTTCGCCTTTCCGTCGGTCTGGAAGATACAGAAGACATCATAGCGGATATTGTTCAGGCATTCAGATAGAATCTGAAGCACCTTCTGCTTCAACAGCCTCTTAGAGGGTCACTTCCCATTTATTTTCACGCACAATGTATGATTGTATAATTGTATGAGGCAGGTTGTATGACTGTATGAACTGGATTGTATGATTGTATGAACTTTTTCCAGTCGGGGGAAGCCTTCCCCCGACTGGTAATAAAACTGTAGGCCCTTTACAGAAAGCAAGAAACAGGAAGGCAGAAAACAAGAGCAGCTAAAACGGTGGCCGGTAACCATAACATACTGCAACCACACCACACAATTACAAATTATACCGCCGAAATGCTTTTCGGCAGTAAGGTGCTGCCCCACTTAAATAAGCGCCAAAAAAAAGAGTGCAGCAACCTTAAACTTTGATTATAAAAAAAGGGGGTCATGAATCTCACAACCGCCTTAAATTATTTAATACACTAAACTGCAAAACGTTTAATCTTTTAACTTTGCACAACACTCAATTAAAAATTCGTGTTCATTCGCACACTGTCCGCCGTTTACGGAATTCGTTTCATGTGTGTTTCTTTTGTCATGCTGCAATAAATAACCACGAACAACTCAGCCGCCACCAGGGACGGTAACGTCTATGCTGCCCTGATGTCACTGATGTCACTGTTGTCACTGATCCTGCTGTCTTAAACCTGAATAACCCCAAGTTTAAACTCTTCAATGTCAGGATTGTTATTTGCGGCTGAAATTGCCATTGAAATATATTCCCGGGTGCGGGCGGGATCTATTATCTCATCAACCCAGAGACGAGCAGCGGCGTAATACGGAGAGCTTGTGGATTCATAAGAATCAGTAATCTCCTTAAGGAGTTTTTTCTTCTCCTCTTCAGATGCTTTATGATCACCGTTTTCTATCTGCTTAACCTTGATATCAAGAAGAACGCTGGCGGCTTGTGCCCCTCCCATTACCGCAATCTTTGAAGTCGGGTAGGCAAAAATAAATCTGGGATCATAAGCCTTTCCGCACATTGCATAGTTTCCTGCACCAAAACTGTTCCCGACAATTATTGTAATCTTCGGGACAACAGAGTTGGCAACGGCGTTCACCATTTTAGCACCGTCTTTTATGATTCCGCCATGCTCTGCCTTGCTGCCCACCATGAATCCGGTGACATCCTGAAGGAATACCAACGGAATACCTTTCTGATTGCAGTTCAGGATAAACCTTGTCGCCTTATCTGCTGAATCAGAATAGATCACTCCGCCCACCTGCATCTCCCCTTTAGCATTTTTCACGACCGACCGCTGATTGACCACAATCCCAACCGCCCAGCCGTCAATTCTGGCATAAGCAGTTATGATAGTTTTTCCGTAACCGGCCTTATACTCATCTATCTCAGATTTATCAACTATCCTCGCAATGAGTTCATGCATGTCATACTGCTTTATGGGTTCTTCGGGAAGTATACCGTAAATTTCAGAAGGGGCGAAAAGAGGTGGTGCGGGCTCGGTTCTGTTAAAATCCGCCTTTTTCCCGATTTTGTATTTTTCTATCAGACTCCTGATCTGCCTGATGCACTCTTCATCGTTTTCCATGACGTAATCAGTTACACCCGAAACATCAGACTGCACTTTTGCCCCGCCGAGCGATTCATTATCGATCACCTCACCAATGGCGGCTTTCACCAGATGTGATCCGGCAAGAAATACCGAGCCTGTGCCTTTAACAATCAGAGCCTCATCACTCATAATGGGTAGATATGCTCCTCCTGCTACGCAGGGACCCATTATTGCAGATATCTGTGGTATTCCTTTGGCTGATATTTTTGCGTTATTCCTGAATATCCTCCCAAAATGCTCCTTATCGGGGAAAATCTCATCCTGGAGGGGTAAAAATACACCGGCAGAATCAACAAGATAAATCACGGGGAGATTGTTCTCATAAACTATCTCCTGCGCCCGGAGATTTTTTTTGCAGGTCACCGGGAACCACGCACCTGCTTTAACGGATGAATCATTTGCAACAATCATGCATTCTCTGCCCGATACCGTGCCTATACCAATAACTGTACCTGCAGCCGGGGCGCCGCCCCACTCTTTATACATGTCATAGGCTGCATATGAATTGAGTTCATAGAAAACCGAACCGGGATCTGTGAGTTTCTCAATTCGTTCACGCGCTGTAAGTTTTCCTTTTTCTCTGATCTTCAGAAGCGCTTTCTCACCGCCGCCCAGCTTGATTTTATCATGCGCAGCATTCAGTTTTCTTAACGCATTCTTCTGAAAATCTTCTCTTTCAAGAAACTGCTGATTATGCTTCAGCTCAGAACCGATTTTTTTCATCGGGTTACTCCTGGGCGAGATTTCTGGCTATCACAATCCTCTGCACTTCTGAGGTGCCCTCACCAATTGTAAGGAGTTTTACATCGCGGTAGAATTTTTCAACGGGGTAATCCTTTGTGAATCCGTAACCTCCGAAGATCTGAACAGCCTCAGAGGCAGCTTTTTCTGCAATTTCTGATGCAAACAATTTTGCCTTTGGGGCAATGTCATGTATAGGCTGGCCATTGTCTTTTGCCACAGCAGCCTGATATGTAAGCAGCCTTGCAGCGTTAATATTGGTTTCCATATCGGCAAGCTTGAACTGAATACCCTGGAAAGAGTTGATTGATTTACCGAACTGCACCCTTTCAGACGAATATTTGAGTGATGCATCAAGCGCACCCTGTGCAAGTCCGCATGAAAGTGCGGCAATTGAAATTCTGCCTCCCTCAAGCACCTTCATCGCCTGAATAAACCCTTCGCCCTCATTACCAAGGAGGTTCTCCTCAGGGAGCCTGAGGTTCATGAATGATAACTGGGCGGTATCGCTTGCACGCATACCGAGTTTGTTTTCTTTTTTGCTGGCCGAGTAACCATCATAATTTCTCCCGGCTATAAATGCGGAGATACCCTTTTTACCTTTTTCCTTATTGGTTATGGCAAGTATCACTGAGGTATCTGCGTATGTGCCGTGAGTGATAAAATTTTTGCTTCCGTTAACCATCCACGCCCCGCTTTCTTTAACGGCTGTGGTTTTCATTGCCGCTGCATCGCTGCCTGAAAATGGCTCTGTAAGTCCCCATGCACCAATCACTCTGCCCGAAGCAAGATCCGGAAGATATTTTTCTCTCTGCTCTTCATTTCCGAACAGATAGAGATGATTTGTACAGAGACCATTATGAGCTGCAACCGATAATGCAATTGAAGGATCAACTTTTGCAAGTTCCTCAATAATAAGAGCATATTCAACATAACCCAGCCCCGAGCCTCCGTACTGCTCAGGTATAAGTATCCCCATGAATCCCATCTCCCCCAGTTCTTTCAGGATTGCCAGCGGAAATTCCTGGGCTTCATCAAACTCCATGACTTTTGGTCTGATAACGTGGTCTGCATAATCTTTTATCGTATCCCTGATAACTTTCTGCTCTTCAGTGAATCCGATAATAAATCTGCTTTCAACAGACTCTTCAATCATTGTTTACCTCTTTCAAAGATGATTTATAGTTTTGTATTATTTCGTCTGCAATGTTGTAAGGCGAACTCTCTCCGTCAATCGCTTTTTTGAGCGATGTTGCGAGAACCTGCTCACCGCTTTTTTCCCATATTTCAGATACAATTTTACTGAACACTATTTCCCTGATTCTCTCTTTTGCTCTGTTCTCTCTTCTGAGTGAAAACTGCCGGTTGCTCTTAAGATGGGCTTCGTGCCGCTGCAGTTCTTTGTATACAAGGTCTATCCCTTTGTTTTCATGAGCAACAGTCTTAACGACATCGGGCATCCATGAATGCTCATCATGAGCACGAAGCATCAGGATAGTCTTAACTGCCGAAACAGCCTGCTCAGATCCCGGCCTGTCAGCTTTATTCACAATATAAAAATCTGCTATCTCCATGAGTCCGGCTTTCATTGCCTGAACTGCATCGCCTGATTCCGGCACAAGCACAACGGCTGTGGTGTCAGCAGCTTTGGCTATATCAAGTTCTGACTGCCCCACCCCCACGGTTTCATAAATTATATAATCAAAACCGGCGGCATCAAAAACATCAGCGGCATCAATTGCCTTTTTACTCAGTCCGCCGAGACTCCCGCGGGTCGCCATGCTCCTTATGAACACTCCCTCCATGTTGCCTGCATCGGTCATCCTTACGCGGTCACCAAGAAGCGCACCGCCTGTGAATGGTGAGGTGGGATCAACCGCAATTATTGCAATGGTCTTACCAAGCTTTCTCAGATACTTTGCAAGCTGGTTAGTGAGTGTGCTTTTACCCGCGCCGGGAGGTCCGGTTATCCCTATCCTGTAGGCATTGCCTGTAAACTGATGAATCCGGTCAAGAAGGGTTTCTGTAATCGGATGCTCTGATTCAACAAGAGATAAAGCCCGGGCAATAGTCCGTTTATCCCGTTTCTGAATGTCATCCAGAAGTTTGTCTATCTGCATTAAAATTTCTGAAAATTGAGGTGGATATATTTATAAATATAAGAAAATTATGGCAACAGTTCTTATACTTTAAAAAGGTTATTTGTGTAAATATAATCTTCAACCGCAGGAGGTGTGAGAAACCTGATGCTCTCTCCCCGTTTTACCTTCTCCCTTATCATTGTTGAGCTTATCTGAATAACCGGTGAGGAGCTGTATGTAACATATCGGGCAAAACGGCTTTCTTCAAGCGGCTCCTGGTTTTGTCCCCATTTCCTGGGCAGCACCACAAGATCCGCTTTTTCAACTATGCTTTCGGGATCTTTCCATTTATCAAACGATGTTAGATTATCATAACCGATTATAAGATCAACCTTGTCATATACTTTGTGATATTCATTGATGGTGTCAATTGTGAAAGACACACCCATTCTCTGCAGCTCAATATCATCAATTTCAAATCCGGGGAAATCATCAATTGCGAGTCTGAGCATATTCATCCTGTGTGATGCGTCGGAGTGTCCCGTCATCACCTTGAACGGCGATAAAAATGACGGTATAAAAACGATCTTCTCAAGCCTCCGCTCTGTCATCACATAAGAGGCCGTAATCAGATGTCCGATATGCACGGGATCAAAGCTCCCGCCAAAAAGTCCTATTCTGTTCATAATATATGTTTGTAATCTACAAAAAGTTCGGTGAAACGTTCGTGATATATATTACCACAGTATGGTATACTCTCCTTAAGTGACAGAAACTGATACAATCTGCCGAGGTCTTCCCTGCTTTTCACCATGAGACCGTGCCTGAGAATGAATAACGCAGCATCCGGGTCAATGTCGTTCCTGATGAAATCGTCGGGTGCAATATTGTTTCTCACTGCACTTATAAGCTCTTCGCTCAGCGGGGTGTTAATCCCTGCGGCAATGAGTTTCCCGTTCACCGATTCATTCACAACGGCCACTTCATAATCCAGATCAAGAAGATTCCCGATTTTCCTTATTGCAGCGGCATCAAACCCGATCAGATTTGAATGAGTGATTATGTTAGCAGTTTTTTTGCCCTCATTTAAAGCATTCTCCATAATCAGTCCGGCAGTGATTCGCCCCGAAGTATTGACAAGAACAAATGATTCAGCTATTGTCTGTATACTCTCAATCTCATTTATCACCCTTAAAGGAGCATACACAAACTTTCTGTACTTCAGCATACCGGCATTTATAACCTCGAGATAATTTTCAAGGAGGTTAATATGCAGACGCAGAAAATCCTCATACTCAAGCTGCTCAATTTCATTTTCAGAAGCGAGGCCCGAGCCCACAGGACAGATAATATGAAGTATTTTTTCCAATTTACAAGGATTAAGTTTGTATACTCACAACATCCCCGGCATCATTGTATTTCAGGGGATATGCGGCTTTCAGTATTTCTTTAATTTTCTCGCGGTGAAACAGAATATCGGCTTCATAAGACATCCTGTTTATACCCGTCGTTTTCTTCAGTTGCGCTTTTCTGAATGCAAGTGTTGTTGCATGCTTAAGATAATCTTTTCTGAGATGCTCTGCAATCCACCCCTTGCTGTCTCTTATCCTGTTGCTCAGAATAAATACATGTTCTTCAGGCAGAATCCCATCACCCGATTCTTCAAGCAGTTCCTCGTATATGATTCTGCTCTCGTTTCTTATGCTGCCGAAAAACATAAAAAGGAATATCACCACCGAGAGAAGAAAACTTAAAATTCCAAGAAGGAGATAACCTTCAGTAATAACCGAATAATTCCAGAACGCATGGGTGAGCATGCCATAAAGCAGCCCCGCCGGCGGAAGGAGTATCTTCCAGTAAACCGACCGGTACTTTGCAAAGCCAAGTGCCGCCCCGAAGGTTCCTGTTGCCACACAGTGGACAATTATTGAGCAGAAGGTTCTCCAGAATATTGTGCCCCAGAGCGCCTCAGGCGGCGATGAGAGAAAGTAAAGAAAATTCTCGGTCATCCCGAAACCCAGCCCGATAGCCCCGCCGTACACAATACCGTCTGTCAGATTATCAAATTTTCGCCTTGTCACAGTAAAAAGAAGGAAAATGCCCTTGCCTGTCTCTTCAAAAAGAGGGGCCATTATTACCGACGTGATAAATTCAGATTGTGATGTACGCGTGTTGTAAACCGATTCCAGGATAATAGTGGGAATGGTTATGAGTATTATACTCCCTGTTGCACCCCAGAGGAAATTAAGAAGAAGAAGCCAAAATGGTTCTTTATCATAGCGGTCCATTTTCCAGAGAAATAAGAGATACAGTAATGACGGAACAACCGCTGCAAGGATTATGACCAAGTTTTTCTGACCGTTTAATGAAATAAAAACTTGTCATTAAAATAGTAAGAATCTTTGGAATTTAAGGAGGGGTTAAAGAAAAAAATGAGGGCGGAACGTTTTATATTCCGCCCTGAAAACCGGGATCAGACTATTCTGATGATTTTAACCATTTCATCAGTTCTTTGAGATTGGGCATCTTGCCGTAAGAGAGTATGCCGATTCTGAATATTTTGGCTGATATCCTGATTGTGATGTAACTTGATGCCAGCAGAATGAGTACCGCTATTGCCAGATCAATGAACGGAACTGAAGCAATATTTAATCTTACAAGCATCACCGGTGCAGTGGTAAGGGGTATGTAACTAAGCACTTTAACAAGCATCTGGTCAGGATTCTGAATAATTGGGAGAAGAATCACTATGGGAATCACAAGAATCATTGAGAGATAGCCCGTTACCTGCTGTGCCTCCTGTTCAGTATTCACTATTGAACCGACCCCCACAAAAATGGATACATAAAACAGGAAACCGAGTCCGAATATCAGCAGCACCCATAAAATGTTCTGGAATGAGGCAAATATCAGCAAGGCCGGTCCCGCAAATGCTATGCCTATTAGAGCCCAGACAATAAGCTGGATTGAAACCAGTGTGGTGAGACCAAGCACCTTGCCTAACAGCAGATCCATGGGTTTACAGCTTGATATGATTATTTCTATCAGCCTGTTTGATTTTTCCTCAACAAGACTCCTTATAAGTGAACCGCCTGTGAACATTATTATGAAGAAAAGCATCATCACAAATATGAGTGAACTGAAAAACTGCGACTGGAAATTAATTTTTTCTTCCTCTCCCTTATCATTAATCTTTACAGAAGAGAGCTGAATTTCTTTTGTAAGGCTTGCAACAAGGTTTGTATCGATATTTGCCTCTCTGACAATCATTTCACGGCGCGCTTCATTAAATGAATTCTCAAACCGCCTTAGATCATTAAAGTTACCCATCGCCTTATTCATGAACTCAATTGTGGTTGTGTCTTTATCAACACTTCGGATATATATATATCCCTCAATTTTCTTTGAAGATATCTCCTTATTTGCCTTCTTTTTCAGCGAATCGGGATGTTCGTTTTCATTGAAAAGATTAAGCGTGACATAACGCGGCTGACCATCGGGCAGCTTATACTCTCCGAGCTTATCAGAAAGAGGTTTCTGGTAAAGCCTTGTTTCATCAAGTATCCCGATAGCTTTGACTGTGTCATCTTCCTTGGCTGCCAGAAGTGAAGGAAGCACGCTGAAAGCAACTATGATGACAGGAGTCAGTATAAGACCTATTATGAACTCTTTCGATTTGAGTTTTTCGATGAGTTCCCATTTGGCAATTGTCAGTACCTTACTCATTTGCTGCTCCTCCGGTCTGTTTTATTACATCTATGAATATTTTATACAGTGTGGGTTCAAGCACAGAAAACTGCCTGATATTCAGTCGGGGGAGTATCTTCATCAGAAAATCTGATGTATCAGAACCCTTCACCAGCTCAACTTCTGCAAAATTCTGGTAAAGATCAACGGTTTTAACTTCAGGCATCGTCTTAAGAAATGAAGCATCGCCACTGTATTCAATCTTTATAGCCTCTGTTCCGAACTGTTTTTTCACTTCACTGATGTTCCCGCTGCAGACTTCCCTTCCCTTATTAATCAGGAAGATTGATTCACAAAGTTTTTCAGCTATATCCATCTGATGTGTGCTGAGCACAATTATTTTTCCTGCATTCACAAATCCCAGGATCTCATCTTTAATGAGCTGCTGATTTATCGGATCAAATCCGCTGAAAGGTTCATCCAGGATCAGAATCTGCGGGTCGTGCACAACAGAGCATATAAACTGAATCTTCTGCTGGTTGCCTTTTGAAAGCTCCTGTATTTTTCTGCCTGCATGCGCTTCCATTTCCAGCTTTTTAAGCCAGTGTTTTGTGTTTTTTGCAGCAGCGGAGTGGTCAAGTCCCTTCAGTCCTGCAAAATACATTATCACATCATTGACTTTTGATTTTTTATAGAGGCCTCTTTCCTCAGGAAGGTATCCGGTGATATTATAAATTGCCGAACCGACATTTTTCCCGTTGTAATGGATATCGCCTGAAGTTGGTCTGATTATATCGAGAATCATTCTGATGGTGGTTGTTTTACCGGCGCCGTTTGGACCCATAAGTCCGAATATTTTGCCGGGTTCTATCGAGAATGAAATATCATCAACAGCAATTACTGATGAATACTCTTTTCTGAGATTTTTAACTTCTAACATATACTCCCGAAATTTGTTATTTCTAAAGATATCAATAATATCAGAGAGTTACTCATGAAACTTATACAAGTGGTTAAAATCAGGGATTTGTGATTATATTTAGCAAACAAACAGTTAATATTTCAGTCTCTGAATGCACTTAAATTCCAGAATGCCGTGAGAATTCTCTTTTTCATAACAATTGTGGCTTTCACATTAAGAGGCGACTCTACAGACGTGAAAGAAAGTATCGATTATTACAAAATAGGAGCGATAGGCGGTGTAACGGCCGGAG
>JABWCA010000080.1 GCA_013359345.1 Ignavibacteriaceae bacterium
GCCTGAAATTAATCAGCCTCAATGATTATCAGCCTGTACTTCTTATTTTATAATATTCAGTTTAAAAAGATTTGTCAGTTGAGCATCAAAACAGTTAAAGAAAAATTCGGCACCATTTCCCGTGATGAAAGATTTAACAAGGCGGTAACCGGCCTGCTTTTGCTTCTCTTTTCTGCCCGACTCTATCAAAACACAGGGAATTTTTATGTATCGGCTTTTCCTTTGCTTATCTGGGTCATCGCGGCAGCATTCGGAGAACTGAAAAAGAATAAAGAATCGTGGAAAGCATTTCTCTGGTTCATTCCGTTTCTTCTCTGGAACCTGATTTCTGTTCTCTGGTCAGATCATCCCGGGTATTCCCTGCAGCGGGCTGTTTTCGCAGTTTTTATCACAGCGGGGTTTCTTTCGGCCGGGTACCTTTTTACTGATTACCTGAAAGAAAAATTCACCTTCCACTATATCATTCTGATTCCGCTTATTCTGCTATCCCTCTTTTCGATGCTCTCCGGTATCCCCGGTAACAGCTGGTCGGGGGGAAATGGACTTGGGTTTATGGGGTTTGCTTCACACCAGAATACTCTTGCTGCAGCAGTTATCTTTACTCTTCCTGTGCTTTTTTATCCTTTTACTGAGAAGGTGAGAATTTCACCCGGCAAAAACCGGCTGCTGATTATCAATGCTTTGCTTCTAACCGGTGCCCTTTATATCCTTATCAGTTCACACTCTCGTGCATCAGTGCTTGCTTTCCTGATATTTTTTATCCTCTTTGCATTAATTTCACTCAAAAAGGGAAGTCTTATTTATGTGGTGCCGGCACTTTTTCTTATAGGAGCCGTTGTTATGTTCTCGCCGCTCGGAAAGAAAATTGAGGATTACGCATATAAAAGCGCCCCGTCTGTTCTTTCCACCAGGCAGGAGATGATAAAGGCAAGTATTGACGGCGCAAAACTTGGGGGCCTCACCGGACTTGGTTACGGTATAAGCCACAGAGACACATCAATTGTTCTTGCCGGAGATCATGAACGGAACGGCATTTTCGTAAGAGAAAAAGGGATATCATCGCTTGGTATCGTGGAGGAAACCGGTATTACCGGGCTTATACTTTTTCTGATCATCTATATTCCGCTGATCAGAAGGGTGAAGCAAAGTTATAATTTCACAACCCGGCAGAAGCTGTTTATTCTCTCTGTATTTTTAATGTATTCAGTTCATGCTCAGTTTGAAGCCTGGTGGATTGGCGCAGGTTCAATGTTTTACCAGATCCACTTCTTCACGATAGGATATCTGATTAAAAATTCATGAGTTGTTTTATCTTTCTGTCTTTGTTCAATCCTGCCTTCTTACAATCTCCGCCGAGGCGGACAATCATACCTTATTCAGGCATACTAGTTTCTATCAACCATTTTCAGCACAAATGTACCGACAAGAATGTCGGCGTTACTGTTTTGTTTACTGTCTCCTTTTTCCTTAAGGTACACCTTGCCAAAAAGCGCTTTTGCAGTGTGAAGTATTGCTTTCCTGTTCCCTGCTTCCTGTTTTCCTGAGTCCTGTTTCCTGTTTTCCTGAGTCCTGTTTCCTGTTTTCCTGAGTCCTGTTTCCTGTTTTCCTGAGTCCTGAAAAAGGCTTCCCCCTACTGGCAACACCAAAGTACAACCAAACCTGCTGCCTGATTTTGCTGGATAAGGGAATCTCCTCCGGAGATGAAAAAAACAGACCGGGGACTGAATTGCTACAAACGGGGATCACCCACGGTGATGCAGGCACTCAGTTTCTTGCTTCCTGTAAAGGGCTTACAATCCGGGGAAGACTCAACCCTACCGGCTAAGGTTCTTACTCTCATACAACCATACTTTTTTTCATCCTTAATGCCGGTGTTTTTCGTGCGAGGTTGCAGCAAGACAGAAGCAACCTGAAGGTCGCTGTACCAATGGAATTCATTCATATTCATACATATTCATACAATCATACAATCATACAATCATACAAGCTAACTTTTATTACTGTTCACTAAGCCGTAGGCGACTCACTGCTCACTAAGCGTAGCGTCTCACTAAGCCGAAGGCTTTTTTGTTTTCCTGCTTCCTGCTTCCTGTTTCCTGCCTGCGTATTCTTAGCCGAAAAGCGTTTCGGCAGTGTGCAACCGGCTTAAGGCAGCTGTATTCTGCTTGTTTCCTGTAACTGTGAATAACAATGCAGTCGTATTCAGCACAAATGTACCGACAGGAATGTCGGCGTTACAGTCCTGTGTCCTGCCGCCTGATTTCCTGTTTCCTGATTTCCTGAGTCCTGATTGCTTGAGTCCTGATTTCTTGAGTCCTGATTTCCTGAGTCCTGATTTCCTGAGTCCTGATTTCCTGAGTCCTGAGTCCTGTTTTCAATCCCATTTCTTAAAAATAAAAAACGCTGCGAGCACGATAAACGCAAACCCGACGGCATAATTCCATTTGAATTCCTCCTTCAGGTAAAATACCGAAAAAGCTGAGAAGACAACCAGGGTGATAATCTCCTGTATTGTCTTGAGCTGTGCGGCATTAAAATGCTGATAACCGATCCGGTTCGCCGGAATCATAAAGATGTATTCGAATAATGCGATTCCCCAGCTTGTCAGAATGATAATCCACAGCGGTTTATTATCGGGCGTTTTTTTAAGGTGTCCGTACCATGCAAAGGTCATGAAGATATTCGAAATAAACAATAAGATTACAGTGTTAATCCACATAATAAGTTTGAGTTGTTTAAATTGAGGGAGAGTTATTTTTTAATTTACGGGATGTAAATATGAATGAATTTAAGCTGTTTGCAAAACATCTTGCACAGGTGAGCGGTGAGATTATAAATATGTATTTCAGATCGGGTGTGGCCGTGGCCGAAAAGGATGACAACTCACCCGTTACCATTGCAGATAAAAAAGCTGAGGAAATATTAAGACTTGAAATAATGAAGGAATTCCCTGATCACGGAATTCTGGGAGAAGAGTTTGGTGAGCATAATCCTGATGCCGAATACAAATGGATTCTTGACCCGATTGACGGCACAAAAAGCTTCATTTGCGGAACTGTAACTTTCGGGACGCTTATTGCACTGACTTACAGAGGCAATCCTGTTCTGGGAGTCATTAATCAGCCGGTGCTTGGTGAATTTCTGATCGGTGATAATGAAAGCGCGGAACTGAACGGGGTTAAAGTGAATGTGCGTGAATGCAATGATATTTCAAAAGCCGTACTGCTCACAACAGATCATTTTTATATGCACAAATATCAGAACGGTCCTGCTTTTGATTTACTCGCAAAAGAAGCGAAAATTTACCGGAACTGGGGGGATTGCTACGGCTACTACCTGCTCGCAACCGGTTATGCAGATATTATGATTGATCCCATCATGCACGTATGGGATTCAATGGCAGTGATTCCGGTTATAAGAGGTGCCGGAGGAATTATCACTGACATAAACGGAAATGATCCCGTAAAAGGCGACTCAATAGTTGCTGCTTCCCCCTCTCTGCATGATTATGTAATAAAATCTCTTGCATAGCAAAAGCCGCAGATACTATTTATCTGCGGCCTCTTTATCATTTTCTTTTCCCGGCTCATAATTACCGCTGATTTTCCTCTTCCTTGAAGACTCTCTGAGTATGTACTCAATCTGGGCATTAAGACTTCTCAGTTCATCTTTTGCCCATGAATTAAGATCCTCCCAGAGCTTTGGGTCGATTCTCAGGATAATTGATTTTTTCTCAGCCATTTTTAATATAACGATCCTGAATTTACAACGGGAGTTGCTGATTTATCAGAGCAGAGAACAACCAGGAGATTGCTTACCATGGCGGCTTTTCTCTCCTCGTCAAGTTCCACCACTTTTTCATCGTTTAATCTTCTGAGGGCCATTTCAACCATTCCTACCGCTCCGTCAACAATTTTGGTTCTTGCTGCTATGATAGCCTCAGCCTGCTGCCTCTGAAGCATGGCATGAGCAATTTCAGGAGCGTATGCCAGATGGTTTATCCTTGCCTCTTTAATCACTATACCCGCTTCTTTTACTCTGTCCTGAATTTCTTTCTGAAGATTTTCGGATATTTCATCCATTGAGGTTCTCAGGCTTATGGGCTCATCTTCGGTTGAGTCATAAGGGTAAATTGATGCGAGATGTCTGAGGGCAGAATCTGACTGGATATGGGTGAACTCTTCAAAATGCTCAACTTCAAACACCGCATGGGCAGTATTGGCAACCTGCCATACAACCACCGCAGAAATTTCAATGGGGTTCCCTTTTTTATCATTCACCTTAAGTCTTTCGGTTTCAAAGTTCCGTGATCTCAGGGAGATTTTCCTTTTTGTGTAAAAAGGATTTGCCCACCTGAAGCCTTCATGCTTTTCGGTACCCACATACTTGCCGAATAAAAGCAGCACCATTGATGTTTTTGGTTCAATTGTGAAAAAACCTGCGCATAGAATCAATTCAATAATAAGCGTAAAGATCACTGCAACCAGTGCAGGAATCATCTCCGGATACTCTTTTACCATTCCGCCAAATTTTACTATCCAGAAAATTGTGAGAGGTATGAGTATAAGCATGAGAATCAGCATAAGCCAGCCGCTCTTCTGCGATGTAAGTTTTTCTTCTATCATTTATGTCCTCATCGATTTGATATCAGAATTATATCATTTACATATCCAAATTATATATAAGTTTTATTCTGTCCAAATTTCCTGTCACGTTTATTAACCGCTTGTCACGATGAAAAGGGCAAACCGAAGGTTTAACACAATTAATTAAATTTTGTTTGTTAATTTAACCGGCAAAAATCCTGAGAATGATGAAAAAAATCCTGAAACAGTTAAACGCCAAAAACGTGATATGGCAGAGTCTCCCCTCTTCTACATACAGAATTTTTCTTGGTGCTGTGTTCGCACTCTTTTCAACCATCGGATACATATCAGTTCTGATAAATCCTGAATGGCTTACTGTAAGGAATATTATCGGAGGAGCAATTTTTTCCGGTGCTGTAGGTGCACTCTACGCCCATTCCTTTATAAAGAATTACAGGCTGATTCCCTTCGTGCTGATTATACACATTTTCCTGCCGAGATATCTTTATACAGGCGGAGGCTGGAGAATAAGAGGCAATCCGGAAATGATGAACCTCTATTACCTGGTGGCTGCAGGAATCCTGCTCTCAATCATATCGGGATATGTGCTTTTTATAGTTTTCTTTAACCGCTACGGCAAAGGTAAATTCAGGCTTGAAACCGAAATTGAGCTTGCCACAAAACTCCACAATATAATTGTACCTGAAATTGATCATGCTGATGACCGGTTTGAAGTTTTTGCGAACAGCATTCCGGCTGACGAAGTCGGGGGGATCTGGCAGATTTTTATGTTGAAAACGGAAGAAGAATTGCAGTAGTAGCTGATGTCTCGGGTCACGGAGTATCATCAGGTTTCCTGATGGGAATGTTCAAAAGCGGCTACCTCGCATCTCTTAAATTAAACACTTCAATAGAAGATACTCTCAGGTGCGTTAATAACGTAATTATTGATAATAAGCCCAAAAGTTCTTTCATAACCTGTGCCATTGCCGAGTTCAGCGCCGGGGGTAAAGTCAGCTATTCAGTTGCGGGCCATTATCCGGTGTTTCACTACAAATACAGTTCAGGGGAATTCTCAGAACTGCATATAAAACAGATACCTGTGGGTGTTAAAAAAGATTATGGCTTCAGAACAGATTCGGTTGAGTATGAGAAAGGTGATTTGTTCCTTTTTCTTACTGATGGTCTGCTTGAACTTAAAAATTCGGAATCAGAACCCTTTTCACTGAAACTGATTCTTGATATTGCTGCACAAAACGCATCACATCCCGCAAAATTGATAGCCGAAAGAATACTCGGGGCTGTGAACTCCCGAGGGGAACGGAGAGATGACCAGACGCTTATGATAGTAAAATGTTTATAAAATAATATCAGGCAAAGAAATTCCCGTAAATTGGATTCATTAAAATCCAATGATAAATTTATTCTTTCCTGACCGGGTCAGAGTTTGCAGAATATTAAATCTTTAAGCTGTTGACTCTTATCTTGACAAGCACTATCCGTCAGTGATGCAATGCCTGCTTCCCGGGGGTTGGAGGAGGCTTATGATTTTATTTGCCGTCAACTGAAGTAAAAGGAAATAGATCAAATAATGCTAAGTGCCTTTATGATAATACCTTAGCTGCTTTTAGTTCATCTATTGCCGTCGGTGTAGTATTGCTGTTGGTTTTAACCGATGAAATGGCGTCTGGCAATCATTTCCGGTTTCATCCTCATTAATCACATGCGGCTTCCCTTTTTTCTTATGTGGTTAAAACCATGGGGTTTCCCCGGCTTTGGTGACCGTTGACTGAAGTCAACGGCAATAGATAAAACACAATTTTGAAGCGCTAAACCATTTGATATTAATGTATTACAGCTTTTTTTTAATCTATTGCCGTCGGTTTTAACCGACGGAAAAGAATCGCCCAAATCCTCCCCGGCTTCAGCCGCATTTTTTTCATTATTATTGGCCGAAGATACTGGTTGGGAAATGCATTTGGGCGGGGCATTCGGGAGACGCGAGCATTGCGTCTCTGCAGATATGCAGATGGAGCACCGGAAATGTCAGGAATATTTTCCCTGCCAAAATACCCGCCGCTTCGCGTCGTGGGGGGATTTGTTATGGGTGCCTTTTCTACAGATATTCAACCCGTCCCGGGTTGGCCCCTAGTCTTGTCTGGCGCCATCTGTTAGGGATGCGATGCTCGCATCCCGAAAATCACCGGCAGTGAGTCGGGCGGTATGAAATACCCGCCGCTTCGCGTCATGGGCGGATTTTGATGGGGGTGCCTTTTCTGCAGATATTCAACCCGTCCCGGGTTGATCCGCGGTTTAGAAAGAAGGAATCCGTTAGGGATGCGATGCTCGCATCCCGGAAATCACCGGCAGTGAGTCAGGCGGTACGGTTGACCCGCCGCTTCGCGTCGTGGAGATTTGTTGGAAGAGGGTGTTTTGCTACAAACGGGAAACCCGTAAATGGGTTGAATTGCTCAATTGTGTGATCAATCTTTATATTCACTACCGAATATTATAAACCCGCATCAGCTGATTCCGGCAGAAGTCGCACAATACTAGCAAAATGAATTATGAAAGATGAAAAGGTAATCGGGGGCATCCCGGGATTAAACGTAAAGAAATGGAAAGTCAGTTAAAATGAACAGTAAAAGCCTGTAAGGTTAAAACCTGATAATAAAAAAGACTTCCGTCGTTAACGGAAGTCTTTTAATAATCTCTGTCAGAAGTTTTATTAGTTAGCGGCGCCTAACTTATTCATGTGGAGCGTAAGAGCAGATTTCTTTCTTCCCGCATTATTTTTGTGGAGTCTGCCTTTGGTAACGCTTCTGTCAAGGAATGCAACTGCCTCTTTGTAAACAGGTAATGCCTCATCGGCTTTGGTTGAAGCCAGAACCTTTTTAACAAGGGTCTTCATTTTAGCTATGGCTTTTTTATTGACTTCTTTCCTTCTGGCGTTCTGTCTGTTTCTTTTAATTGCTGATTTGTGATTTGCCATGTTTTCCTAATTGCTCAAATGATAATTTTTATACAAGAATACAAAAATAATCAATAACATTCTTTTTAGCAAGGATTCAATAAATAATGTTAAACATTTTACCGGGACAGGATGAATTACAAAGCCCTGTTTTTCAATTAATCCTCTCATAATTGACATTCTGACTTAATTGTAATGATATCCGGCTGCACGCTTATCGCATTATGCAATCGATGGTCAGTAATTACCGATTCATAGCTGTACTTTCGGGAATATTTTTTATATATTCAGTACCGTCAAACAATAATATATTTTAAAATCAGAATTCGGTTTTCAGTTGAAACTTTCCGGTTTATTAATACTGTCCCTTCTTGTCTTCTTATCCGGCACAATTTATCCGCAGGATTTTTTTTCCCGTTTTAAGACATATTCAATAAATGACGGCCTTTCTGCGAGCAGAATTTCAGATATAATTCAGGACAATGAAGGCTATTTGTGGATTGCCACATCAATGGGAGTTAATCGGTTTGACGGGGAGAAATTTAAAGTTTATAAGTATGACCGCACAAATATAAATTCCATTTTTTCAAACAATTTGCTCTCATTGCTTGAGGATGGTCAGAATCTGTGGCTGGGAAGTTCACAGGGAATCACAAAACTCAATAAAGCATCCGGTAAAGCAATAAACTTCAGAATTGTAAGAAGGACCGGCAACATTGAGCAAGCCTGTCAGGTTGAAAAAATCACTGCTGCCTCAGATTCTGATAAAGGTTTTCTCTGGCTTGGCACTAACATGGGATTATTTCGCTTCAATAAATTCACCGGTGAGTATGAGGCCTTTTTCAGCGGCACCGATGACCCTCAGCAAAATGCAGTCTACTTTCTCAAAGCTTTTGGTGATAAGCTTTTAGTCACATATAACAGACAAGGTACGTTTGTCTTTGATACAAAATCCGCAATTTTCACAAAACTTATTGAGTACGATTCATTAAATCTGACGGGTCATATTGTGGTGGGTCTGTTTAAGACTGAAAAAGGCGCCTTCCTGATCACTCCCACAAAGATTTTTAAAACATCCATGGATAAGATTTTTTCGGGTAAATTGTTTCTTATTGATCAGGAAAAAGTCTTTGCCGAAAATGAATTATTTTCTGCTGGCACAACAGATACCGAAAATAATTTATGGGTGAGTTCAAGAACTGACGGCTTAATTTTATATGATATCACAACAGGCAGGGTTAAAGAGGCTGAAAACCGTATCCCTTCTTCTTATGTGGTGGATAATAATGTATTGTTCAGAGACAGATCGGGAATTATCTGGATCGGAACGAACGGAGCGGGGTTAAAATGCTTTAATCCTTTCGCAAACAGATTCGGCCTGCTCAATCAGCTGCAGAACGGAATGATAGTGGGGAGCGTAAGGGGCATTTCACTTGGCGGGGACGGCAGTCTATTTATTGGTGGTTATTCCGGACTGCTTGAATTCCCTGAATTTGATCTTGACCGTAAGTTTCATGAGCAGGATGTAGCTTATAAAAGAATATCAGGAATAACCGTTTTTGTTATGGAAGAGGATCCTTCAGATAAAAACAAGGTCTGGATTGGCACTGACGGGCAGGGAATTTATCTTCTTGATAAAGCATCTCAAAATTTATCAGGGTTTTCGGTTCTGCTGTCAGCAAAAGGCATGGGCCACCTGAGCAGTAAGATAAGCAATCACATTTTCGGCCTGCACTTCAGAACACCCGATGAATTGCTGATAGGATCTGACTCAGGTCTGGTGATTCTCAATTTCAAAACAGGTGATCTTCAGTCATATAATATTAACAGTCGGCCTGAAAACAAGCTGAATGATAATTTTGTCATCACCGTACACTCTGATCAAAACGGGAATATCTGGGCAGGCACGCAGAATGCAGGACTTTACCGCCTCAGGAACGGCACTCTGGTGAACTATCAGCCCGAACTGAATAAATCGGCTTCCCTTCCTTCAAGAAGCATCAAAGCGGTAAGGAGTGATAATACCGGCAGAGTCTGGATATGCACAACCGCCGGGTTATGTCTCTACAATCCCGCAACTGACGACTTTAAAGTTTACAATGAAAAAAACGGACTTACAAACTCATACGTCTATGGCATTATTGAAGAGGAAGGTTTTTTCTGGATCAGTACGAACGGCGGATTGTTCATACTTGATAAAAAAACTGAAAAAATCAGAAACTTTGATATACATGCCGGTTTACAGGATAATGAATTTAATACAAATGCATTTTACAAATCCGATAACGGATGGCTGTTTTTCGGAGGTATTAAGGGGGTTAATTACTTTAAATCGGATCAGATATTAATAAACGAACCTGCCGCCGCAGTTGTGATAAAACGGGTTGCTCACCTTAAAAAAAGTGCCGGCGGCGTAATAGTAACCGAAAACCTGACTGAACTAAGGGAGATTCCCTTAACTGAAAATCATCTTGAGCTTTCTTACGGCGAAAACAGTATTATGATTGAACTGGGAATACTTGATTTTAATGACCCGGGGAAACACAAATACACCTATAAGCTTGAGGGATATGATGATGACTGGTCACCGGTCTCCGAAATAAGAAGAGCGATCTACACAAACCTCCCTCCGGGTGAATATACATTTTACGCTAAAGGCAGAAACAGTGAAGGTGGCTGGAGTAATAACCCGCTGGTGCTTACAATTACCGTGAACCCTGCATTCTGGCAGACAATCATTTTCAGAATTTTTATTTTTCTGCTGATTGTTGCTGCCATAACCGGCCTTGTTTACCTCAGAGTGCGTCAGCTCCAGAGGAGAGCTGCAGAACTCACAGGAATTGTGGAAATGAGGACTGCTGAACTCACCTCTCTTAACAGTCAGCTTAAAAATGAGATAACCGAAAGGAAGAAAAAGGAAGTTATGCTCAGGGAGCTGAATGCACAGAGAGAAAAGTTCTTTTCAATCATTGCGCATGATCTCAGAAGCCCGTTTTTCGGATTGCAGGGGATATCAGAAATACTCCTTGAAGATTTTGATGATCTTTCTGATAAAGAAAAACTCACCATGATTTCACAGATCAAGGACCTTTCACAGAATACTTACTCACTGCTGGAAAATCTGCTTAACTGGACAAAACTTGAGCTGGGCAAGATTCCTTTCCATCCTAAGCATCTTAATCTCGGAGAAGTGGTATCTGAAACACTGATCATTTTTGCTTATCACCTTGAAACTAAAAAAATTGCAATTTCGGTGAATATTGAACCGGGCACTATGATTTTTGCAGATAAAAATATGCTTGAAGTTATGATCAGAAATCTTCTCAGCAATGCAATTAAGTTCACTCCAAAAGGGGGAACAATAAAAATTAATGCGGCGTTAATTAAAGAAGGGCTCCTTCTCTCAGTTAATGATTCCGGAATAGGAATTCCTGAGAAAAATTTAAAGATGATTCTTAATAAAGATTTTCATTTCTCAACTTCCGGCACTGATGAAGAAAAAGGGAGCGGACTTGGCCTTATACTCGTCAGCGAACTTATTAAAAAGCATGCCGGAGCTCTTGAAATTAAAAGTAAAGAGGGAGAAGGCTCCCTCTTTATTCTTAAATTTCCTCACCAGCACAGAGACCAATGATCTCAGCGGAGATACTGAAGCTTTATAACTGCAGAGCTGCTGATTGATTTTCCGCCGAATGTGACTCTCAGAAGATAAACACCTGATGGTATATTGACGCTGCTGAAATCAACTGTTTCTTCATGCACTCCTGCTTTCATCAATCCTTTGCTGATACTGAGAATCTCCTCACCTGCTATGCTGAAAGCGGTTAAATTTACGAGACCCTCTTCAGGCAGAGTGAATTTTACCTTTGTTGAAGGGTTAAACGGGTTAGGATAATTTCCGTTCACGATAAAATCTGAGGGGGAAGATCCCGTAAGAACCCTCACTCCTGAAAAAGTATAACTGCCGTCGTAATCCGTCTGCCTGATTCTGTAGCTGATCTCACCTCTTATTCCTTCAATACCTGCATCGGTAAAAGTGTAGGAGTTCATACCGGCAGATGTACCGGAGCCTTCCACACGCCCTGCTGTTTCCCACTCCGGCTGATCAGCAGTGCTGCGTTCTATTTCAAAATAATGATTATTTGATTCTGAGGCTGTAACCCAGCTCAGTACGGCAACAGAACCTCTCATTTCGGCATTAAATGATGTAAATTCAACGGGAACCGGGTTGAGCTGATTCAGGAATACAACAACAGGCGCTCTTGCAGATCCCACAGCAAGATCAGGCATTGCATCCCCGTTCACATCGCCGAACGCTATAGCATTAAGTGATGACGTGCTGATAAACTGCCATGAAGGTGAGGTTTCAAGTTCACCGGCATTATTCATAAATATCTCTGCCCTTCTGTTACCGAAATGTACAACTGCAAGATCAGGGTAACCATCCCGGTTTACATCGCACCATAAAAGATCCTGCGCGCCTGTGTTAGTTGAAGCAGAGCTCCAGACAGGTGTGGCACCCAGTGTTCCGGCAGTGTTTTTATACAGAACGGTTGAATTACCGCTTCCGCCTATTGCCAGATCCATATAGCCGTCCAGATCATAATCAGCCCAGCCTATTCCTTTCTGTGAGACAGTGTTACCAACTGTCCATCCCGGAAATCCGCTTAATGTGCCCTGATAATTAATATACACGCCTGATGAGAAATTAACCCATTTTGCCGCGGCAACATCGGGTCTTGCAGGATGCTTATAATAAACATCTATTCTTGAAGCCTGTGCCACATCAGTGCCGAGCGATATAACGCCGGTGGCATAGTCATAGGTGAAATTGGTGACCTGAGTTCCGTTCACTGTTATTGAATCAACTTTATAAACCGGAAATCTTTCAACCTGGAACGACTTATACCCCTGATTAGGGGTTGAGAGAATTGTATACTGAACAGAGACAATATCTGAATTATCCATATCTGCAGCGGCAACGGAGTTTGTTATCATCTGGTCATTTGAAACCAGTGTCGGGAAAGTGGGGGTGCTTGTGCCGGTGCGGTAGTAATAATGAATCGGTCTGTAGGGGTCATTAGTGTTCCCCTGATTTCCAACGGCAATATCAAGCTTTCCGTTTCCGTCAAAATCTGCAATGCATGAGCCAACTCCCCAGGCAAGTCCGCCCTGCATGGTTATTGATGCGGTTCTGGTTATTCCGCTGTCAGAATTGAGGTAGATAGTCGGGGGGGCAAATGACCCGTCACCGTTCAGTGAAAAAAGGTCCGTCCTTCCGTCATCATCAAGGTGGCCAAAACGGATGTCCGTTGTTGATCTTGAATCGGCAGAGAACCATACGGGATTCACCGTGAGTGTTCCGTTGTCGTTCCTGAAAATCATGTTGTCATACTCATTGATGGGCGGGAACGAATTACTGAAATAACACCCCGCAGCGAGATCCAGATCACCGTCATTATCAAAATCACCAAAAGCCAGACCGCCAATCTGTCTTTCAAGGGTCGCACTCCATGAAGGGGTTGTGCCGTAAACGGCAGTTCTGCTGCTAATCACCACCGGCACTGCATTTTTATCCAGTGTGTATCTGTTAATTTCCCGGCCTGATTTGCTGATATCAGTGTAATTTATTTTCTCCTGTGCATAATTAATATTAAATAATGCAGCCAGAAGTGTGTAAAAAAGTATTAATTTTTTCATTTTCAGCTGTCTTTTGTGAGTTATTAAAAATCTGTTTAATTTGCCTCCGAATATGCATTCCTGATCCAGTCAAGAACTTCACCGGTAATATCATCCGCTGATTCAATCCTTACGCGGTGAGTGCACATTGCGTTAAAGCTGCCTGCTGCCTCCAGCCTGCCTGAAGGCCCGGTCCCTTTCAGCACCAGACCCACATCAAGCCTTGTTTTTGTGGAGGGCTGCAGAATTGCGAATTGCTTCTTCCTTCTGATACTTACATAAGCATTTTTCGGAGCCGCTTCAATATCATCCCCAAATTTCATAATCTCACTGAGAAGATGGTCATAGAGTGATTTCAGTGCTTCTTTCCCCTTATACTGCTGATCAATAAGATCATTTTTATCTTCAGCCGAACCTGCATCACTTCCTTTAAGCTTGTGCGCCACCATATTTGCATAGCCATGAGTAAGCCCGAACTCAGTTTTGAGCCGTTTAATAATCTCGCTGTGTTTTTCTGTATTGAAACTCCGGGCAATTTCAAGCCACTCATCAAGGCTCTTCCCTGTTTTTTCTTTGAAATTGCTTATCATTGATAGCAATGCTTTATCAACATCCATTATGCTGTCTCCTTTTTAAGGCACGGATAAAAATGTTACCTGACGGAATTCTGAACTACCGTAATTTTTATATTTTCAAATAAAAATAGGCAATTTTAACGATTAAATGCAAGTTTGGAGGATGAAGATATGATGTGTTAAAAAGGGCTGCATATTTTATTTATACAGCCCTCTGAATTATGATATGAAAATGAAAAGCACGCTAACTGACCTGAACTCCTGCCTGACTGAATGAGGGTGCTAAGAAGTGATTATACGGCATATTTTTCATCAGCGTCAGTTCATTTTCATAGAAGAACTGATCCTCACCAAACGCCGGTGTAAGCTGATTGATCCATGTTGCGTTTTCATCATAGCGCGCAAAAAACGGTTTTTTTGCCCACTCGGGTTTTCTGGCCTGAATCATATTCAGGATAAATACCTTTTCGCCGGCTATTGTGGTGACTCCTTCGATAAGAATTTTTCCCGGAGTGGCAGACATTGAAGGGCCTCGCACAGTTCTGGCAAGCCCTGAAACTCTGGTGAATGCCTCCCTGAAAATGTTAACGGCTTTTGCCAGCGGCACTGCAAAATATTCATGTGCGCCTGTATCACGCTCAACAAACATATAATAGGGAATACAGCCAAGGGAAACCTGCATTTTCCACATTTTTTCCCAGATAACTGCATTATCATTTATATGCCTCAGAAGCGGGCTCTGAGTTCTTACTGATGCGCCTGTCTTTCTTATATTTAGCACAGCCTCTCTTAGTGCCCCGGTCTCCATCTCCTGATAATGATTAAAATGTGCCATTACCGAGAGATGTTTACCATGCCTGGCAACTTCAGAAAACAGATTTAATAAATCTTCAGAATCAGGGTCACTCACAAATCTTGCAGGCCAGTAAGTCAGTGATTTTGTTCCTATTCTTATAACTTTAACATGATCAAATTCAGGTTCAAGCAGCGGAGTAATATATTTAGCGATTCTATCAGCTTTCATAACCATGGGATCACCCCCGGTTATAAGTACATTAGTTATTTCTTTATGATTTCTGATATAATTAAGGAACCTTTTCATTTCCCGGACGGCAAATTTCAGATTAACATCACCAGTGAATTGAGCCCATCTGAAGCAGAATGTGCAGTAACTTTGGCAGGTCTGCCCCTCTGAG
>JABWCA010000081.1 GCA_013359345.1 Ignavibacteriaceae bacterium
GTGAATGAGATTGTGGTTGATGGATTAAAGGGATTCGGATAGTTCTGATTAAGGGCATACTCACTTACTGTTACCTCATCCTTTTCAATATCAGATACCGGGCTGAAAATCCATACACCCCTTTCAAGAGTTGAGGCCATGATAAATTCACCTGATGTTTCTATTCGGTTTACCACTATATTCTCTGGTGCAGGTATCTCTGATACAACCCAGGTGCTTCCGTTTAATTCATAAACTATGTTATCAGCCTGGTTACTCATTATAAGTAATCTGCCGTTATAGACGAACAGCTTTGCAGATACATAGAAAAATGTTTCAGAGGGCAGACCCGTGTTCACCTGTTCCCAGTTCAGTCCGAAATCAGGGGATGCTTTGATTCCCGTGAATGTCTGTATGTAAAGTTTACCATCATACACTTTAGCATCGTAAACTCCTTCATTGCTCTGCAGACCTGTTATCTGACGCATTGAATTCTCATTGTCAGATTTCAAGAATGTGCCGCCGTTGGTGTGAGCTATAATCCCCTGAGTGGTGCTGAAAATTCTGTATACCGGCGCATGAACTCCCGCTTCTGCGGGCAAACCCGCTGCAAAATACTGCCATGATAATCCGTTATCTGCTGACCTGTAAAATCCGCCGGCTTCCCATACCGGAGGCAAGTGCATTCTTGCTCTTACTTTACTTATGCCGGCATAAAGCACGCCGTTTATATTTGCGAGGGAGGTTATATACTGCCGGAGCGACTGTGGTATTCCGTTGGATGATGAACTCCAGTTCACTCCGTCTTCTGAAACGACTATTCCGTTTTCGTCCCACGCAAATACCTTGTTACCTGCGGCTGTGAATCCTCTGTATTCAAAATCAGTTTTTAACCAGGTTGAGCCTTTATCGGTTGTCATCCAGTTATCACTGCCGTAACCGGCAAAAACAAGATTGTCATTTATCAGGTAAAGGGATGAAGTGGTTGCAATAAGCCCGTCATCAACAGAATTCCAGTTTCCCGGTGTGTTCTGATACTCGATGATTGATGACTGGCTCATGCCGTAGAGTTTATTGCCGGCCGCAGATAATCTGAAAACATTTTTTTCTGTTTCAACAGCGCTCCATGTTCCTGAGGTAAGTTTCCAGACACCATACTGGCTGTTCAGAACCGCAACGCCGTAAAGCTCATTATTCACAGCGGTAATGGTTAGAAATCCGGGGGTCTGACCTGCCGGAAAACCGTTTGTCTCTGCACTCCAGTTTTCACCGTTATCAGTTGATTTGTATAATCCTGAAAATGTGTTCAGATACATTGTGCCGTTAATCATCAGGAGTTCCCGGCTGCCAAATTCATTTTCAATGCCCTGAGCCTGAATCCAGTTCCGGCCATTATCATCAGAGTAAAAAATTCCTGTCATTCCCGCAATCTGGGGGATCATTGCAAAGATAATCACCCTGTTATTATTGATCAGAATTGAAGAGATCCCGAAAAAATCAACTTCGGCGGGCTGACCATTCAAAAGAATTGTCATGCTTGTTTTAATTCCCGATGTATCTAACCCGTTGGTCTGCGGATTAAAAATAAAAACAGAATCATTCACAGAAATATAAATTTTCCCGTTTGACATAGTCTCTGTGAAATTAAAACCGTTGGTAATAACGGGGGTCCAGTTTAAACCTCCGTCTTCTGAAACAGCGAATCCTGAAGAGGTTGCACCGATAAGCTTGCCGCCAATCTGATACACCCTTTCAATATCGTAGTGTCCGTTTGAATAAAATGACCAGGCATCATCTGACTGCCTTTCGAAAATTCTCCCGTTGACGGTTACGGCATATAATTTATTATTGTATTTATAGACTGTGTTGAAGTATCCGCCCTCAGGCCCCGATGTTTGTCTCCACTGTCCCTTTAATCCCGGTACTGTCAGAAGCAGGATTGATAAAATTAAAATTATTCGTTTCATATCTTTTTGTGTCCTCTTTTTTGTATCAATAGTTTAACGGGCCAGAAGAAGGTGACATGAAGATAACATGATAAATGACCGCATTCCACATGCGGCAAATAAAAGGGGTTAAGCGGCACTCTCAGGAACAGGAGACGTGATGAGGGGTGATCATTCATATTCAGTCACAACTTTATTTTATTTCCACGCTGCATATCTGTTTATCTCCTGGATGATCAGAAAACAAGGTTTCACGCCGTTCAGCACAATTTTTCACAAATATTTTTACAGAGCCTTGCTTTTTATTTGTCTAATCGATAATTTTATATCGTTAAATTTTTATCGTTATAAAATTATCGGTTATGGAATCAGTATCATTGCCAACATTAAGGCGCCTGCCTAAATACCTGATGCTTCTGCAAAGCCTGGAGCAGCAGAGAGTGATTTATGTTTCAACAACACTTATTGCCCATGAACTGGGCATAGAGGCAATCCAGGTCAGGAAAGACCTTGAGGTCACAGGGGTTGTCGGGAAACCTAAAGTCGGCTTTGTTGTTTCTGATCTGATTCAGGGAATAATCAGATTCCTGAACTGGGATAACCGCCGCGAGGCTTTTCTTATTGGCGTTGGCGCGCTCGGAAGTGCGATACTAGGTTATCAGGGGTTCAGGGAATTCGGGCTCGATATAATAGCGGGCTTTGATAATGACCCCCGCAAAATCGGTAAAACTATACACGGTATTGAAATTCTTGACATCGCAAAGCTGGGAAATCTTATCGAAAGAATGAAAGTGAGACTGGCGGTACTGACCGTCCCCGCAGCTTTTGCCCCTGAAATTGCCGGTATCATGATCTTCTCGGGAATTAAGGCAATATGGAATTTTGCACCCTGCCATATTAAAGCCCGTGAAGGTGTGGTTATCGAGAACGTGAGCCTCTCCCAGTCGCTGGGAGTCCTGACCCACCGCTTATCAAAAATGGAACAAAATTATTCTGAAGTTATTTAGCTGAGAAAATAAAATGTTTGAAATTGCTTCCGGGATCACCAGAGCAAGAAAATTCGAAAAGGTCCTGGAAATTCTTGAAAAATATAACTATGACGCGAACAGGCTTATTACGATATTACAGGCGATACAGGATGAGTACAGATACCTCCCCGAAAAGATACTTGCTTTTGTAGCCACGTCATTAAATATTCCTCCCGCAAGAGTGTACGGAGTGGCCACCTTTTACAGCCACTTTGCTTTAAAGCCGAAAGGCAAATATGTTATTAAGATATGCGACGGCACCGCATGCCACGTTAAGGAATCGATTCCTGTTTTTGAGGCAATGCAGAAACGCCTTAAATTATCTGCTTCAAAAAACACTACCGATGATTTTCTCTTCACGCTCGAAACTGTTTCATGTCTCGGTGCGTGCGGACTGGCACCCGTGGTTGTTGTCAACGAAGAGGTTCATCCCGCAATGACCCCCGAAAAAATGCTGACTGTTCTTGAAACAATCATAGCAGATGAGGAGCAGTCAAAATGAACGCCACGGTAAATCTTGAATTACTAAAGCAGCAGTACACCGCTTATTATGAACATGTTCAGAAAAGAATAATTATCTGCGCCGGAACCGGCTGTATAGCAAACGGCTCCATGAAAGTATATGATGAATTTGTAAAACAGATCCGCTTTGCAGGGCTGGAAGCAGCAGTGAAGGTTGATCTGGTTAAGGAAGAAAAAGAAAACATTCTTGTTTCCGGCAGCGGATGCCAGGGTTTCTGCCAGATGGGTCCCCTCGTCACCATTCTCCCCGAAGAAATTCTTTACTGCAGGGTGGGCATCAGCGATGTCGAAGAGATTGTAACAAAAACGCTCTTCCACAATGAGATAATCGAAAGACTCCTTTATGTCGATTTTGCAACGGGACATAAATGCAGAGGCATCAATGATATCCCCTTCTATACAGGACAGAAGAGAACAGTGCTCAGGGAATGCGGAAGAATTGACCCTGATGATCTCGCTGAATACGTTTATCATGGCGGTTATGAAGGAGCAGGAAGAGCGCTTAAAGAGTTAACCCCGGAAGAAATATGCCGGGAGACTGAACTCGCCGGACTCAGAGGAAGAGGCGGCGGAGGATTCCCGACCGGCAAAAAATGGGCTCTCACCCTTAAAGAAGTTTCCGATAAAAAATATGTCATCTGTAACGGCGACGAGGGTGACCCCGGCGCCTTTATGGACCGGAGCATAATGGAAGGAAATCCCCATGCGGTCATTGAAGGAATGATTATTGCCGGTAAAGCAATCGGCGCAGATGAGGGCTTTGTGTATGTGCGTGCTGAATACCCTCTTGCAGTAAAGCGCATCAAAAAAGCCGTTGAGACGGCGCTTAATGCGGGATTGCTCGGCAGTGACATTTTTGGCAGCGGATTCAGTTTCAAGGTGAATGTAATGGAAGGCGCGGGCGCATTTGTATGCGGTGAGGAAACAGCACTCATGGCTTCGGTTATGGGCAGGCGCGGAATGCCGAATCCAAAACCTCCGTTCCCCGCTCAGAAAGGTCTCTGGGATAAGCCGACGGTGATCAACAACGTTGAGACACTTGCTTCCGTACCTATGATAATCCGCGAAGGTTACCATAATTACAGGTCGGTTGGCACTGAAAATTCCCCCGGAACAAAGACTTTTGCCCTCACGGGACATGTTATAAACACGGGACTCATAGAAGTACCCTTCGGCACACCTCTCAAGGAGATCATTTTTGATATCGGAGGCGGTGTAACACGCAAAGACGGAAAGCTTTCAAAAGACGGATTCAAGGCAGTACAGATAGGCGGTCCTTCAGGGGGATGCCTCACAAGGGATCACCTTGATCTGAAACTTGATTTTGATTCCTTAACAGGAATTGGTGCGATGGTAGGCTCGGGCGGCCTTGTTGTTATGAATCACGACACCTGCATGGTGAAGGTCGCCCGCTACTTTATGCAGTTCACGCAGAATGAATCATGCGGTAAATGCGTGCTCTGCAGAGAAGGCACAAAACAGATGCTCGCCCTTCTTGATGATATTACAGAAGGAAACGGTACAATGGAGACTCTTGATCTGCTTGAGGAACTTGCCCTTGCGGTTAAAAAAGGTTCACTCTGCGGACTCGGGAAAACAGCCCCCAACCCCGTACTCTCACTCATGAAACAGTTCAGGGAAGAGTGGGAAATACATGTGACTCAGAAAAGATGCCCCACTAAACAATGCAAGGCGCTTCTCAATCCGGCAATAATTGAAGAACTGTGCCGTGGCTGCGGTGTATGTATCCGCAAATGCCCGACCGGTGCAATCACCGGCGAGAAGAAGCAGCCGCACAAAATCAATGATGAGTTATGTATCAAATGCGGCGCATGTATTGACGCATGCAGATTAAACGCCGTGGTGGGAGGTTAATCATGGAAAATAAATATGTTATCGTGAACGGAAGGGAAATTCCCTTCTCTGAAGAAAAGAATCTTCTTGAAGTTATAAGGAAAGCCAACGTAAATATCCCGACTTTCTGCTATCACTCTGAACTCAGCACTTACGGTGCATGCCGTCTCTGTATCGTGGATATTGCTGGCAGAGGCATCAACACCTCCTGTTCAATCAAACCGGAACACGGAATGAGTCTCAGAACCCATACGAAGGAACTCAGGGATATCAGAAAAATCACGATGGAGCTTTTCCTCGCAAATCACAGGCAGGATTGCGCAGTCTGCAGCAAAAGCACTTCATGCAAACTGAAAGAGCTTGCGGCAGATCTGGGTGTAGCCGAAGTCAGGTTCAAAAAGACAACAGTCGAAAAAGCCGTTGACTTCTCCTCAAAGGCAATCGTGCGCGATCCTAACAAATGTATACTCTGCGGTGACTGTGTAAGGGCATGTACCGAAATTCAGTCAGTGGGAGCAATCGATTTCACTCACCGCGGTTCTGAAGTAACGGTTGAGCCGGCATTCGGGAAAAACCTTGCAGAAGTGGAATGTATAGACTGCGGTCAATGCGCAAGGGTATGCCCGACGGGCTCACTGACTCCCAAGCCCGATATCGCTCAGGTCTGGAAAGAACTCGATAATCCTGACAAATATGTCGTGGCATCTATAGCCCCTGCAGTCAGGGTTGCACTGGGTGAAATGTTCGGATTCAAACCGGGCGAAAACGTGACAGGCCAGATAGTATCAGCCCTAAGGCTCATGGGATTCAGGAAGGTATATGACACTGCTTTCACTGCAGATCTCACGGTCATCGAGGAAACCGATGAATTTATCGGAAGACTTAAAGCAGGCAAAAAAGGCCCTATGTTCACATCATGCTGCCCCGGCTGGGTTAAGTTTGCCGAGCAGTATTACCCGGGATACCTGGATAATCTCTCAACCTGCAAATCACCACAGCAAATGATGGGTGCTGTCGTTAAAAATCAGCTCCCCGGCGAACTCGGTAAAAAGCCTTCTGATGTCATCATGGTTTCAATTATGCCCTGCACCGCTAAGAAGGTGGAAGCTGACCGTCCCGAGTTTAAGAATGACGGTGTGAAGGAAGTTGACTATGTCATCACCACTCAGGAACTTGCCCGGATGATAAAAGAGGCAGGGATCAGCTTTGCCGATCTGAACCCCGATTCGCTTGATCACCCGTTCGGATTCAAGACGGGCGCCGGACTTCTTTTCGGAAACAGCGGCGGTGTCAGTGAAGCCGTTCTCAGATATGCGAGCGAGGTTCTGAACAACAGAACGCTGGATAATCATGAGTTCACCGAATTAAGAGGCAACAATGCTGTAAGAAAAGCGAAACTGCACCTTAACGGCTTTGAGATTAAGCTGGCAGTTGTGAGCGGACTCGCAAATGCGAGAGACCTCATCACCGGTATTGAAAACGGCACGGAGGAGTTTGACCTCATCGAGGTTATGGCCTGCCCGGGCGGATGTATCGGCGGCGCGGGACAACCATTCACCTGTGACGATGAAATCAGGCAGAAACGTGCACGCGGTATTTACAACTCGGACAAAACGATTCAGCTTCATAAATCTCAGGAAAACCCCTTTATCAACAAGCTTTATGCTGAGAAACTTGGCGAAGCCGGCGGTAAAGTGGCACATAATTTGCTGCATACACACTACAAAAACCGTAAAAGGCTTTTCGAGAGTGAGATAAGCTTTATTGAAGGCACTGGCACCGAAACTGTTGACGTTAATGTCTGTATCGGTACGAACTGCTTCATTAAGGGGTCACAAAACCTTCTCAGAAAGCTTGTTAATTATGTTGAAGATAAGGAATTAGCAGATATCGTGGAAGTGAAGGCAACTTTCTGCATGGAAGAATGCAATAAGGGCAAAAACGTGACTGTTGACGGTGAAGTGATAAGCGCTGCCGACTTTTCAATAGTCACGGAAGCCATTGAAAAGAGAGTTGCGCGGATAATCTCGGTTCCTGAAATTGAGAAATAAATATGCTTACGACTTCCGAACAGATTGTTTACACTAATGAAGCAAAGTGCCGGGATTGTTACAAATGTGTAAGGGTCTGCCCCGTAAATGCCATCAGGATGAGCGGCGGACAGGCATCAGTTGTAAATGAAAGGTGCATTATGTGCGGTACCTGTATAAGGAACTGCCCCCAGAATGCAAAAACTTACAGGCGCGATATTCATAAAGTAAGGGAGTTTCTTGACGGCGGTTACACGACCGCCGTCTCCATTGCCCCCTCTTTTCCCGCATTGTTTAATGAATGGGAAATAAAAAGAATACCATCCCTGCTGAGAAAGCTTGGGTTCCGGTATGTTTATGAAACTGCCGTGGGCGCTTTTTATTCTGCATGGTTTTCAGCAACAGAGCTTCAGTCAAAGGATAAACGTAATCTGGTTTGCTCTGCCTGCCCTTCATTCGTTAACTACGTCAGGAAGTATCACCCTTCATTAACTGACCAGCTTTCGGGCGTCGATTCTCCCATGATTGCCCACGCAAAGATAATCCGCAGTACAGTTGGTTCTGATGTTAAGACCATCTTTATAGGTCCCTGCATTGCTAAAAAGGGTGAAGCCGGCGAACCGGGAAACAAAGGTCTTGTTGATGCAGTGTTAACATTTGACGAACTGCTTGAACTGACTGAAGAAAAGGGCATCTCGATTGATACCCTTGAGGAAAGCTGCTTTGATTCAGTACCGGCAGGAGCCTCAAGGCTCTACCCGGTCAGCGGAGGATTTTTCAGAACTGCGGGAATTGATTATTCAGGGCTGAAAGACAGCGTCACCGCGGTTTCGGGTTATGAAGAAGTAAGTGAGCTGATCAGGATGCTTAAGGAAGAGAAAGGCGTCATTGCAGAAGCTCTTTTCTGTCAGACAGGCTGCACCAACGGACCCGGACTTAAATCAGATATTGATCTCCACTCGCGTAAGAGAAGGGTGATCAGGTATGCTGCAGCAGGTGCAGAATCCACCGGTAATGAATATGATCCAATGCCTTATACAGACGGCAGCATCAGCTTTGCAAGAAAAATCACTCCTTCTCCAGTTACAGAAAAGCAATTCACTGAAGAGCAGGTGCGCGAGGTTCTTGAACATACCGGCCGGATCAATGATTCAGACCGCCTCGACTGCGGTGCCTGCGGCTACTCCTCGTGCTACGAGAAGGCGCTCGCAGTACTGCGCGGCATGGCCGAGAAGGAAATGTGCCTCCCCTATATGAAGAAAATGGCCGAACAGAGGTCCGATAAAATTATCGAGAGTACACCTAATGCCATTGTAATCCTGAATTATAAACTCGAAATCATTAAAATTAACCCCGCATTCAGGCGTTTTTTCGTCTGCGGCAATTCATCAATAGGGAAACCTATCTCTTTAATCATTGATCCCGAGCATTTCATTCGCCTGAGGGAAAGCAGAGAAGAGAAAACTGAGATACAGCAGGAACACCCAAAATACGGCCTGGTTTGTCATCAGCTTATTTATAAACTGAAAGAGGAAAATCAGATTGTCGGTATTTTTGTGGATGTGACCAAAAACCTTACAGATACGAGGAAGCTTGATGATCTGAGACGACAGACAATTATTCAGGCAAGAGAGCTGCTTAATCATCAGATTGAAATGGCTCAGAAGATGGCTCAATTCCTGGGAGAGAATACGGCGCGCGGTGAAATCCTCGTTGAAAACCTGATTCAGCTTACGGCGGATCCCGCCAAATCCGTTAATGATAAATCTGCAAAGAACTGGTTATGGGATACCGGCACGTCGAAACGGTAATAAGCAGCGTATCCAAAAAGGCCGGGCAGCCCTGCGGGGATGTGGTCCAGGTATTCAGGGATCCTTATTCAACAGTCATAATTGTGGCCGACGGACTTGGCTCAGGTGTGCAGGCAAATCTTGCTGCAACAATGTGCACAACAAGGTTGAAGGAGCTGATAAAAGGAGGGATCTCCCTCAGAGAAGCTTTTGCCAAATGTGTCAGAACCATGGAAGATGCCCGTATCACCGGGCTGCCCTATGCAGTTTTCACCGTTGCAAGGATTCTTACTGATGGCCTTGCCGTGGCACTTTCTTATGAAATGCCCCCGCCTGTGTTCTTTACACGTCAGTACACAACAATACTTGACAGAAAAGCAGCAACTTACGGAGATTTTGTTGTCTATGAATCCAATTTCCAGCTTGATCTTAATGAGGGAATAGTAATTGTGAGCGACGGGATAACTCAGGCCGGTCTCGGAAGGGGACTCAGAAACGGCTGGGAAATTAACGGCGTCAACAGATTCATTGATGAACTTGTCTCAGCAAATGATCCCCCGAAAATCTTTCCCGATGAACTGACTTATAAAGCCCGCAGTCTGTGGAAAGAGAATCAGGGTGATGATTGCACCGCTGTGGTTGCATGGTGCAAACCGGGACGCATTATAAATATCATGACAGGGGCACCCGCAGATCCGAAGCTTGACCGTAAGATTGTTTCTGATTTTATGGAATCTGACGGACTAAAAATTATCTGCGGTGCCACCACAGCCGCAATAGCTGCCCGCGAGCTTGATCTGAAGCTTGAAGTTGATCAGGATGATCCCGGCACAATTTCCCCGCCAGAGTATTTCATTGAAGGGATGGACCTTGTTACAGAAGGTGCAGTCACGCTCAATCAGGTTTATAATGTGTGGGATGAGGATTCCGATAAGCTTGAAAGAAATTCTCCCGTCACAATTCTCTTAGCTCTTCTCGGTGTTGCAGACCGGGTGAATTTTTTTAACGGCACGGCACCAAATCTGGCGGAATCTGATATCGGCTTTGTTCAGACCGGAATTCTCCACAGGAAAGTTATTCTCCCTCTTCTTGCTGAAAAACTTAAAGCCGCAGGCAAGCTGGTGATTATCCGGACATACTGATGACAAAACATTTACAATTTTGCTGTTGATTCAGACAATAACGTTTCGTATTTATCTTACGGAAATTAAATTTAAGTTTGGTCATGAAGGCTCTGATTTTTATCTGCTTTCTCGCAGCCTCTTTTTTACACGGAAAATCTGATTCTGACCTTGTTAAAATTATTCTTAAAGACGGCTCCGAACTAACCGGATATATGTTATCCGAGAACACCGATACGCTTGTTATAAAAACATTATCTGAAGTGACAATTAATCTTCCCCTTTCATCTGTTGAATCCGTAAAAAAGGGTTTTTACAGAATTGAAAACGGCAGCCTGCGTAAAAACGATCCTGACGCATCTCATTTCTTCCTTGCACCCAGCGGCAGGGTGATGCAGGGAACACAAATCCGGCTCGGCGTTTACGAACTGTTCTTCCCCTTTCTTGCTGTTTCATATGACAGCAGGGTGATGATAAGCGGAGGGATATCGCTTCTTCCGGGTGCAAAACAGCAGCTGTATTATGTTGCGCCCAAGGTACAATTTCTCTCAAGCAGCAGCTTTAATCTTTCGGGAGGATTTCTTTTATTTGGCGCAGATGATGACAATTACAGTTTTGTTTATGGCTCAGGAACACTTGGTTCTATAGGATACGCATTTACAGTTACGCTTGGGTATGGTTATAGCGGGGGCGACTTCTCTAAAGAAGGGCTTGTCATTCTGGGCGGCGAGACACAGATCTCTGAAAACTCCAAGATTATTGCCGAGGCATGGCTTCTCACCTCAGAGGCAACCATGATAAGTTTCGGGATGCGGAATTTCGGGTTTGGCGGTGCCTTCGAATTCGGCTTTTACACCGTTCTCAACTCAAAAACATCGGGCTTCCCTTTTATTCCGTGGCTCGGAGTAAATTTTAATCTCTGATAATCAGAGAACCGGTATTAATCAGGCAGGCACTCTTTCAGTTGCCTGCCTGCCATTTGCATAAATATTCATAAGTGTTG
This sequence comes from Ignavibacteriaceae bacterium, assembly GCA_013359345.1. Lineage (GTDB taxonomy): Bacteria > Bacteroidota > Ignavibacteria > Ignavibacteriales > Ignavibacteriaceae > JABWCA01. The sequence goes on from JABWCA010000081.1 coordinate 11,274, forward strand.
CTGCCGCTTTTCCATCCCAGAAAAATTTCACCTGCTGTGATAACCGCTTTAACCGACCATATATCGCCGGGCTCTTTCTGCATTTCAAAAAACTTTCCGTTGTTTATGACGGTCAGCCCCTGAAACACCTTTGCCCTTACTCTGAAGAGAACTTCTGCTCCTGTTGTCACGGGATTCACAAGTGGTGATAAAAGCTCAATGGGGTTTTCGAAAAAAGGTGCGTATGCCATCGGGAAACCCGGAGTCTCGGCTTTATCACCCGATACTCTCAGCGTGGCTACGCTTATATACTGCTCCTCACCTGTGTTTTTGGCATAAAGAAGCAGAGTATGATCACCCGATTCACCGAACTTTATATTAACTGTGCATTTTCCGTCATAGATCATCGGGAGCGTTGCGTCGGGCACCTCTTTATTCTTATAAAACAATGCGGTGGAAATCTGCACATCTTCAGGCACATTAACACTGAATGACCAGACGCCTTTATTATCCGGGTTCTCAGTCAGTTTTGTGGGGGCAGAAAGCCCGAAAGCGAAGTATTTGCCACCCAGGTTCGGCAGTGCCAGAAATTCATCTTCATTAAGCGGTCTGCTCAGCAGCTGCCACTTGCTTTCGGAGGGGAAATGTGAATAAATAAAATCCTCAGGCCTGATATCAAAATAATCAAGGCTATAGGCCACTCTGAACTGCTTGCCCATAAGATAGCCGCTTCCCCAGGTAACGTCTGTAATCATCTTGCGTCCGTTGACCTCAAAAATATTCCACGCATGATTATCATTTATTGTCTCTTTTCCGGATGCTGAGTAGCCATATCCTCGCGCATATCCCCCGATTTTTTCAGACTTCAGCCCTGCAAGATCAGATAATTCCTGCAGCAGATTAACATAGCCTTCGCAAACCGATTTTCCGTGAATTGCAACTTCATAGGGATCATAGTAAGAATCACTCCCCGAAAAATATGATTCTGTATCATAAACTGTGTTAATGGCAACCCAGTCATGAAGGATCCTTATCTTTTCATATTCCTCGGTTATTCCTTTGGTGAGATATTCAACCAATGCCTTCAGACCCTCTTCGGGCGTTGTTCTGACCTTATTTAACAGATCGGCGGGCACTCCGGCAGCTCTCGGATGAGGCTGGTCAGAGGAATATATACTTACAGATGTAATAACGAGCAAAACAATGATATTAAAAAGCGTTTTCATGGAAACCCCGTGTTGATCTTTTGCTGTTGCAATATTATTTAAGAAATGCTCACTAATTAAAGAAATTAAATAATATAAGGCAATATTAACGGCAACTCATTATTTTTAAATCCTTTATTCAAATAATTCTCAGTGTGTAAAATGAAAAAGATACTCCTCTTAAACCTGTTTTTTATAAGTTTTTTTATAACCTCGTGTTCATCTGATTCGTCGCTCTCAGCCGGCAAATCTGTTTTTATTGCTTTCTGGAATGTCGAAAACTATTTTGACACACAGGATGATCCCGCAATTGATGATTCTGAATTTCTTCCCGAATCTGAAAAGAAATGGGACAAAGAAAAATTCGATCTTAAAACTGCAAACCTGGCAAAAGTGATTGCCTCAATGAACGGCGGCACGGGTCCTGACGTGCTTGGCTTTGCCGAAGTTGAAAACAAAGGTGTGCTTGAAACTCTTACAGCCTCTCTTAAAGAGAATTACGGGCAGGAATATGAAATTGTCCATAAAGACTCGCCCGATGGCAGAGGCATTGATGTTGCACTCATATATAAAAAAGGATTGCTTGATTTTGTCAGATCTGAAGCGCACAGGGTTGAACTGAATGATAAATACCCCACACGTGATGTTATGCAGGTTGTGCTTAGAGCAGGAGGCAGAGATCTGAACCTGTTTATTAATCACTGGCCCTCAAGAAGAGGCGGCCAGGATGAGAGCGAAAAAAACAGAATTGCTGCAGCCGGAACACTCCGCACTGCAGTGGATAAACTGTTTGAAGCCGGGAAAGTTGCAAATGTCATTATTATGGGTGATTTTAATGATGAGCCGGTAAATGTATCCATTACGCAGACACTTGATGCTAAAGCATTCAACTGTGCAGATAAAAATTCTGTTGCTGAAAACGGGGTGTTATATAATCTTGCGTATAAAAAGAAGTCTGAAGGCACCGGCAGCTATCTGTACAGATCAGAATGGAATATGCTTGATCAGATCATTGTGAGCGGATCACTTATAAACGGAACCACATCTGTATTCCCGTGCGACTCATTTGTGGTTTACAAGCCTGAATTTATCCTCCAGAAAGAAGGCAACTACGCCGGATCATCACTCCCCACTTTTGGCGGGAAAAGGTACTTCGGGGGTTACAGTGATCACTTTGCCGTTTATGCAGTATTTAATCTTAAGTGATCAATTTCCGGACTGAACTTTTACGGATCAGTCAGGGGATATTATATTATAGTCTGACCGGGATTCGAAAAATTCCGTAGGAATATGGGATAAGTTAATGAGCACCCACCGGGATACCCCCTCGTTATTATTTAAAATAAAAACGGGGCACTACCATTGGTAATGCCCCTGCATTAACACCGTGCATTATCTCGGGTCAGTAAAGCACGGTCATGCAATTTTATGTATCACGCCTTAACCCTTATTGAAAAGTCGTAATTTGCAGATTGTCCCTGTTTTTAATTCCCGCCTGTATAATTAACCTAAAAGGTTTTCCCTTTCAAATCCGGGCAACTGAATGTACCGGCCCCGAACCTGTGTGTTAATAATGATTTTTTATATTTTCCCTGATAAAGACAACATTTATGACCTTACCCCGGTCATTTAATAGTTTCCCCGCTCCCCTGAGGGTGTTGACCTCTGGTTCACCCCTCAGAAATTTCCCTTGTGACATTAATTTTTATAAAATACATGGGTTAATTTAATCGGGTGGGGTTAATGAATGGGTTAATGAATGGGTTAATTTTGGGTTAATTTTAAAATATTTTAAACTTTTTTTTAACTTTTTATAGGGGTTTTGAGATAAGCGCTGATTTTTCTGAGGAGGGGATGAATATTTCCGCTTAATTAAGATTATTTATCAAAAAGAATCATGTTGCAGCTTTTCAGTCTTGCGGAATCATAAAACAGATTGTTTCCGTAGTCACAGATCAGGTATTTTGTTCCTGACACGCTGATTTTTTCATTATCAAGGAATCCCCATGTTGCCAGAACATCAGCCATCTCAGCAGTTTCAGCAATAATACTCACGCTTCTTACCTTTTCACCGGGATATCCTGTTGCGGGGTCAATAATGTGATGATATCTTCTTCCCATATAATCAAAATATCTTTCATAATCACCGCTGGTGGCAATGCTCATATTCTGAAGGTCAAATCTTGCTATAAGCTCATGTCTTAATTTTTCATCAGGATAAGCATTTTTAACCCCAACCACCCACTTATTACCGTCAGGCTTTTCACCTCTCACAAATATATCTCCGCCTGCATTGATCAGGAATGACTTTATTCCGGA